>NZ_CP012602.1:3197500-3551250 GCF_001278805.1 Bacillus sp. FJAT-18017 | reverse complement strand
AGCTCGATGATTTGATACCAGAACTGAATGCGATACCAGGATATGAAGAGCTATTCGTAGAAGCATTCGAGAGCGGGATAACAAAGGAAAACATTGCAAAGGCGATTGCGGCATTTGAACGGCAGATTGTCGTTCGGGATACACCTTACGACAGGTTCCTCGAGGGTGAAAACGACGCGTTGACTGACCAGGAAGTCCGCGGGCTCGACCTATTTGTCGGCAAAGCGATGTGCGTTACCTGCCACAACGGCATGAATCTATCCGACAACAATTACTACAATATTGGTCTGGAGTCTGAGGATGAAGGCCGATTCGCGGTAACGAAGGATCCAGATGATTTGGGACGGATCCGGACACCTGGATTGTATGGAATAACCCACACCGGCCCGTATATGAGGGACGGCAGCATAGCGACGCTTGAAGAAGTCATTGAGTATTACAATAGCGGGGGGGAAAACCACCCGAACAAGAGTTTCTTTATGAAACAATTTATGCCGCTTGGTTTGACGGAAGAAGAGAAAGCAGACTTGCTCGCATTTTTGAAGACATTAGGTGGAGAACCGCCTGTCTTTGAAGCACCTGAGCTGCCTGGAAAGAAAGGAAACTAATACTTTGATATGCCCTTCCTGGTTTTTAAACTGGGGGGGGTTTTGCCTCGACTAACTAATAGTGCCAGAATAACTACATTCCGGAGGCTACACTTTATTCCTAGTTGGATGCAGAACATAGCAACTTTTCATTAGTATTACTCAGAGACTCACTAGTAAATCCACACAAAAAACTAGTAGTACTCAGAGTAGTACTAAAAGTGCTATATCCCGGTGGTTACTCTTTATTCCTAGTTAGATGCAGAACATAGCAACTTTTCACTAGTATTACTCAGAGGCTCACTAGTCATCTCGCATGAAAAACTAGTAGTACTCAGAGTAGTACTAAAAGTGCTATATCCCGGAGGCTACACTTTATTCCTAGTTGGATTCGGAATATAGCAACTTTTCACTAGTATTACTTAGAGACTCACTAGTAAATCCACACAAAAAACTAGTAGTACTCAGAGTAGTACTAAAAGTGCTATATCCCAGAGGCTACACTTTATTCCTAGTTGGATGCGGAATATAGTAACTTTTTACTAGTATTACTCAGAGACTCACTACCAAACCTATACTTAAAACTAGTACTACTCAGAGACTTAATAGCCAATCCACTTGAATATTAGTAAATTAAAAGCACTTTATCATTAAGGGAGCAGCCTATTCCTAACCAACCGTGCAATACTAATTTTCAATAGTATTTACTGGCGAAAATATTTTTAAAAAAGAAGGAAATAGCTTTTGAAAAGAGAAATAATAACCGTGTAAATCCTCCTAAATTTCTACAATTCTTTAGAAACTCTCCACTCATCATTCCATTATAAAAAATTTAAAAAGGTTGTGATGCGCTTGTCTGGAAGGAATCGAGTCTGGTTTAAAGGTGCGTTTCATGTCATTAGCAGGGGAATCCGGCGAACAATATTATTTCATACTGATGAGGACAGAGAGATGTATCTCGATTTCGTTAAAATGGCTCAGCAAAGATATCCATTTAAGCTTCATTCTTATTGTATTATGCCAAACCATGTTCATCTTCAGATTGAAACGATTGATCACCCTCTTAGTAACATCATGCAAGCTATAAATGCCGGGTATGCCAGGTATTTTAATAAAAAGCATCGACATAGCGGTTATGTTTTCGAGAGAAGATATAAGTCCTTTCTAGTTACCAACCCTAGATACGAACTAGAACTAAGCCGGTATATCCATCTTAACCCCATCAAGGCAGGCCTTGCGGAACAAACTGAAGAGTACCCCTGGAGCAGTATAACGGCATATTGTATGAGCGGAAAATCCACAATTGTTACTACAACTAAGCTTCTTTCCCATTATCCACCCCCCAAAACAGAAAATTACCTTTCCTTCCTTAATCTAAAGCGGAACTCAAAAACACCTTCCCTGGAAACAAATATCCCAACAGGCTATAATTAAAGTTACTTTGGAATGAAAACGGAAGGAACGAAACACTCCTTGACTATAAAAGTTACTCAATCAATGATTAAAGATCGCTGTGGAGTCGTGTCCTTAAAAAGGGGTACGGCATTTTACCAGGCGAATAAAGTGGTTATCCAGTCTCTTACCGGTACAAACTGTTCAGCAATTGTTAAAGGTGCGGAGGATTTTCATGTACTTGTCGAATCCAATGGAAAAGGGGGATTCCAGACATCGTGCAGTTGTCCGTCACTTGCATCAGTGCGGCAGGAGTGCCAGCATGTTGCAGCAGTGCTTCTTGCCCTGTCGGAAAAGCCGAATGAACAGAAGGTAAATCCTGTTTCACAGCCGGGTACGGCAAACAACTTTCAGAGCCTGCTCAGGAACCAATCAAAGCTAAAAAGCCGCAAGCAGCTTCACTTTGAGACAAGGGAAGTGCTGAATCCTGTATTTATCGTAAATCCCGTTAAACTAGTGAATGGGAGATGGATGCTCGGAATTGAAATTTCTCTATTTGAAAAGTCCACCGAGGACATCCGCCAATTTCTTGAACAGGTACAATCCGGCACTATGAATTCCGCAGCTCTATACAATCCGGCTCTTCATTGCTTTGAAAAAGAAGCGGATGATTTTCTTCAGGTATTAATAAAAATTTATGAGGATGAGAAAGCAATAGTGGGAGCGGAAGCTAAAGTAACTGGCCCGTCACTATTGATACCTCCATCCGCCTGGCACCAAGCCACCCAGCTTCTCGAAAAGGCACAAGATGTAAAGCTAATTATCGATGGAATGGAATACAAAGGGTTCAATGTATCCAAAGGGCCTCTTCCTTTAAAAATAGAACTATCTGAAACTGAACCAGGAAGAAATTACTTAGTAATAGAAGGAATGGACCGGCTTTTCCTGTTGGAAGCATATGACGCTGTTTTTTCAGATGGGAAGCTGATCCAGCTTACACCGGAAGAAGCCGCGACACTCTCCGAACTTCAAGTGCTGATGAAGGGATCTGCTTCAGGCGGAATTCCGGTATCAGAGGATCAGACGGCTTATTTTCAGGAAAAAATTGTTCCGGCTTTGAGGAATCTTGGAACTATTCAAATTCAGGAGTCCATGTCTAGCTACGAACGAAAGCCACTGGTCGCCAAGCTTTATCTTGATCGTGTGAAAAACCGGCTGCTTGCCGGGCTTGAATTTCATTACGGGCATCATTTAATTGATCCTCTTGATGGCAATGCGATGGATTCAAGTCCCGGAGTGATCCGCAATTGGGTAAAAGAACATGAAATACTTGAAATAATGGAGGAAAGCTCATTTGCAAAGACCGAAGGCGGTTATTTTTTGCATAATGAGGAACTGGAGTATGAGTTCTTATATCATATCCTCCCAAGGCTGCAAAAGCTTACCCAGGTATATGCGACGACTTCGGTCAGGAACAGGATTTTCCGGGAGAATCTGCAGCCAAGGATCAGCGTAAAAGTGAAGAAAGAGCGTACAAACTGGCTGGAATTCAAGTTTGAACTGACAGGGATATCTGAACAGGAAATTAAGAATGTTCTCGCTGCGCTTGAAGTGAAACGTAAGTACTACCGGTTACGGGATGGTGCGCTGATGTCTCTCGAGACACGCGAGTTCGAAGAAATTCAACGATTTCTGAAAGCAGGACCAATCCAGACGGCGGACCTTGAAGAAGGTTTGAACGTGCCGCTTCTCGAAGGCTTGCGGATGCTTGACGGGCCGGACGAAGCAAACGTTTTTCAATTTGAAGATTCATTTCGGACTTTCCTTGATATGGCCGGAACCGAAGCGGCTTATCCACTGCCGCCTTCGCTTGAAGCAACGCTTAGAGACTATCAAGCTGCGGGATATCAGTGGATGAAAAGGCTGGCCGAATATGGTTTTGGAGGGATCCTTGCCGATGACATGGGACTAGGGAAAACGCTGCAAAGCATTTCGTTTATTCTGTCCGTGCTCCCTGAGATTCGGATGAACAACAGTCATGCTTTGATTGTTTGTCCGACTGCCGTCACATACAATTGGCTGAATGAATTCCTCAAGTTTGCACCAGAAATCAATGCAATTTTAGTTGATGGGAATAGAGAGGAAAGACAAAAGCTGGAGAATAATCTCGGCGATGTGGATGTGCTTATTACCACCTATACTTTGCTCCGGAAAGACCTCGGATGGTATGAAGGGCAATCGTTCCACAGTGCCTTTTTTGATGAGGCACAGGCTTTTAAAAATCCAACCACACAGACATTCCGGGCAGTGAAAAAAATTAGAGCAAACCATAAATTTGCTTTAACCGGTACGCCAATCGAAAATTCGGTAGAGGAATTATGGGCGATTTTTCACATTGTCTTTCCGGAATTGTTCCAGGGCCTTCGGGAATACAGCCACCTGACGAGAAAGCAGATTGCGCGGAGAATTCGTCCTTTTATGCTAAGGAGGATCAAGGAAGATGTGCTAGCCGAGCTTCCTGAAAAATTGGAAACAGTCGAATCAATTGAATTGCTCCCTGACCAGAAGAAGCTATATGCAGCATTTTTATCAAAGCTCCGTCTTCAGACATTAAAGCATCTTGATAAAGAAACAATCAGGAAGAACAAGATCAAAATTCTTGCCGGATTGACGAGGCTGCGGCAAATATGCTGCCACCCGTCACTATTTATGGAAGATTATCAGGGGCGCTCTGCGAAATTTGAACAGCTGCTCGAAATTGTCGATGAATGCAGGCAATCAGGGAGACGGGTACTGATATTCTCTCAATTTACGAAAATGCTTGAGTTGATTCGCAAAGAATTTACCTATCAGGGACTGCCTTTCTTTTACCTTGACGGCCAAACGCCTCCTGAGGAACGAGTCGATGTGTGTAATCGATTCAATGAAGGAGAGCGTGATTTTTTCCTGATCAGCCTGAAAGCTGGTGGTACCGGACTAAATCTGGCCGGAGCCGACACGGTTATTTTATATGACTTATGGTGGAATCCTGCAGTCGAGGAACAGGCTGCGGACAGGGCACACCGCATGGGCCAGAAAAATGCTGTCCAGGTTATTAAGCTGATCACTCGAGGCACAATTGAGGAAAAAATGAACGAATTGCAGGAGAAAAAACGTCATCTTGTTGAAGAACTTATTGATAATGGGGAAAAGGGAACAACAACGCTTACAGAAGAAGATATCAGGGAAATCCTGTCTATCTAAAGAGAACTCGTCCGGTTCAAAAACCCAGGACGAGTTCTTTTTGTATTTAGTTCGTTGTATAATACATTTCCCCAAGGATTTCGTTTGCCTGATAACTTCCTGGTGAAAGTTCTTTCTTTATAAAAGCAGCAACATCAGATTTTTCGATGTCATACATCACTTCTATTTCTTTAGAAAACAGCAGCTTTTCTTTTTTCAGAAGGGAGGAAAGAAGTGGCACTTGCTTCACCTGAACCTCTTCAGTGCCAAGGACCTGCTTTAATCCGTCAACGTAGTAGTCCAGCGGGCGTGCGCCGACCATCTTAACACCTTTATTTTCTTCGTTCATCATAATGATCGTTGGAAATCCTCTTACGCCGAGGCTTCTCGAAAGTGCAAAATCTTCATTTAAAAGCTGGTGTCCGGCCGGCTGGTTGGCCTCCCCCACAATGGCCTGTCCATTAAGTTCGAGGCTATTGACGATTCCAACCAGGACTGAATCATCGGAAATGTTTTTGTTAAAGGCGAAAAGCTCCTCCCGTGCCCGTCTTAAGTATTCAGTGGCAAGTTCATCACCATGGTTTAGCTGAATGACTTTAAAAACCCGGGAAGGAGGGAAGGATGATTGAACCGGATTGTCAATCATCAGTGAACCGTCAATTGGCATCCGGGAGTACTCACCAACTTCTCTCCAATGGCCGGCAACATCGGCAGGTTTAAAGATTCCATTTGCGGGGTCGATAGGTCCGTCTCCCCATTTTTCCAACAAACCTCCCATAACCGTTTGGATTTTGAAAACATCGCCATACTGCTCGATAAAGCGGCGCAGCACGGGCTCGAGCGCCCAGCAATGTGAGCAAATTGGATCGGTCACATAGTAAAGATTGATTGTTTTCTTAGGTTGATTGAAGTTAATCATTTCAATGCCATTGTCTTCAGCTGGCCCACAAACACCTGTCTCCATGTCACAAACCATATTATTGTTTCTTTCCACAATTATCTCCCCGCTTTCATTTTAGTTTACTAGTAGAATCAGATTTGGAAGCTGGTTCTTTGCCTTCAACTATATTGTAGGGGATAATAAATATCATCAAAACCAATAGTTTTTCAGGTCTGTCGTATATCCAACACATTCGGAAAATTGTTGAAAAAGTAGGTGACACATAGTGGAAGAGTTAAAAACCGACCCAAGAATTCTCAGAACCCGTAAGCTGATTATGGATTCTTTTATCGAATTGTCAGGGAAGAAGGATTTTAAGGATATTACAATAAAAGATTTAACAACCGAGGCAATGATCAACCGGGCTACGTTTTATTATCACTTCGAGGATAAATACGACCTTCTTGAAAAAGTTCTGTCTGAGGTATTGCAGATCAAATTGAATGACAAGGACTTCACTGATAAGGAACTCGATGAGGCTGCACTTGTCAGTATGTTCCTGGCTATCACCAATTTCCAAATGACTTTGTCAAACCGCTGCCATGCCGGTTATCAAGATACGATCGCTCGAATTATTAGAGAGCAGATTGAAATCATTTTGTACAATATGCTGGCAAAAAAGCATTCGACGAAAACGGAATCGGAATTAAAGTTAACAGCTGCCATGTTAAGCTGGGGGCTATATGGTGCTTCTGTCGAGTGGAAAAGGAATAGCGAACTTCCTCCAGAGGAATTTATTAAATTGGCAGCTCCGACTATCCTGAATAAACTATAACCAAACAAAAAAGGAAGTGACGTATGGTCATCCATACGTCACTTCCTTTAATGTTCCTGAAGGACAGGCAGGACAATCGAAGAAGGGTATTGTTTCGTGTTCATTATTGTCGCAATCCCGCCCAGCTGATTCAAGAGCTGCGGTGCAGGTGACATTGAATGCGGGAAGTCACTCGGGCCTATCGCAACCCGAAGCTTGTGCCCTTCTTTTATAACAAAGTTGGAGGGGAATATTTCCACGTTCAGCTCCATCACCTCATTGGGTGTTACCTCCATTGCTGCCTCCTTTGTGAAAGTATGCCACGGCTGAATCATTTGTCCGTCAAGGAAGCGGCTCTTGCTTTCATCAACAGCGCGGTGTGAGGCTGCAAGCCAGCCGGCAGTAATTTCACGGGAGGACCCATCGGGTGCGACATCCGTGACACGGACCGAAAGGACAAGTTCCCTAGCCGTTGTTTTTGCAAAAATTTTGGCTGCAATTGGACCGGAGACGCGTAAATCACTACTTGCCGGTGCGGTGGTGTAGGTTAGCTCGGTCAATTCGGTTAACCGGTTATCCTTTGTACATGGAATTGGATCCGGTATACCAGCCATCCATTGATTTGTGCTCCCTGAACAGATTCCATTCACCGGCTGCTGAAGCATTGATTTCGACATTTCGAGTGAGGAAGGAGTTTCTTTCGTTAAAAGGCCTCCTGCTCTGAGATAGTATCGCTGTGCAGATGCCACTTGATGCGGCCATCCCGGCTGGACTACAAACTTATCTTCGCCAATAACATATTGAGTCACATCCGGAATGCTGCCGATGTTAGTATTGATTCCTTTCAAATACTGATCGAACCATCTCAGTGCCAAATGGTCAAGAGTCGGTACATTATCTGCCGGCAGGCCGCTTCCATAGTTTCCATGTGTCCAGTTTCCCATCAAAAGCTTAGTCTGTATTCCATTGGCCTTAAGCCGTTCATATAAAAGAGGTGTTCCCCTTTGAAATAAATCATGCAATCCGCCTGCGAAAAAGGCCGGAACTTTGATACGGTCAGCGACGCTTAGCGGCGAACGCATCCAAGCTTGGGGCCCATCATACGCAAATTCTCCGCCTGTCAGGACTGATGCCAAAGTGCCTATTGGGAAACCTGTTGTCTGCCCGGCATGCCCCAACAGAACCGTCGATGCCAAGATTGGTTCGGAGAGAGTATAGGTTGGCGGCATCAAACCGCTGCCGGTAACAAGGCCAAGCCAGAGTGGGATGAAGCCGGTATTAACGGTGCCTCCGGACATAAGGATGTCGCGGTACATATCTCCCATTGGGACAATTGGAAAGATTGCTTTAAGGCCTTCTGGCTGGTGGGCAGCAGTCAACAGCTGGTTAATTGCCCGATACGAAGATCCGTACAAACCCACTTTGCCATTGCTCCACTGCTGTGATGCCGCCCATTCAACAAGCTCTTTACCATCAAGCTGCTCAGACTCACCAAATGAATCCCACGTTCCCTGGGATGAGCCGGTACCGCGGACATCGATGACCAAATGGACATAGCCGCGCTTAATAAAGTACTCATTAAGATTTTCACTGCTATTCATGTTTTTGTTATAGGGCGTTTGTGTCAAGATGACAGGAAAGGGACCAGGACCGTTCGGAAGATGTACGTCAGCAGCAAGATTGATACCATCCCGCATCTTTATAAAAATATCCTTTTTGGTTGTAAAGCTGGAGTATTGTTCTGGCCTGTCGTAGGAAACAGCTTCCCATTGTTTAAGCGGGTAAGATACTTTTGGTTTTATAGTTTTATAAGTTGCTTGGACCAGGGACGGGGCGATTAATAGATTGATAAGAAGCATAAATGTAAATCCAAGACGAAAATGCCTCCAGTGCATCATCATATCTCCTCCAAAATGTAAGGGCTTTCAATTAATAATAACCAACATCATGATGTGATTAAATACTGAAAAAGTACTAAATCCCCACTGCGTTTGGAGTATTTCCCGAAAACCTTCTTTAAGGAAAAACGATATCACGGGTGATATAATTTTTTAAAAGGAGGGCTTGCAATGACAACATCCGAATCAAGGAAAGGAATGTACATAAACGGTGAACCACTTTTTATGGAAAAGAGCTTCATGGTGGAAAATCCAGCCACACTCGAACCAGTCGGGTATGTGCCTGATGGTGGACCCGAACAGGCTAAATTTGCTGTCGACGCGGCACACGAAGCTTTTCTAACTTGGTCAAAAAAGACCGCCCATGAACGTGCATCCTTACTCGAAAAATGGTATACGGTTATTGAGGAAAGAAAAGAAGAGCTGTCTGTGATGATTACGACTGAACAAGGAAAATCGCTACAGGAAGCAAGAGGAGAAATTAGCTATGCCAATTCATTTGTGAAGTGGTATGCAGAGGAGGCTAAGCGGATTTACGGTGAAACAATCCCAGCTTCATCCGGATCAAAGCGGATCCTTATCCAGAAACAACCGGTCGGAGTCGTTGCTGCCATCACTCCCTGGAATTTCCCGGCTGCGATGATTACTAGGAAAATCGCACCTGCACTTGCAGCAGGCTGTACTGCTGTCATCAAGCCGGCACCTGCTACACCACTGACAGCCTTGCTGCTCGCTGAATGTGCGGAGGAAGCAGGTATTCCGCCTGGTGTAATTAATATTGTGACAACAACCGATGCTGCTGCAGTTTCCGATGTCTGGATGGAAGATCCTCGTGTTAAAAAAATTACGTTTACCGGTTCAACACCAGTTGGTAAGCTGTTGATGAGGAAAGCGGCAGATACAGTCAAAAAGGTATCGCTGGAGCTTGGCGGGCTGGCACCTTTTATTGTTGCAGAGGATGCCGACATTCTTGCCGCTGTAGAAGGGGTGATTCAGTCCAAATTCCGGAATGCAGGGCAAACTTGCATATGTGCGAATCGGATTTATGTTCACGAAAGCAGGGAAACTGAATTTCTTGATGCGTTCGCTGCAGCATTCAGGGAAATGAAGGTAGGGAACGGACTTAGTGAATCTGTTGACATTGGACCTTTAATTGATTACCGGGCCATTGAAAAAGTCCAACGGCATATCGACGATGCAGTTTCGAAGGGTGCAACAATAATTTCTGGACACCAGGTGGAAGAAGGGAAGGGCTACTTCATGCAGCCTCTCATTCTCTCAGGTGTTACAGATCAGATGGTTTGTATGCAGGAGGAAACTTTCGGACCCGTTGCCCCAGTCAGCACGTACAAGGAGGATAAGGAAGTCGTCCGTAGAGCGAACGATACACCTTATGGCCTTGCTGCTTATGTATATACACAATCACTAAAGAAGGCATTTTATTTTTCAGAAAATCTTGAATATGGCATTGTTGGAGTAAATGACGCACTTCCATCAACGGCCCAGGCGCCATTTGGCGGCATGAAGGAAAGCGGGCTTGGCAGGGAAGGCAGCCATCACGGTATCGACGAATTCCTGGAAATAAAATATATTTCACTTCAGTTGTAATAAGGAAAAGCAGAATCCTCAAGTCTGGATTCTGCTTTTCTACTAAAGAATTAGTTAACGGCGCTCATCGTCACTGTCATCATCGTTATCGTCTTTGTCATCAGAGTCATTTAGATCATCATCATTGTCGTCATCGTCGCGGTCATCAAGGTCATCATCTCGGTCGTCATCTCTATCATGCTCCACCCTAGTAACTTCGCCGGAGACAGCGTCGATATGAACTTCCGTTTCGTTAAGGCCATCTTCAAATTCGAATTCATAAACGAGGCGGCCATGTTCAGTTTCTTTCTCCACATCCTCAATCGTACCGGTTGCTTCACGTTTGGCGATTTCGGTAGCTTCCTCAAGCGTGATTTGCTGGCCATTGCTCACTGCGTTAGTAGTTGTAGGTGCTTTTTTAGAAGCTGCATCATCGTTTTCAGTTGCCCCTACTGCAAAGGTTCCTCCAATAATAATACCTGCTACCAATCCTGCTGCGACTAATTTGTTTTTCATTTTGTTTATCCTCCTTGTTTTCTTCTTATTTTTACTATAACTCGTGAAAATGAGAGAATTAGAAGAGAAAGATTAGAAAATGATTAGAATTTTATACCCCAAGTTTTATTCGCAAATAGAACAATTAACTGCCTGCATCTGTGAGAAAACTTTAATGAAGAATCATAAATAGGCTAGAAAAGTAAAAAAGTAGAATCCATATGGATCCTACTTTCCGTTGTTTCAATTATGTTTCCTATCATCGGCATCATCATTATCGTCATTGTCATCGTCATCGCCGCGGTCATCATCGTTATCATTACTGCTATTTTCGTCATCGCCGCGGTCATCATCGTTATCATTACTACTATTTTCGTCATCGTCGTCTCTATCATCGCTGTCATCATCATTGCGATTTCCGCCATTGTCGTCGTAGCCAGAATAGTCGCTGTCGTCATCATTGCGATTCCCGCCATTGTCGTCGTATCCAGAATCATCGCTGTCAACATTATTGCGATTCCCGCTATTGTCGTCGTAGCTAGTATCATCGCTGTCGTCATCACTGCGATTTCCACCTTTGTCGTCATAGCCTTTATCATTAGCCGTGTTACTATCGACTTTGGAGGCGGCGGAAGCTGAGCGCTCTTTATCATCCTTGTCATCATCGTCGAGTTTTACCCTGATGACTTCGCCAGTTAAAGCATCAATACGGACTTCAGTTTCTTTGCTGCCATCTTTAAATTCAAACTTGTATTCAAGGCGTCCGTTTTCGTATTCAGTTTCAATTTCTTCAATCCTGCCGCTTGCTGCACGTTTTGCAATTTCCGTTGCTTGCTCAACAGTAAGCTGTTTCCCAGCTGTTTCTGAATTCCCATTTGCTGATTCCATTTTAATAAACGTTTTGCCATGCTCAGTTTCAAGCTCAGTTTCAATTCCTGACATCTTTGAATCATTCTGGCGGGCAAAGTCATCCTTCTCACTTGCCCCTACTGCAAACGTTCCCCCAATGATAACTCCTGCCACCAAACCTGCAACCAACAGTTTGTTCTTCATGTTATCTCCTCCTTATCGTCTTCATGTTCACTATATCCCGTGAAAATGAGAGAAGGGAGAAAGATAAATTAGAAATTGATTAGAATGTTATCCCACTCTTAAGGGACAGAAACCCCTAAAGGGCAAAACTCCGATTGGTTCACCTAACCATCAGTGGGGGATGAAAAAAACCCCCACTGATGGAAGGTTCACTTTATTCTTCGTCACCATCATCGTCGTTATTATCATTATTATCATCGTTGCTACCGTCATCGTCATCATCATCGCCGCCATGATCATCCCATGCAACAGACATAACATCGCCTGTTATGGCATTGACCTGAACGGTTGCTTCACGGCCATCAGCGGTATTTACTTCACATAAGTAATAGGTCTGCCCTTTCGAGGAATGGAGGTTGATATCATCCACTTCACCCTTTACTTGTTTTACTGCAATTTCACCGGCTTCCGCTTCACTAATTTGTTTTGGAGGAATTACAGGATTTACAGGCTCATTGGTTTTTGAAAGGATTTTACCATCTGCAGCATCTATGGTAAGATTCGTTTTTTGTTTATTGTCTTTCACGACCGCTTTATATACAGCTTTCCCATTGGACTGTGCTTTGGACAGAGATGAAAGAGTTCCTGCGGCATTGGCAAGGGCAATTTCTTTAATTTCACTCTCGGATAAAACGGGAGGTTTCTCGGTTTTTTTTGTCCCAACCTTTTCAAGCCTGATGATGTCACCCGTTTCGGCATCGACCTCAATCTCATAAATGTGGTCTTGCTTTTCCATTTTTGCATGAAAAACCTTCTTTTTTTCTTTTACAGCCGTTACCTTTCCTCCGAGTTGATTTTTAATCAAAGTTTGCACGTCCTGTTTGTTGAGTTCGGTGGCGGAGGTGTTTCCAGGTTTAGAAAGCTGCCATATAGCAAAGCCGGCAGCAACAATAATTAAAATACCAGCAATGACGGCCAGCCATTTCTTCTTCATAAGTACGTTCACCGCCTTTATTAGCTTTTCTATACGCTAATTTTTACATAGGAACATTAAAATTTAGTGAGAATCAGCATTTTAAATGCAGGGAAGCCGTTGTCCCCTGGCCGTAAATACTTTGGAGCTGTATCTCAATATCCAATGCATCGGCAATGTCCTTTGCAAGGGAGAGGCCTAAACCAGATCCACCAATCTTTCGGCTCCTCGCCTTATCAACACGATAAAAACGGTCGAACACTTTTGATAAATCTTCCTTTGGAATTCCCATCCCCTTGTCTATAACATGGATGAAGGCTTGCTTCCCTGTTACGCCAAATGAAAGGGTTATTGGTTTTTCACTGTATTTCCGTGCGTTATCGAGGAGAATGAAAAGCAGCTGCTTCAGTTTTTGTTCATCTGTCGCAACCATTATTGGACTCCCATCATGTTCAAGCACCAGCTCACGGCCATAGGCGTTCTCAAATGCTTTGGCTGTCGACATTACTAGCGAAGACATATTTGTATTTTCAATTTTCATGTCCCACTCACCGCTATGCCGCGCAAGCAAGAGTAGCTGATCAGTCATTTCCCGCATCCGAACTGCCTCAGAATGGATAGCTTCTATTGATTCCTCAAACAGCTTGGGTTCATTCAAGCCTCGTCTTTTTAGGAGGCTGGAGTAGCTTTCTATAATGGTTAGCGGGGTTTTTAGTTCATGCGACGCATTGGAAGCAAACTGCTGCTGCTTTTCAAAGTTTTCTTCAAGCAGGTCCATCATATGGTTAAAGGTTTCACTCATTTCATATAGCTCGTCCTCTGATTTCCCTTCAAGTGTAAGCCGCTTAAATTCACCGCTTTGCCTAATATCAGACATTGTCCTGGTCAATGACGTGACTGGCCTAGTGATAAGCCTTCCAAGGAATGCGCTGGAGGCTACAACCGGGATGAGAGCAAAAAGGGTAGCGACAATCAGGACAAGGCGGAGCATCCGCAGGATTTCAGTAACGGATTCGAGGCTCGAAGTCAGCTGAA
This sequence comes from Bacillus sp. FJAT-18017, assembly GCF_001278805.1. Taxonomy (GTDB): domain Bacteria; phylum Bacillota; class Bacilli; order Bacillales; family Cytobacillaceae; genus Bacillus_D. Next base: position 3,537,335 of record NZ_CP012602.1, on the reverse strand, counting down.
GATTTGCAACATTACCATCCGGCAAAATAATTGGTATAGATTGAAAAGCGTAAAGCTTACCACCATACTCAATCCGTCTGCTTTCCTCGCTGCTAAAATATGTTGGTTTCCGATCTGCTAGTTTTTGCTCAGAAGGGGAGGTTGCAGATTTGCCCTTGTTTTTTTGCTCCACAATCTGAATCATACCGTTAACAGGCATATAGGCTCTAAGAAGATCTGTTTCGGGTACTTCTCCCATTAACCTGTTGATATTAGCAGCAGTCTTACTAAGTTCAGCCTCTGCAGTATTCATAGCGTTTGTATAGGACAAGCTGCTGAACGTTATGTATATTAATATATTAATAACTATAATCAGAATCGCGAACTGTGCGGATGTTAATAAGTTGATTTTCGCACTTAGTTTCATTTTGGCTCCCTTAGAACATATCCGACGCCGCGGACTGTATGAATAAGCGATGGTAACTCAGGCAAGTCAACCTTTTTGCGAAGATAACGTATATATACGTCAACAACATTAGTATCTCCAGCAAAATCATACCCCCAGACTGTCTCAAGGATTTGATCCCTCGTCAAAACCTGCTTCCGGTTCAAAAGCAAGTAAACTAGCAAATCGTATTCGCGGGGTGTCAAGTCAATCGAAATACCTTTGCGGGAAACCTCGCGCGTTTTTTGGTTAAGCTTTAAATCAAGGAAGGAAAGAATATCGTCATCTTCCTCTTCTAATGGCGCAGTAGGTTTAAGCCTCAATGCGGCGCGGATTCGGGCGAGCAGTTCCTCAATTTGAAACGGCTTGGTTATATAATCATTAGCACCAAGGTCGAGGCCGGTCACTTTATCCTCGATTGAGCCCTTTGCGGTTAGCATTATAATCCTTGTCTCCTTGTCGCTGGAGCGTATCCTTCTTAAAAGATCAATCCCGCTGATTCCAGGCAGCATAACATCAAGGAGAATCAAATCCCATTCACCAGTCCGGTATGCTTCAAGCCCTTCAATCCCGTCCGTTGCCTTCGTAACGGTATACCCCTCGAATTCAAGCTCGAGCTCTAGTACCCTGGCAATCTTTTCTTCGTCTTCAATAATTAATATGCTCGTCATTTGGTACCTCCAAAAATGCGTGTTCGTATTACAGTATCAATCTTTATACGATTATATCCTTCTTGGGATTCATGGAAAAGTTTTTCCGCTCGGTGACAACACTGGAGGAGGCTGCCTGGAATCAAGCTTTTTATAAAAAATTGGATGGTACATTCAGGGAGAGTAACAAAAGAGAAGAGGGTCTGAGACAATGAATAAGAATCTGTAAAACAAAAAAACAGCCAGCTTTGTAGCCGGCTGCGAAATTCTAAAACTAGCTTATTTCCTAATTTCTTTTATCAATAGTCGTGGTCCGCCGAGCATTAAGAAATAGCGTTTTTCAATGACCCATTTCATGAAGTGGGCGAATCTGCCATGAATGGCTTTTCCGTAGACGATGCCGGTTGCATTCTTATGGCCCATGCTCATAACGGTTCCCCGGTGGATATATTTGAAAGGCTTTGCAGGCATGCCATATATTTTGCAGGCAATGTTGTACCCGCAATATTGTCCCTGCTGCAGGGCAATCTGTGCGGTTGGTGCATACGGGCTTCCTTCAGGGGAAAAGCTGACAGATGCATCGCCAAGTACGAAGACATCTCGGCGTCCAGGCACCTCGCAGAATTCATTTACTTTTACCCGACCGTCAGGAATAGTCTCAAATCCAAGGCTTTCCACGATAGGATTTCCTTTTACACCGCCTGCCCAGATAAATGTATTTGTATGAATGATTTCCCCATTTGTAAAAATAACTTTATCCTTTTCACAGGAAGAGACAGCGATTCCAGTCTTAAATTCAGAGCTCATTTTAGTAGAGGTCTTTTTGACATCGTTAACCATGGAAGATTCATAGCCTTTGAGAAGATCATCATTTGCCTCGACACAAATGACTTTTACTATGTCAGGGTCTACACCATATTCCTTACATAGTTCAGGCATTTTTTCTTCCATTTCAAAAATGAATTCCATGCCCGAAAAACCTGCCCCGCCAATCACAAAGGTTAGCCGCTTTTCGTCGTGATCGACTGTATATCGTTCGAATTGTTGTTCGATATGATTACGCAGCTGATTTGTTCCTTCCCAATCGAAAAGGAAGAAAGCATTTTCTTTTATGCCAGGCAATCCGAATGTTTTTGGTACACCGCCAAGGGTAATGACAAGGTAGTCATAAGAAAGCTGGCCTGTTTTCAATGTAACAGTCTTGTTCGTCAAGTCGATACTAACTACTTCATCCCTGATGAAATTAACCCTTTCAGTGTCAATCAACTCTTTAATAGGGAAGACAATTGACTCTGCAGGAATTGTGCCGGCACCGGATTCGTGTACTTTTGTTGTTAGGTAGTGGTAGTCATTCTTGTTGACAAGGGTTATGTCGGCACGTTTTTTATGAACTTTCTTCTGAAGAGTGACGGCTGTTAAAAGGCCGGCATACCCTCCACCCAAAATTACAATTTTCTCCTTATTTACCATCCGAATCACTCCTTTTGTATATAGTATACTTCATTATGCTCAAAGTTTCACAATCTTTTATGTGAAATAGTGAACATTTTTTTAACATTGTTTTTGCTGTGGAAATACTTAAAAGTGGTGCCAGTTTTTCATAAGTTTAACAAAACTTCCACGTTTCAATTTGTAATGTTTGGGGCAAAAGTTTTTCATAAAAGGTGACAGTAGAAGTTGGGGTTTCGGTGTAGGAAAGTTTTCTGTTCAGTGTATAGAAGATACTTATGGGTGGTGATTAAGTTTTGGGGCATCAGGCACCTCAAAAAAACTGATTAAGATAGGGTGTGTACCCTTGGATTGATAACGTTTCAATTATAAATATAAGGTAAAGTGTGACCAATAAATCGTATTAACAAGGTAAAAGGCAACCAACACCATTAATTTGGTTTTAAAAAGGAGAGTTGCAATTGGATAACTATTGAATGAAATGAAAAAGAGGGGGCTAATGAATACATCTGTTAAACTGGCTGCGTGAAGTATTATTTGAATAATGTCATCCCAGTATAAACACCTGCAAGGAAAATCGTTGCAATCAAAATGACATGAATGATAATCCAGCCCCAATTCCCATAACGGAAAGTAGAATCTGGGATGGGTTTACGAGAATCCAAAGGAACTATTTTTCTGCCCAGGATGTCGAATAAAAGCAAATATATCCACCAAATTGTGTATGAATCCCACAAATCCCAAGCTGAATTAAACTTAAAAATGGCGGTATACTTTAATATTACTTCGCCAAGTACGCCCAAATGGACAACAGCCCAATAAAATGGAATTCTCCAGGCCCATTTGTCTGGAGCAAAGCGGACTCCGATCAGTACGATGAACGGAAAAACTGTCGCCACAATCCCTACGGGCATAATAAGCCCGCCATGGAAGGGAATGTACGGAAACGTATATAAACCCACACTTGTAAAAGTATAGCAAATCAAGTTTCCTGTAAATGAACTGATAATGTACAGGAGAAGATACCTTTTCCAATTATTGCGCATGACCCATAAGGTTCCTGCTAATCCTGCAGTTACAAGGAAAATAATTATGCTGCGGTCTAACATGCTTTCTCCACCCGTCTGAATGATGGGGTTATTATCTCCCAAAAAAGGAATAGTTATGAAAAAACGGCCATGCGTCTGCATGGCCATTCCTGTAGGTTTACATTATTCTTTTGGTTTCAGGACATCGTGGTCAACGTAGCGCTCGCCGTTCAATTCACTAATAACGTTGATTGCTACCTTTGCACCGTCGCCAGCAGTAATAATGGTATGGACGCTAACCCCAGCTGCAGTTCCAGCTGCCCAGGCACCTTCAACATTTGTCTTGCCTGTCGGCTCTACATCCAGTACGGTCTTGATTCTTGGCTCTGTACCAGGTTTGGTCGCAACACCAAGCTTTTCAGCAAGGTCCACGGATACCCCAGTAGCAAAAATAACATGAGTACCTTCAAAGCTGCCATTGTTTTCTGTCGAAACTTTGAATCCGCCTTCAATTTTTTCAACGCTGGTAGCAGCATCTTCAACATATTCAGCGCCGAATTTTTTCGCCTGTGCTTTTCCAGTTTCAATTAATTCAGGACCGGAAATTTCACTGACGCCGTAATGGTTTTCTAGCCATGCGCGCTTAGTCATGCCTTTGTCGCTATCGATGACAACGGTTTTCTTACCTGCTTTAGCGGCAAAAAGTGCTGCGCTGGATCCAGCAGGACCTGCTCCAATAATAACAATATCAAACATGTTTCAGCCTCCTATCTATGTACTTACTCAATCATCGTTATTGTAGTGTAATTTCTTCCAGAAGGTCAATTAATGTGCTTGATAGCAGCGATATATTTAATGCTCCACTAGTACTTTATCTTGAGGAAAGATTACAGAATTCAATCATTTTTGACCAAACCCCCACTGCCATTTAAACTGAGAAAGTATGGTAATAACAACAGAAAATGGGGGAGCGAGAATGCTGGAGATAAAGAGGCTTACTGAATGTACATATGATCAAGCTTTGACAGCATGGAACATAGGTTTTGAGGGGTATTTTGTTAATTTAAACATGACACATGAAATGTTTCTTAGAAGGTTTCCAATGGAGGATCTGAAACCCGCACTGAGTGTGGCCGCTTTTTACGATGGAGAGCCTGCCGGGCTTATCGTTAGCGGAATCCGCACGGTAAATGGTTTGAAAATAGCCTGGAATGGCGGGACTGCGGTAGCTACAAAGTTCCGGAAGCAAGGTGTCGGCCGGGCACTAATCAATGCAACGCTCGATATTTACAAACAGGAGGGCGCCCGGCTCGCGATGCTTGAAGCCATCACCGGTAATGACAAGGCGATTGCGCTTTATGAAAGTGTCGGTTACGAAATAGTTGATAAGCTTGAGTATCTGGAACTGGCCGGTAAACTAACCGAAAATCCAATTGCACATAATTCAACGTATACACTTCGTAAAGCGTATCCAATTCAGGCCGGCCTGCTGCCATTTTATAAAGGTGAGAATCCGTGGCAAACCCACTGGCAAAGCGCCGGGGATGCAGAAGCTGTAATCCTGGCTGACGCGAACGGCCGGGACGCCGGATATGCATACTTTAGGAAAGCATTCAATGAAAAAGGGAAGCACATCGCAACGACTATTTACCAGTGTGAATCCGATGAAACAAGAGCAGATAGCCGTGAAATCATACAGGCACTAGTAAACTACTGTTTCGGCCCGTTTGATGATGATATCAGAAGGGTAGTCCTAAACCTTCCACTGGAAAAAAGCAAACTTACCCATGAAGTTCTAAAGGAAATCGGCTTTAAACCATTTGTAAGCCAGGTCATGATGAATAAGAAAATGGTCTAGTGGAGGAATACGTATGGAAATAAAGAAGCTTAATAGAGATGACTTCCTGGCGTTTGCCGATATCACAGTGCAGGCGTATCCAGCCAATCGGGAAAATACCGTTGAATATAAGCAAAAGCTTGCCGATACTTATTTCAAGAACCAAGAAGAATCAGGAAACACAGAATATTATGGGTTATTTAGAGATAGTAAGCTGCTAGGCGGCATGAGGATTAATACCTTTGAGATGAATTTTTTTGGAAAAATAGTCCACGCCGGCGGGATAGGCTCTGTTGCGGTCGATCTTTTACATAAAAAAGAGAAGGTGGCCAAGGCGCTGGTTGAATTCTACCTCCGCCACTTCCGTGAACAAGGCGTTTCTTACGCGATGCTATACCCATTCCGACCTGATTTTTATAAAAAAATGGGGTTTGGTTATGGTCCAAAAATGAACCAATATAGAATAACCCCGAACAGCTTTCCACTGGTAAGCAAGGAAGGAATTTCTCTGCTTACAGCGGGGGACCAAGAGAAAATTAAGGAATGCCATAATCGATATGCTGCCAGGACACATGGGATGATTATGAAAACTGATTGGGATTCAGCTGCCATCTTTAAAAATCCGGATAATCGGGTTGTAGGAGCGATTGAAGGAGACCAATTAAAAGGTTATCTTATTTTTGGGTTTGAACCAGCGGCAAGCAGCAATTTCCTGCGCAACAATCTGGTAATCAGGGAAATGGTGTATGAGACGCCGGATGCTCTGGCCTGCTTGGCCACATTTCTCCACACCCAGGCTGACCAGATAGAACGGGTAATAATTAATACCCAGGATGACGCACTTGAATTTATGTTTGGGGATGTCCGTAATGGCAGCGGCAATCTGATTCCGAGCGTTTACCACGAATCCAATACAGCCGGGGTTGGAATCATGTACAAAGTGCTAGATTTTGATTCTTTAATAAGCGACCTTGAAGGACGTAATTTTAACGGAGTGAGCACCTGCTTATCATTGACAGTGTCCGATAGCTTTGAATTCAATGAACCTCGTAAACTGGGGCTGCGCTTAACAAACGGGATAATTTCAACGGCCGGATTACGGGAAGCTGAATTTGATATCGAGTTGGACATTGCTAACCTGTCTTCCTTGTTTATTGGTGCGGTGGATGCAAGGCGCCTTTATGATTATGGCAGGCTGCGAATTTCAGATTCTTCCTTCTTTGAAATGATAGTAAGAGCGTTCCAATCGCCAGAAAAACCAATTTGCATGAGGGCGTTTTAATTTCTGTTTTCTATCAAAAAAGGGACGTACCCGTTGCGGTGCGTCCCTTTCAATTAGACTGACATGTCTTTCTTTTCGCGGTTTGTATTTTTCCTTGCTCTTTTAGCCTTGTAGAGGGCGGCATCGGCTGCACTTAACAGGTGATGCGGTGAATATTGATTGTCAGGCACGATGGTCGCATACCCAGCGCAGACAGTGACAACTTCATCAACCGCCGAGGCGGAATGGGGGATCTGTAAGTCTCTTACTGTTTTCCTGATCGTGTCGGCAATCATCATTGCGCCGGCTGTATCAGTTTCCGGCAGAAGAACGATAAATTCTTCACCGCCATAACGGGCCGCCAAATCCCGCGGGCGTTTTACTGTATCACGAATCGTAGAAGCTACCCTCTTTAAGGCATCATCCCCGGCAAGATGTCCAAATGTATCGTTATATTGTTTAAAGCAATCGATGTCGAGCATAATCGCCGAAAGAGGGGTGCCATGCAGTTTATTGCGTTCCCACTCTTTTTCTAACGATTCCTCCATATAGCGGCGATTTGGAATGCTGGTTAATCCATCCATGGATGATAACATTTTTAAAAAGTCATTCGCCGATTCAAGGCTCGCTTCCTTTTCCATACGTTGGGTAGCATCACGGGAAACTGCCAAAATCGATTCGACTTCACCTTTATCATTCCGGAGTGATTTTGCAACCGTTTCAAGCCAAATGAAACCGCCATTTTTTATTTTGTAACGATAGAGGAGTGAGAAATAGTCCTCTTTTTTCTGGTCCAAAAGCAGCCTCCGTTGCTCGAACTTTTCGACATCATCCTCATGAAGAAAGCTAAAGACGTTTTTTCCTATCAATTCATTTGGTTCAAAGCCAAGCGTTTCCCTGCAGGATGCTGAAATGAAATCATAAACGCCGGTTGGAGATAGGAATGCAATCATGTCCTTTGAGTTTTCCGTAATGAACCGGTACCGTTCATTTGCCTTCCGCAAACTTTTCTCAAGCTTTCTTCTCGCGGTCACGTCGCGGAAGATAGCGAGGATTGAGGGCTCACCTTCATATTCAATCGCCTTATGAGTCATCTCGATGGTGATTTTCCTTCCATTTGGAGCGGAAATAGGTAAATTCCGAATTTCGGTTTCACCCCAGGTTTCCTGAAGTTCAGTGAGCACTTCATTGGTTTTTTTATGATAGCTCTGGCTGATAAAATCGTAAATACGACGCTGAAGGATTTCTTTTATTGACATGCCAAGGAGGGACGCAGCCTTATTATTGGCGAAGATAATTTGGCCATTGCGATGGACGACTATTGGTTCGGGGGAATACGCAACAAGATCACGGTACCGTTTCTTGCTCTCCTCCAGATCTTTTTTCAGCAGCTTTTCTTTCGTGATATCTTCAACGTTGGCTATTGCGTATGACACATCACCTGATGGGTCCAGGACAAACGAGACGCATAGCTTACCAATAAATATTGATCCATCCTTTCTCCGAAATCGCTTCTCCTTTGTATAAGGCAGTTTGACTTTCAATTGTTGGCGAAAAAAATCTTTATCCTGTTCAAAATCATCTCTATTTGTAAATTCAAGAAACGAGATACCTAAAAGTTCTTCTTTTGTAAACCCAAGCATTTCCTGGAATTTAGGATTTGCGTCAATTAGATTGCCATCCTTGTCGGCAAGCCAAATACCAAGCGCGGAATGGCTGAAAATGGATTCAAGGCGGAGATTGTTTTCGACAAGTTCTTCCTGAGTCTTCTTTACCTTTGACCGGTTTTTTTCTGCAAGATGTATCTGGATGAGAGAAAAAAGGCAAAGCAAAATGGCCAGGAATGGGATTGGGTCCGATAGTCCTGTATTACTTATCGAGTATATGTAAAGTCCGGTAAATAATGTTCCAACAATTATCAATGTACGATATATCACACAAATCACCCAAGATAATTATACAGCATGATTGCTGTTTAAGTATGGAAAATTTTGAAGGATAAAGTAAAAAACCCGGTCAAAAAAACCGGGGTTTTATTTTGAACTTGAATTGCAAACAAGGGTACTCCCGCACTAGCCTTATGCAGCTACATCCCTTTTTGAAAATACGTAAAAAGCAAGGAAGTGAAACAAAACAAAGTAGATAATTAGCATACTAATTGAAAATCCCAATGTCATCCCTTCAATTGGGGGAGTCCCATCAAGATATACTGTTAAATCAGTATTGGCGAACAGGAAGAACTTTGTCCATTCAAATTTGCTTGCCAACAGCATAGTAATTGTACTGCCAGTCATGAGGAGGAACAGGGAAATCCCAATTGCCAGTGAACTATTCCGGAATACCGCGGATATCATAAACGCCATAGTCGCCACCATCAAAACATCAATCGAATTAAGTAAATATTCGGCTAGAAGCTGTAGAGCAACGCTCCGTTCGACAATCTGTCCATCCGAATAGGCTAGATGCGGAGTGGGACTATCCGGGAACCCGAAGAGGGCAAGCCCAATAAAGAAGGATAGGAGAAAAAGCATAGCTAGAAGACCTACCCCGAATAAAAGGACCGCCAGATATTTGGAAAGTAGAATCTTCCAGCGCCCCATTGGCCTGATGAGAAGGAGCTTTACTGTCCCCCAGGAAAATTCCGAAGAAACAATCCCTGCCGCAATTACAATTGCAAATAAGCCGACGAGGCTAATGAAATTCTTTGAGTCCCTTACAAATGACCAGGCAGTTGTTCCCGTTTCAGGCGCCAGGTTATTTTTGATTTGATACTCCTTTACGGCAACTTCGCGTTCATAAAACGTTTTTAAATTGGCGTTCGTGTCCTTGAAATCCTCGAGGGTAGCCCGGTCATTGATCAGCTGTTTTTCGAGATCCAACTTCCACTGGGTATTTTCCTTCGGCGGATTTTCCATTTCTTCGTACTTTGACAGGCCTGCCATCCCCATGACGAGAACAACTACCAGACCAATCATCACATACGTTCCAGCACGGCTGAAAATTTTAACTAGTTCATTTATGACGAGGTTTTTCATTCTGCCGTTCCCCTTTCAGAAGTTATTTCAAGGAAACGGTCTTCCAACGTTTTCGCTTCGGCTCTGACACCGAATACAGACACATCCGAATCGATAAGTTTTTTTAGCAAAATAGGAACCTTATCCCTTGTTACCAAAGCTGTAAAACCATCTTGGGAAAGGGAGGCATTCCATTCTTCTATTAACCAGCTGGATTCCTGTTCTAACGGGCCCGTTTCAAAAAAATAAGCCTGCTGAGTTTCTCTAATCATTGAACGAACATCTTGGACATCAATCAGCTCTCCTGCCTGAATAATCGCAATCCTGTCACACATTAATTCCATTTCTGATAAAAGATGGCTTGAGACGACGACGGACATTCCTTTTTCCCTGGCCAGCATCCGCAGGTGATCGCGGATTTCACGAATCCCTGCCGGGTCAAGTCCGTTGGTCGGTTCATCTAATATTAGTAGTTTCGGATCGTGGAGAAGGCATTGCGCTAGGCCAAGCCGCTGTCTCATTCCGAGAGAATACGTCTTCACCTTATCATGGATTCTGTCTGTCAGGCCTACAAGGTTTACAATCTCTGCAATCTTTTCCTTAGGAATACCACCGTGCATTCGGCTGTATTGAAGGAGATTTTGATAGCCTGAAAGAAACTTATACATTTCCGGATTCTCAACAATGGCCCCAACATTACGGATGGCACCTTCAAAGTCCTGCTTAACACTTTTTCCGCAAATGATGATATCGCCGTCTGTTATGTCCATCAGGCCGACAATCATCCGGATTGTCGTTGTTTTTCCGGCTCCGTTTGGCCCCAGAAAGCCAAACACCTCACCGCTCTGTACCGAGAAACTAAGCCTATTGATAATTGTTTTATTCTTAATTTGTTTTGTTACATTTTTCAATTCTAATACAGTTTCCATAGCAAGCCTCCAGATTTGTCTAGCAACCAGTGTTCTAGTTTAATAGTACCGTACTATCTGTTGGTTTTAAATGGTATGAAAGAGTAAAATATACAGGACAGTATAAGTGGGGGGAGCAAAAATGGGGTATAAATTTTTAAAAGAATATTTCGATTCTCCCAAACTAAGGGAGAGTTTCAACCAGCTTGCCGGGGAAGTGTTTGGGATTTCCTTTTATAGTTGGATGGATAAGGGGTATTTAACATCAAAATATATACCTTACTCCTTTATAGTTGACGATAAAGTTGTAGCCAATGTTTCGGTTAACAAAATTGGACTTATCATCAATGGGGAGGAGAAGAAAGGAATACAGATTGGGACAGTGATGACTCATCCCAATTATCGAGGACAAGGATTATCACGAAAACTGATGGAACATGTCCTGGATGATAATAAGGGAAAATATGACCTGCTATACCTGTTTGCTAACAAGACCGTTTTGGATTTTTATCCGAAATTCGGACTTTTCCCGGTCGCTGAAAAGGTGTTTTCATTGGAGGCTATAAGCAACTCTAGCTCCCTTTGTAATGGAAGAAAACTGAATATGGAAAACAACACAGACCGGAATTTTCTTTACAGATTCGCTTCAACAAGAATGCCTGTCTCCAATACTTTTTCTGCTTTAAATTCTGTGGAACTACTAATGTTTCATAGCCTAAATGTATTCCCCGGAGCGATTTATTATCTTGAGGAAGAAGAGTGCGTTGCTATTTTCGCAGAAGAAGGCGAGGTTTTGCACGTCTACGATCTTGTTTTTCAAAAAGAGGTTAATTTGAAACGAATTCTTTCAAGAATTTCTAGTGGAGCTGTAAAAAGGGCTATTCTTCATTTCACACCTGAGGAACAGGAACTTCCTTACAAGATTGAAAAATATTATGGGAGTGAAGTTCTATTTGCACTTTTGGATAACGGAACAACCTTGCCCGAAGTATTCAAACACCCACTGACTGCACAGGCGTAAGGTCTAAAATGAAAATAAGGAAAGGGAGCTGAATGTTTTGCGGAATATGCCATTAGAAAAAAGAGGGATTACAAATAGCCGGATGGTACTCGGATGCATGGGTTTTGGAGGGGACTGGGATAACAGCCCAATCACAAGTGAACAAGTGCTTCTTGCTGAAAAAGCTGTAAATGCCGCATTGGAAGCTGGGATTACAATGTTTGACCATGCGGATATATACACTAGGGGAAAGGCTGAAACCATTTTTGGGAAGGTTCTGCAAAGCAAGCCTGGGTTAAGGGAGAAAATAGTCATACAGAGCAAATGTGGAATTCGTTTTCAGGATGAAATGGGACCAGGGCGCTATGACTTTTCAAAACAGCATATTCTATCGTCTGTGGATGGAATTCTTTCCAGGCTGGGAATCGAGTATTTAGATATATTGCTATTGCATCGCCCGGATCCGCTGATGGAGCCAGAGGAAGTGGGTGAGGCTATCCGTTTGCTTGAGGAATCAGGAAAGGTACGCAGCTTTGGGGTTTCGAATATGAACGTTGGGCAAATGAAGCTTATCCATACATATAGTGGTATCCCATTGGTAGTAAACCAGCTTGAAATGAGCCTTGGCAAGCTTGACTGGCTTGACCAGGGAATTCACGTTAACCAGGCTGCAGGAATGGCAAGCCACTTTGCAGAAGGGGTTATCGAGCATTGCATGCGGAAGGAAATCCAGCTTCAGGCCTGGTCACCGCTGGCCCGAGGCGTATTCACCGGTAGTGGTGCTTTTTCAACTGAACAGGAGAAAGTTACCGCGGAATTGGTCGATAAAATGGCTTCCGAAAAAGAAACAACAAAAGAATCCATTGTCCTTGGCTGGCTCATGCGCCATCCCGCCAGGATCCAACCGGTGATTGGGACAACTAATTCTGAAAGAATCCTAAACTGCAGGGATGCGGTCAATCAAGCTGAAAATATGACAAGGGAAGAATGGTATTCTCTTTATGTTAGCGCAAGAGGGAAAAGACTTCCTTAAATATGGCATTGAAACGAACCAAGGGCCCCGAACTTATTGTTCTGGGGCCTTTACGTTAATTAAATTCGGGTCTGAAACCAATTAGTTGCGCTTTTTTGTCAACCCCTGTTTTTTGCTTCTCAGGGAAGGTAATGATCGAGCTAATGTATTCCCAACGGATAAGCAAATGGGTGACACAGGTTTCTTCAATTTGATTTTCTTCTGGGATGGCTGTACCGTCTTCATCCCTGACCAGAGTCTGTTTATAGCATGGGTTTTCCACCCAGATGCCTGAGTTTTCACTTTTTACTAGTTTGGCCAGATACCATTCATCCGGTTTATAAATTCCTGTTACATCCCCGGTCATCTCCGCAGGAAAGTTTCGAAGCTTTATTTGGACCTTCTGATTTTCAAAGTTTTCTAGGTGCATGTGCAGACTCCTTTCATCAAAACCTAAAATATCTCTCCTTTACTTCTTCCTTTTAGTATGAAAAATAAACATGTAATCATACAAAGAGAAAGCCCTAGATTATGTATGTCTCGTTGCAATGCAAAATTCTCCCCCGGGATGGATACCCACATTTACAAAACTTAATAGTGGAGTACTTTTAAGAAATGTAAAAAAGCCTGAGTCTCCACTAGAGAATCAGGCCGAATCTGTCATTTATTCCTTTCGAAAGCCGTGGTGTCCGCCGTGGTGTCCGCCATGATGCCCGCCGTGGTGTCCGCCGTGATGTCCGTGGTGGTGTCCATGATGGTGTCCATGATGGTGTCCGTGATGGTGTCCGTGGTGATGCCCATGATGGTGTCCCGGATAGCCGTACCCAGGGTAACCGCCATAGCCAGGGTATCCACCATAACCAGGATAGCCGCCGTATCCAGGGTAACCGCCATAACCACCATAACCTGGATAGTTACCAAAGCCACCAAGGAGACCGCCGAAAATTTGTCTTTGGTCCATTTTTTCCCCTCCTTTACCATTCACAATATTTTATGTGGCCATGTTCTTCAATGTGAACCCAACTGTTAGTTGGTGGGGAAGATAAGGGCTGCCAAGCATAGATGAGAAAGTTTTACGTAGGCACTTCCACTCCTTTGGATAAAAAAAGTAATTTCAGCCACTCTAGTAGGGGAAGCCTTAATTTTAAGGAGGCTATACATTGATTACATTTTCGTATATTTTGACAATGGTTTTAATTACTGGATTGACGGCGATTTTAGATATGGTTTTGTTTCAATTCAGTTTCTGGGAAGCGCTGTCCAATATAGTGGATTCAGAAGTATTCTATGGCAGGTTGTTTGTTATAAGTGGTGTGCTGATCGGGTTTGCTTTTAGTATTACTTCGGATATCCGTCTATTTTTAGGTAAGAGGAAAGGGTACATCAATAAGGAGAGCTGAAAGTGGCAAAAGAAAATATCTCATTGGTCCAGCTTCTGATGCTGGTTGTCAACTTCGAGCTCGGCAGTTCAATTGTTGTTGGATTGGGACAGGGAGCCGGCAATGATGCATGGATTGCTATTGGAGGAGCATCACTTTTTGGTGTGGCGCTTCTTTGGTTGTATTATGCCCTGTCTACAAGAATGGAAAATCATAATCTTTACACGGTCATCGAGTTCTGTTTTGGCCGGAAACTTGGCATAATCCTTGCGTTCTTTTACATCTCTTATTTTACATATTTAGCAGCCAGGGTCATCAGAGACTTTTGCGAATTATTATCATCTGCGATTCTGCCCAATACCCCTATGGAAGTGATGAGCCTGACGTTGTGTCTTGTCCTTGGTTATATTCTGTATTTAGGTATAGAGGTATTGGCTAGAACAAATGAAATATTCTCTCCTTATTTACTATTGTTCTTGCTAATGTTAACGATTTTCTTGATTGCGAGCGGGGGAGTAGATCCAAAGCAGCTGTTGCCCTTATTTGGTAATGGTGCCTCACCAATTATAAAACAGGTGTTTCCCGAATTAATTACATTTCCGTATGGGGAAATGGTTGCGTTTACGTTAATATTTCCTCTCGTAACAAGGAAGAGCCATATAAAGCATGTTGCGTTTTTAGGGTTGGCAACAGCAACCTTTCTATTGATTCTTGCCGAAATTCTAACGGTTATGTCACTAGGTGTCGATGCCATGCAGCGATCTAATTTTCCTTTGCTTACCGTAGCCCGGAATGTTTCCATTGGAGGCTTTGTAGAGAGGATTGAAGTGTTAGTCGTATTTATCATGCTGCTTGGAATTCTGGTGAAAAGCTCGGTTTTTTTGTTTGGCGCACTCAAAGGGATGGAATATGTTTATCGCCTGCCTTTTCGATATTTCGCATTACCGGGGGCGATGTTAGTGTCTTTGTTCTCAGTTCTCGTCTCCGTTAATTTCGCAGACCATATTGAAGAAGGAATAAAGCTTGTACCGAAGTACTTGCACTTGCCTTTTCAAATTGGTTTTCCAGTAAGTTTATTTTTAACTATGATGATAAAACTATTTATTATGCAAAAAAAAGGGAATGGTCAAATCGATGAACATTCTTAAGCTTCTTGCCGCTAAAACTCCGAAAAATAAGCAGCAAACACCTAAAAATTCAGCTAAACAAAACGAGCCAATTGCTTCATTTTCAATCGGGGAGCTTGGCAAAGCAATCAATGAATCGTTCGGTAATTCAGTGGATATGAGGGCGATATCGGGAGAGATTTTCGGCAGCAAAGGGTATATCTTTTATTTGGAAAGTATGATTGACCAAAAGACACTTAAGCGAACAACGGCAAATCTTTTTGCTGCAAAAAATGACGGATCTGTCCCTGGGGCGCGTGGTTTTATCAGTTTTTGCAAAGAGATATTCGGTGGTATCCGCCATACGGTTATCGAAACGAAAGAAGAGATCATTTCTGCAATGCTGACTGGGTCGGTAGTAATCGTTCTCGATGGATTGGCTCAGGGAATTTCAGTTATGATGCCAAGCCAGGAAAAAAGGGCAGTCGAGGAGCCAACCGCACAAACAATTATTCGCGGCCCCCGAGAAGGTTTTGTAGAAACCTTGTCCGTCAATGTGAACCTAATAAGAAAAAGAATACGAAACGAACGTCTGTACTTTGAGAACTTTATTGTGGGAGAAGATACGAAGACGAATGTCTATATCGCCTATATGAAGGGAATTGCCAATGATTCTATAGTAGATGAAGTTAGACAAAGGATAAAAAGAATCAAAACGTCTGCGATATTTGAATCCGGGAATGTCGAGGAGATGATTGTTGATAAAACGGCAACAATTTTTCCGCTGGCAATGAATACAGAGCGGGCTGATACAGCAGCCGCCAATATTATGGAGGGTAAGATTGTCATTCTTGTAGACGGCAGCCCTTTTTGTCTAATTGTTCCCGCAGTTTTTGTTAATTTTTTCGAGATTTCCGAGGATTACTATCAATCGTTTATCCTTGGTTCGTTTCTTCGATTTATCAGGTATTTGTCATTTATGCTGGCACTGCTCACTCCTTCTGTTTATGTGGGTGTTTTATCGTTTCATCATGAACTCCTTCCGACAACATTGCTGCTGTCAATTGTTTCACAAAGGGAGGGTGTGCCATTTCCGGCAGTTGTTGAAGTGCTGCTGATGGAAATAACGTTTGAGATTCTTAGGGAAGCAGGAATTAGAACTCCTAAAATGATCGGCCAGATGGTCTCGATTGTCGGGGCTCTGGTTATCGGCCAGGCTGCTGCTGAAGCAGGAATTATTTCAAATGCAATGATTATTGTTGTTGCGATTACGGCAATTGCCAACTTTGCTTCACCTGTATACAATTTTGCTGCAGCGGCCCGGCTGATGAGGTTTCTTCTAATTATTGCAGCTTCCATCCTAGGGCTATATGGGGTACTATTGCTATTGGTCGTCATGGTTGCACATCTTTGTTCTCTGCGTTCATTTGGCATTCCATATTTATCGCCCGTTGCACCATTTATCGTCGAGGATCAGAAAGATGTTTTTGTTCGCTTCCCGTGGTGGGGCATGAAGAATCGGCCAAAGTTTCTTCTTACTGAAGAATCCTCAAAAACAACAGCGGAAGGCTCTCCTTCTCCCCCATCAATGAACGGGGGGAATGACCGTGAGTAAGAAGTGTATGTTGCTAATACTTATCTCTGTATTTCTTCTAACGGGATGCTGGGATAAAAAGGAACTCTCCACCATCTCGGTAATTACGGGAATGGCCATTGATAAGGGAGAAAAACATAAATATTTATTCAGCATTGAAGGTGTAAACGCGCGGGAGTTAAACCCGAAAACAACAACCGGTGTTTCCGCTTCTGTTGTTTACTCAATGGAAGGAGATTCTATTGCGGAGCTTGCTAGAAAAGTGAATACAGGCATTGGCAGGCATGTAATTTATTCGCACATGAAAGTCCTGGTCATAAGTGAGGAATTGGCCAGAGAAGGAGTGCTGGAGTTTGTCGACTACCTTGAACGCAATCGGGAAATTAGGGATGATTTTAATTTTATTGTTGCTAGAGACGCAAAGGCTGCCGATATCCTAAAGATTACCTATCAGGTTCAGAAATCATCGTCATTGAAATTGTTTTCACAGTTGAGGACGATGAAGAAGGAATGGGGCGGGGACCCTAATGTTCGTTTAAACGATGTTGTTTCAGCATTGACATCCCCGGGAAGGCAGCCTGTGATGCAAGCGGTAAGATTAACGGGTAACCCCGAAAAGGGCAGCAATGTTGGGAATATGAACAAGGTTACCCCTGACACAATGGTCGTTTCAGACTCGATGGCTGTATTTAAAGGTGCCAGGCTGAAAGGCTTTATGAACATGGAACATACAAGAAATTATCTTTGGCTGCAGGATGACATTCTACAGACATCAGTAGCCATTCCCTGTGGAAAAGAGGGACTGGTTACCTTAAGGATCTATAACACCAAAACAAAAACAAAAGCGTATATGGTTAATGGAAAGGCAAAAGTAAATGTGAGGATTCATGCGGTTGGGTATATAGAAGGCACTCAATGCTCTGAGGATCTTTCAAGTGTCCAAAGCTACGAAAAACTTGAGGATTATGCTTCCGACCATATAAAAATGACAATTGAAGGTACCGTAAAAAAAGCACAAGAAAAATATAAGGCTGATATTTTTGGATTTGGTGAGGTCTTATACAGGCAGCATCCTAAAACATTCAATAAAGTAGAAAAGAACTGGGATGAAGTGTTCACAAAAGGTGAAATTGATGTAGAAGTAAACTTTATCATTCGAAGGTCCGGTATCCGAACCAAAAGCTTCCTCCAAAATTTAAAGTGAAAAAATAAGATTGCCTGGCTCAGCCAGGCAATCTATTTGAATTCCTTTTATTGTTCTTTTGTTGAAGTGTGCTTTGGTTTTTCAGGATCACGCTGAGCCGAGATATCCTTGCCCTGTTCAACTTTTTTATTTTGCTCAACAGAATTGTTTTGGTCTTTTTTATTGTTTTCCATGATGATCCTCCTTTGAAAAATAAACTTTTGTCTATATAGGTTAAACTTAAGAGTTTCTGTGATTTCCGCTCCATAAAGGGAAGCTTCTAAGAATAATCACCGCAGGGACAGGCTGGTCTTTGCCTGTCACGAGGCACTTCGCCTTTCCACGGGCGGCCTGGGAGCATCCTCGTCGCTTTGCTCCTGCGGGGTCTCCCACTGACCTTTTCTCCCGTAGGAGTCTTCGTGCCTTCCGCTCCAACCAATAAAGTGTCTGCACTTCAGCAATTTTTTAGTCGAACAAATAGAAAACATTTTTTTAGCTGGTTTTTTTAAGAGAACGAGTCTAACTGCCCGCGGTTTTAATACAAGACAATTTCCATTATCACCGTGTTTTAAAAACCTGTTTTGTATTTGTTTTCACTGGATGATTCATCCTTTGTATGGTCGCCATCTTTTTCTTCGCGCTGTTCCATGGCCAAGTCTTCCATCGGTAGTGGATCGACATTTTGCTCACTTTCAAACTTATCAAATAGGCTCTCTTTATTAGTAGGATATTGCTCAGGATTATCACGGTTCCCCTTCTTAAGGTGAAGTCCGTGATCTTTGCGATTGCTGTCCATAAATGATCACCTCTGCTATATCTATACCCCTTTCGTGGACAGACTAAAACGTTGAAATATTGTAACTAAAGCGTGAGAAGAAATATGCATGTCTAAAAAGAAATATTTAACTGCACTGCCATATTATCGTTTTTTCAACATATCCTTTTACGAACAATAGTTTTATTTTTTTGAAAAACGGGTATAAAAAACATGTTATTTTTGTTCTTAAAATTCTGGGATATAAGGTGATCTGTGTGAGCTATGGGCCATTGTTGATTATTGGGGGCGCCGAGGAAAAATACCAGGGTGTTACCATTCTAAGGAAATTCACCGAACTTTCACTTCAGAGAGAAGGGAAGGTTGGGATTTTAACAACCGCTACAAGGATTCCTGAAGAGGTTGGAGGGGAATACCAAAAGGTTTTTCGAAATCTCGGAATTGGCGACCCAATTACAATTGACGTCGATTCCCGGGAAAAAGCGGAAGATGAGCAAATATTGAAGGATGTAGAGGGATTATCCGCCCTTTTCATTACGGGTGGAGATCAGAGCCGCCTTACACAAATGATAACTGGTACAAAGCTTCATGCACTTTTTTTTGATAAATGGAAAAGCGGCATGGTTCTAGGAGGAACAAGTGCAGGTGCATCGATTATGGGCAAACATATGATTGTCAGCGCACTTACGAAGGATTCCGATGAAATCCTCCAGGTAGAAATGGATAAAGGGTTTGGTTTTATGAGCCAAATGTTGATTGATCAGCATTTTTCACAGCGGTCCCGGTTTGACAGGCTGCTTGGCGCGATTGCGGGGAATCCGGACTTAATGGGAATAGGAATAGATGAAAACACAGCGATTTTAATAAATGGGGCTACATTCGAAGTTATCGGTGAGCACCAGGTTCTTATTCTGGATGGAAAAGAAAACTCTTTCGTAGAAGTGACAACGAATGATGACGGAAGCGAAGAATTGACCCTTTCAAACTTCAAACTTCATACCCTTACACACGGCTACCGATTCGATCTAAAAAATAGAAAATTATTGATTAAAGGGGAGTAAATCATGGAGATCAAACGCGTGCGGTATTTGAAAGGACCAAATTATTTCAATTATAAGCCGACGATGTGGATCGAGC
The DNA here is from genome assembly GCF_001278805.1 of Bacillus sp. FJAT-18017. Lineage (GTDB taxonomy): Bacteria > Bacillota > Bacilli > Bacillales > Cytobacillaceae > Bacillus_D. The sequence goes on along the minus strand of NZ_CP012602.1, from coordinate 3,517,578 downwards.
TGGACTTGGAAGAACTGGAGTTCAGCCCATCAAACTCGCTTCCAAGATTCAATGATGCTCTTTTAAAATCAGTACCATCCCTTCAAGATCATACATGTTCCCTCGGCTACGAAGGCGGCTTTGTTGAAAGGCTTAATGAGGGTACATGGATGGGCCATATTCTCGAGCATTTGGCAATAGAGCTTCAATGTTTGGCCGGAATCAAAGTGAGACGCGGAAAGACGCTGACCAGCAGTAAAAAGGGCGTTTACTATGTTACATATGATTATCGGGAGCCAAAATCAGGCTTCTATGCCTTTGAAGCTGCAAAGGAAATAGTCGAACGGATATTGAATGGTGAAGCCGATGTTGATGCTAAGCCTTATATAGATAAGATTGAACAATTATATTACGAAAATAAGCTGGGTCCCAGTACAGAAGCGATTTACAATGCTGCGTTTGAAAAAGGCATTCCTGTGGAAAGGGTTGGTTCAGACAGTCTGGTAAGGATTGGTACCGGGAGTAAACAGAAATTTGTTCAGGCTACGATAACGAGCCAAACTCCTCATATTGCTGTTGAGAATTCATGCGATAAGCAAGTAACAAAGGAACTTTTGGCAGGAGCTGGGCTTCCGGTTCCAAAAGGCGAGACAGCAAGCTCGATCGAGGATATTTTTGAGACGGGCGAACGTGTTGGTTTTCCACTAGTCATCAAGCCTTTGAATGGGCGTCAGGGCCGGGGTGTCTTTACCAATATTAGGAGTAGAGAAGAGTTATTCTCCATTCTAAACTGTCTTGAAACCCCTGAATCTGACTATATTGTTGAACGATACTTTGAGGGCAGCGATTTTAGGCTGCTGGTTGTTGATGACAAGCTTATTGCAGCGAGTATGCGTATTGCCCCATTCGTGATTGGCAATGGAAAGGATTCAATTAGTGCATTAATCGAGGAGGAAAACAAAAACCCTTTGAGAGGAGACGGGCATGAAAAGCCGATGTCCAAAATACCACTTAATTCGATTGTCTCCTGTTATCTTGAAAAGTCCAATTTGACACTTGATTCAGTACCTGAACCAGGCAAAGTTATTCAAGTCGTCGGGAATGCGAATCTGTCGACCGGCGGCCTGGCGATTGATGTTACAGATGAAGTTCATCCTTCTATTCGACGGATGGCAGTGTCAGCAGCTAAAGCTATTGGGCTCGATGTTGCAGGTATCGATTTGATTTGTCCGGATATTACGAATGAACTGGACAGAAATACAACAACAATTGTCGAGGTGAACGCCGCTCCAGGAATTCGGATGCATCATTATCCGTCAAAAGGTACACCACGCAATGTTGGCAAAGCCATTGTTGACTATTTGTTTAAAACGAGTAAGGAAGCATCTATTCCTATCATTTCGGTTACTGGAACAAATGGAAAGACAACGACTACCAGGCTTGTTAAGCACTTCCTTGAAAGGGATGGCTATACAGTCGGGATGACGAATTCTGATGGAGTTTATATCGGAAGCCAAACAATTGATGAAGGCGACTGCAGCGGTCCAATCAGTGCCCGGAAAATCCTTCATAGCCATGAGGTTGATGCCGCTGTCCTCGAAACTGCAAGGGGAGGGATATTACGGGAAGGACTCGCGTTCCGGCAATGTGATGTCGGGATTGTCACAAATGTAACTGAGGATCATCTTGGACTGGATGGCATTGAGGATTTTGGCCAGTTGGTGAAGCTAAAAAGGCTAATCCCCGAGGTTGTAATGGAAGGCGGATATTGCATCCTCAATGCTGACGATCCTGAAGTTGTCCAAATGGCAGCCTATACAAGAGGAAATATTATTTATACCAGCGTCTTTCACACAAACCACCATATTCATCAGGCGATTGAAAATGGCTGGACTGTCTGGTATTTGAACGAAGACAATTGGATTATTTGTGTTGAAGATGGCCAGGAAATCAAATTATTGCCGGCAAGTGATATCCCTGTGACGATTCAGGGTAAGGCAAAGCACAATATATCGAACCTGCTGCAAGCATTTGCGGCCGCATATTCACAAGGAGTTTCCTTTGAAGTACTCAAGGAAAAGGCGTTGACCTTTATTCCTGATCCTCAACATTCTAAAGGAAGATTTAATACGTTCCAGCTTGCGGGCAGAAATATCATTGTAGATTATGCTCATAACATTGCCGGACTTCACGCATTTTTCGATACCGCCCGCCATTTCAGGACCGGTACGACAACAACTGTCATTTCCTCACCGGGAGACCGGCAGGATCACGAAATTCGTGAGATGGCAAGGATTGCTGTCAGGAATGCTGATCGGATTATCATTAGGGAAGATGCCGATTTGAGAGGCAGGGCGCCCCTTGAGACTGCAAATATGATGCATGCCTCTGCACTCAAGGAAAAAGGAATTTCGAAAAAACAGCTCCTTATCATTCCTGACGAATTCCAATCCTACTATGAAGCCTGGAACCGCTCGAAGGAAGGAGATACATTGATATTCCTTTTTGAAAAATACTCTGTAGTCTCTGAATTCATTTCGCAGATAAGCAACACAACCAATACACTTGTAAAAAAGATAATATAATAATAGTGTCCCGGAGGAAACTTTGGGACCCTTTTTTTGTTTTTAAGGGTTGACATGGAGGGGGAAACCTCCGTCACTAACTCTGCATAAAAAGCCTCGGAAGTAAGAAATTAGCAGGAAGTTAAGGAAGGCGGTTTTTGCCCAAACAATTAATTGTGGGAGATTTTAAATTCATTAGCCCTTCGCCAGTCTCTTTAATTTTTAATTGGGGATACAGGTTGTAAAGCGGCGAACGATTCTTTTTTTATAAAAGCTTAGCATTGCCACTGTTTAAAAGGTATAATTAGATAATGTGCGTTATATGCTTTTTTAATTTTCCTTGGGAGAGAGTAATATGTGGAAAAAGTGGATTATGCCCGCGTTTTTGCTAGTGTTGTTTATCATTTTCTTGCCATATAGCCTGCCGTTCATCTTTGCACTGGTTACCGCAGTCATGCTTGAGGGGCTAGTCAACTATTTCCAACGCAAGCTTAAATTGAGCCGGGTTAAGGCGGTAATAGCCTCATTCCTGTCGTTTTTGTTGATAATTGTTGTGATAGGATACAATCTTTTCCTGATTTTGTTCCAGCAGGTCATAAAACTGTCTGAAAGTACACCAACCTTTGTCAAAGACTTATATGCTACGGGAATAAAACCGTTAATTAAACGTTGGGAATCGTATGCAGAGACATTACCTCCAGATGTAATATCATCTGTAGAAAAGACAATAGAAGAATCAGTCACGGCTTTAGACCAGTTTGTACAGAGCATTGTTCAATTCCTATTCGGATTCCTGACCGCAATTCCGGGCTTCCTGATAGAATTCCTCATTTACCTGGTTGCATTGTTCTTGATTAGCCTGGAGCTTCCTTCCATTAAGGCTTCAATAAAAAGCCATCTAAGGGAAGAAACAAAAAATAAGGTATCGATTGTCCTCTTTCAGCTTACGAAAGCTGGGGTAGGATTTATTAAGGCACAGATTTTCCTAAGTCTCATTACATATGTCCTGGCGTTTATTGGTCTGGCAATTCTAAACGTGAAGTATACTGCGTTGCTTTCCTTACTCATTGTTATTGTCGATATCCTGCCAATACTCGGAACTGGATCTTTCCTTGTACCATGGGCTGTCATCTCATTTATTCAGGATAATCATTTCCTTGGTATCGGTCTTATTATTCTGTTCCTTATCATTACCGTTGTCCGCAGGATTGTCGAGCCGAAGGTATATGCGACCAATCTTGGAATTTCCCCGCTGGCATCCCTAGTCAGCCTCTACATTGGATTCCAGCTACTTGGCTTCATCGGCTTGTTTGCGGGACCAGCAATTGTGATTGTTTTTAATACGCTAATTAAAGTGAACGTTATAAAAATGAATTTTAAATTATAATCCAGTAGGCCTGCGAAAAGCAGGCCTTTTCTAATTGTCTAGATCCACACGGAATCCCTTGTTCTCGTACGAGTAAAGCCCAAAAGCCGCAAATGTGCTTTTATTTGGGCATAAGCCCATTTATTAAAATGTAAGTGCACTTTTTCAGGTCATTGAATAGGATATATGGACTCAACAAAAGGAGGTAATGTTTAATGTCAGGCACTGGCGGTTACGGCGGCGGATTTGCCCTGCTTGTTGTACTATTCATTCTATTGGTTATCATTGGGGCTTCCTGGGGCTACGGCGGTTACTAATTAAAAGGGGAGGTTCTTACATGCCATACGGTTATGGATACGGATATGGTCATGGATATGGTGGCGGATGTGGTTATGGCGGTTTCGCTTTGATTGTTGTCCTGTTCATCTTGCTCATTATTGTAGGAGCAGCGTGTTTTAAATACTAAGTAATTGCAACAAAGCCGGTCTCCAAACTTATGAGACCGGCTATTTCTTTTTCAGAAAAAACTTAATTAACGGTTAAAAAAACTGTACATATTCGCCCGCTGACAAGGCTTCTCTGTTACCTTTTCAGGCTCTGCTTTCGCAAACTACCTCTTCCCCTGAAAAAACGACTATGTTCTCTATAGAGAAGGCATGCGGTTTTTCTTAGCTTCTCGGCTAGAAACTGGTTCATAGGAAACAACCTTTTCATAAAAATTGTCGTTTTTAAAAAAGAATTGTCGGGAAATAGGTTTTCACCACGAGAAGCTGGGTAAATAGATGGAGTGTATTATTATATGACTATCAGGAGGGTAACAATGAAAAAGGGAGTTTACTTGTTTTTTAGTGTTCTTTTGCTAGTAGGGGTACTGGCGGGATGCAGCGGGGATAATGCCTCTACCTCCGCAAATTCGAAGGATGGTAAAGTTGTTATTGATTTCTGGACCTTCTGGGGATCAGAAACACGCAGGCCGATTATAGAGAAAATAGTAAAAGATTTTAATGAATCCCAGGACAAAATTGAAGTAAAGCATACATTCCTGCCGTGGGGTGACATTTGGACAAAAAACCTCGCTTCTGTTGCAGCAGGAAACCCTGCTGATGTTGTGGTGAATGATATCAACTCGGTGGCACAGCGCGCAGAAAATAAACAAGCAGAAGACTTGAGCAAATATCTGGATGATTCATTCAAGGATCAATTTTATCCGCATTTGTGGGAAACAGTTGAATATAAAGGCAAGCCGTATGCTGTACCATTCAATACAGATACAAGGCTCTTATTCTACAATAAAAAGTTATTCAAGGAAGCTGGGCTTGACCCTAATAAACCGCCAACAACATGGGCAGAGCTTGAAGAATATGCGAAAAAGCTGGATGTAAAGAAAGGGAAAAAATTTGATCGATTTGGCTTTTATCCACTTTGGGGCAACATTGGAGCTAATTCATGGATGGTTAGTGCTGATGGTGGAAGAGGTTTTATAGATAATGGCGAATTGGCCATCAATACGCCAAAGAAGGTTGAAGCACTTGAATGGCTGACAAAGTGGCAGGACCACTATGGCGAAAAGAATGTCCAAGCCTTCAAGGCTGAATTTGGAAGCGAGCAGGCGAACCCGTTCATTTCTGGTAAAGTCGCGATGATGGTTGAGGTCGGAACATTCTATACACAACTCCGTGATTACGGAAAAGATATGGAGTTCGGTGTAGCGCCTATTCCTGCTTATGATGAATCGAGCAAGAATTGGGCGGATGGCGGCGGATTTGTAGTAGAAATACCTAAAGGATCCGACAATCCCGAGGAAGCTGCAGAATTTATTAAATATCTGACAAGCAAGGACGCGCAGCAATATTGGGGCGAGAAGAATTTCGATAACGTTGCTAATATTGAAGCCGCTAAAGCTGTAGCAGAGTCACTTGATGGACAAGGCAAAGAGGTATACGAAATGACAGTGAAAAACCTTGAAACAACTCAGATGTTCCCGGTGCCACTGGATTATCCTGACTATCAGAATAGAATCAATCCGCATGTCGATAATGTTTTTGCAGGTAAGTTAACTCCTGCCGAGGCCTTGAAAAAAGCAGAAGCAGATGTAAAGAAAATTAAAAAATAGCCAGAACAAAAGGCGCACACGCTAGCCGTTGAAGCTGGCTTTAACTAAAAAGGAGGGAAGGATGGCTATGCCATCCATCTCTCTTTTATATAGTACGTAAAAAGGGGGATTGAAATGAAATCAGCTCAATCTGCAGAAGTAGCACTCCCGGAAGAGTCAGGGGTAAGCAGCGTATCTGCGAAAAAGAGTAAAACTCCAAGCGCAGCTGCGGATATGAAAACTCCAAACAAAAAGATAACTCGGGAGTTTAAAGAAAATATTTGGGGCTATTTGTTCATCAGTCCCTGGATTATAGGATTTATATGCCTGACAGCGGGACCACTGCTGTTTTCACTTGCTGCCAGCTTCACGGATTATAATATTACATCTAAGATGAATTTTATTGGAATGGATAATTTCGTTCGGATGTTCACTATCGACAATTTGTTTTGGACATCGCTATGGAACACTCTCTATTATGTTGCTTTTTCAGTGCCGCTTACGACTGTAGGGGCAATTTTGATTGCATTGTTGTTAAACCAAAAGATACTTGGAATGAAAATATTCAGGACGATTTATTATCTTCCCGCAATACTTTCGGGTGTGGCGGTTTATTTCTTATGGATGCAGCTGCTTAGCCCTTCGACAGGCCTTGTCAATACATTCCTTGGCTGGTTTGGTATCGATGGTCCCGCCTGGCTTTTTGACCCAGAGTGGACAAAGCCAGGATTAATCTTGATGAAACTGTGGAGTGTAGGCGGCGGGATGCTCTTATATCTCGCAAGTCTCCAGGGAGTTTCAAAAGAAATGTACGAAGCAGCAGATATAGAAGGGGCAACGGGCTTACAGAAGTTCTACAATATTACCCTTCCTATGATTTCCCCTATCATCTTTTTCGATGTGATTACTAGTACAATAGGGGCATTCCAAATATTCCAGGAAGCCTATGTCATGAGTGAAGAAGGCAGTGGAAGACCTGCAAACTCACTGTTATTTTACAATCTTCATATGTGGAACAATGCATTTGAATTGTTTGATATGGGGTATGCATCGGCAATGGCATGGCTGTTGTTTATCATCGTAATGGTTTTGACTGTCTTAAATATGAAAATTGGAAAACGCTGGGTGTATTATGAAGGGGGAGATAATAAATGAGTGAGTATACCGCCCCTAAGTTTTATGAAACAAGAAAATTCAAACGGAACCTTAAATCCTGGACTATTACGCTTATTCTGATTGCTGGGAGCATTGTCCTTCTTTTACCGTTATGGTGGATGGTTTCGACATCATTAAAATCTCCAGCTGAAATAGCCCAATACCCGCCAACGTTCATTCCAAACGAATTTCATTTTGAAAATTATGTTGATGCCTGGAAAACAGCACCATTTACACGCTGGGCTATGAATACAATGTTTATAGCTGTGATTGGGACGATTGGGGCAGTACTGGTTAATTCCCTTGTTGCTTATGCGTTTGCTAAAATTCGATTTAAAGGGCGTAATGCATTGTTTGTCATCGTCCTATCGACAATGCTGATTCCAGGGTTTGTGACAATGGTTCCTCAGTATATCCTTTTCTCGAAGCTCGGCTGGTTGAATACGTACTTGCCTTTAATAGTACCAGCATTCCTTGGCAGTGCTTTTTTCATTTTTTTGCTCCGGCAGTTTATGATGACCATTCCAAATTCGCTTATTGAAGCTGCAATACTGGATGGGGCGAATCACTTGCAGATATGGTGGCATATCATGGTACCGCTGACCAAGCCTGCGTTGATGACAGTAGCTATTTTTAACTTTACAGGAGCGTGGAACGATTTATTAGGGCCACTCCTTTATATTAATGATGAAAGGCTCTATACCTTGCAAATTGGCTTGCAAACCTTTAAAGGCACTGTCCAGACACAGTGGCATTATTTGATGGCAATGTCAGTCATGGTACTGTTACCGATTGTATTGATATTCTTCCTGTTTCAGCGCTATTTTATTGAGGGATCGAATATCTCATCAGGAACAAAGGGTTGATTTTAGGGATGGAACCCGGCAACTGCCGGGTTTCATTTATTGAAAGCAAAAGTATGGTAAGAACTCCCACACTTTCCATGGAAGGTTTTTGTGAGTGATTTTCTACTCCTATTCATGTTAGCCTAGTTAAGAACTGAAAAAAAGGGAATTGGAGGAGATGAGAATGCAGAAACCTGCGTCATTGCTTCTTATGCCGGCCATGTTGCTCATGCTTGCCATCCCAGGGTCGCTTTCAGCAAAATCCATAACTCAAGAAAAAAATGGCAGCACATTTGAACCGGCAAAAGAGAGAAAAATAAATATCGTTAAAAAGGATACACCGATAAAAGAAGAACAACCAAAAGAAGAAAGTCCTAAATTAACAAAAGAAGAGAAAGAACTGTTAGCAAGACTTGTCCATGCCGAAGCAAAAGGAGAACCTTTCAAAGGGAAAGTCGCAGTTGCTGAGGTTGTTTTAAACAGAGTTGAGGATGGGCAGTTTCCTGATACCGTGAAAGATGTAATTTATCAAAAACGGCAATTTGATCCAGTTGCGAACGGGGAAATTAACAAACCTGCTGGGAATGAAGCAAAAGAAGCTGTTGAAGAGGCTCTTGCTCCCGATGAAAAGGTAACGGAAGCGTTGTTTTTCTATAATCCTGAAATTGCTACAGACACTTGGATTCGCACACGTCCTGTCATTGAAAAGATTGGTGAACACAACTTTTCCATTTAGACACACGTTCTTGAACGCAATTCATATTCCCTTATCCTGAAAAATGGATAGGGTTTTTTTATGTTCTCACATAAAGAAAAAATGAAAAAACCGGGCTTACTTAAAGCCCGGACAAAAATATAAGGTGGCACGAAACTCATTTTTAGATGTTATACAAGAGGTCTTTCATACTCGGATGTCTCAATTTCAGTTGTTTCAATTGTATTTTTCCAAACACTGAATTCTTCGATTTCCTTGGTCAGCTTTTTCCAAGTAAAGGCAATGATAGCAGCGTCATCAAGAATCCCTAAACCGACGATAAAATCAGGTACAAGATCAATCGGAGAAACGAAATAAATAATCGCACCGATGACCGCAAGAATGGTTCCTCGTGAAACGTTCTTGTATTCTCCTTTTGACCAGGACCGAACCATTTCGAACAAAAGCTGAAGCTTATGCCATGCTTCACCGAGAGAGCCTTTATTGCTTTCGGCTTTTCCAAATGCCTTTTTTAAAAGGGACTCTGTTTCCTTTGGGTTGTCAATGTACTTTTGGGCTCGTCCTTCATACTTTTTCTGTTCACTTTCAAACTTGTTATCCATTCGGTTTCCCCTCTTTCCTAAAAAACTACTGCTTTAGGTAATTTTCCACTCCTTCTGTTAATTTAAACTTGTATATTGCAGGAAGGCAAATACAAATAGCCGGCTCCACTCGGAACCGGCTAAAACATGGTCTTTATAAATTAAGCTAAAACAGCATCTTTGCTTTCTGCAGCAATAATTGCATCTACTTCAGAACCTTCGAGTGTTTCTTTTTTCAACAAAGCCTCTACCAATTGCTCATATGCTTCTGAATGTGCGCTGATAATGGACTGTGACATTTCAAGACCTCTTTGGAAGAGCTCCTGCATTTTCGTTTCTTTCTCTGCCTTAACAAAAGTTAGAGTGAAACCATCCTGCAGCATACCGGTTTCAACCATTTGTTCAATGATATTCTTTGCCTGCTGGACATCACCGGATACTCCGATACTGTGTTCCCCAAGATACATTCTTTCTGCAACACCGCCAGCAAGAATCATCGCAATCCGGTCAAGCAGGTCGCTGGTTGTGGAAAGATGCAATTCTTTAGGGATTGGAGCAACATAACCCAATGCCTCACCTCGAGGGATTATGGTCGCCTTCCGGACTGAGCCTGGTTTTGTAACTGCGGCTACAATGGCATGGCCTGCCTCATGGATTGCAACTCTGCGCTTAGTGTCTGCATCTTGCAATTCCCGGGATGTGCTTCCTAGTATTGTACGGTCAAGAGCATAATCGAGATCTTCTTTTGAAATCATATCCTTGCCGTTTCTGATCGCGCGTCTGCTGGCTGTTTCAAAAAGCATGCTTAAATCTGCGCCAGAGAAACCAGATGTGCTTTCTGCAAGGTCATCAAGTGAGGATTGAACGTCGTCTGCCATCACTTTGCCTTTTGTATGGATATCAATAATTTCCCTGCGGCCCTTTGTATCTGGAAGTGGAACCTGGAAGGAAAAATCAATCCTGCCCGGGCGGAGGAACGCATCATCAAGCATATCCTTCCTATTTGTAGCTGCGACAAACAGGATTCCTTCATTTGAATGTCCACCGTCAAGCTGGACAAGCAATTCTGTAAGTGTTTTTTCGGATTCTTCACCGCCAAGTGCTTTCCTCTTTCCTGCAAGTGCGTCGACTTCATCAATGAAGATGACTGCAGGTGTTTGTTTGCGCGCATTTTGGAACAAGCTTCTTACCCGTGAAGCCCCAACGCCGACGAACAATTCATTAAAGGCCGAACCGCTTGTTGAAAAGTAGGAAGCGCCAAGTTCTTTTGCCATTGCCTGTGCCAACAGTGTTTTACCTGTTCCAGGAGGTCCGTAAAGAAGGATTCCTTTTGGAGGCTTAACCCCAAGTTTGGATGATCGTTCAGGTTCCTTAATAATGGAAAGAGTCTGGAGAATTTCTTCTTTCATTTCATTTCCAAGTCCGCCGACATCTTGAAGAGTGATTTCAGGCAGTGGACGAGCCTTGGAAAGGCTATTTTTCATCGTATTTGTAACACCAAGGCCATTTCCGCCCTTCTTTTGGACTGCAAAAGCCGCAGCTGCCAGGGAAACGATTACCCCTCCCAAAATCCATTTGCCGTATTTGCTACTGGAGGTGTATGAATATTCCACATTGTACTTAGAAACAAGATTGTTTGCCATCTCGCTGTTTGGAGGCACTTTAGTCACAAATTTCCCCTCACTTGTTGTTAGTGTTAAGCTGCCATTGGACCGTTCCTCTAGACTGACCTTCTCGCCATTTTCTGCAGCAATTTTTCTTTCCAAAGAAGAAAAGGGAATTGCTGTTGCTTTTGTTGTTGATTGTATATACCAGATAAATCCCGCGGCTACTAACAAAACAGCTGTAATCAGCGGAATGAATTTATTGATTGCCTTTTTACTCATATCCACTATGCTCATCTCCTTTACTCTGTAACTCTATTATATGAAAATACCATTTGTAATAAATAGGAATTCTGAATTATCATCATTGGTAATTGCAGGAAAAAGAGCTTTGGAGGAGTGAACAACTAGTGAATTATTGAATCGATTTACCTGGATAAAACAAACAAAATCAGGCCTTTTCAGGACTTTTGACATATTATTTTCTAAAAAAATTCCGATGTAAAATTTTATTTTTCATTCAAGGATTTGGACACATTCTAGACAAAAAGTTATTTACAGTAAGCTTTATACAGTGCAAGACAATATGAGTAAAGGGAAAGTGAAAGAAGGACCGCTTGCGCAATTTACTTGTACGGGATATGATTAAAGTTATGGATTAACCATTTAATGTTAGAAGTGAGGAAGTAAAAAATGAGTACGAATTTTAAAGAAGAAGTCCTGTCAAGACGGACTTTTGCAATTATTTCACACCCGGATGCCGGGAAGACAACCTTGACCGAAAAACTGCTCCTATTTGGCGGAGCAATTCGGGATGCGGGAACTGTAAAAGCTAAAAAGACTGGCAAATTTGCTACGAGTGACTGGATGGAAATTGAGAAGCAGCGCGGAATCTCGGTAACCTCAAGTGTCATGCAGTTCGATTACGACGGGTTCAGGGTCAATATCCTGGATACTCCTGGACACCAGGATTTTAGTGAGGATACTTACCGGACCCTTATGGCGGTCGATAGTGCTGTTATGATAATTGATTCGGCAAAGGGAATCGAGGAACAAACCTTGAAACTATTTAAGGTTTGCCGGATGCGCGGAATACCAATTTTCACCTTTATTAATAAACTTGACCGTCAGGGGAAAGCACCGCTTGAGCTCTTGGCTGAATTGGAAGAAGTGCTTGGAATTGAGTCTTATCCAATGAATTGGCCAATTGGTATGGGCAAAGAATTTCTTGGGATTTACGACAGATACAATAACAGAATTGAGCAGTTCAGGGTTGGCGAAGAACAGCGTTTTATTCCTCTAAATGAGGATGGTGAAATTGATGGGGATCACCAAATTAAGTCAACAGGCCTTTATGATCAGACGCTCGAGGAAGTATTGCTTCTAAACGAGGCTGGAAATGAATTTTCACCCGAGCGGATTGAATCAGGTAATTTAATTCCTGTTTTCTTCGGCAGTGCCTTGACCAACTTTGGGGTTCAGACATTCCTGGAGTCTTATTTGCAGTTTGCGCCGCCTCCAGTACCGCGTAACTCATCAGCGGGTGAAGTTGACCCGCTATCTGAAAATTTTTCAGGATTTATTTTTAAAATTCAGGCTAACATGAATCCGGCACACCGTGACCGAATTGCATTTGTTCGTGTCTGCTCTGGCAAATTTGAACGAGGAATGAGTGTGAATGTCCCTCGTCTTGGCAAGCAAATTAAACTATCACAATCTACGTCATTTATGGCGGAGGAACGGAGTACGGTCGAAGAGGCTGTAAGTGGTGACATTATTGGCCTTTATGATACAGGAACATATCAAATTGGAGACACAATTACGACTGGCAAGGATCAATTCCAGTTTGAGCGCCTGCCGCAGTTCACACCTGAATTGTTCGTCCGTGTTTCTGCAAAGAACGTCATGAAACAAAAATCGTTCTATAAAGGAATTGAACAGCTCGTTCAGGAAGGCGCGATTCAGCTCTTCAAAACCGTTGCAACTGAGGACTATCTATTGGGTGCCGTAGGCCAGCTCCAGTTCGAGGTTTTCGAACACAGGATGAAGAACGAATACAATTCGGATGTAATAATGGAACGCCAGGGATCAAAGGTAGCCCGGTGGGTTGAGGGAGAAACAGTCGACGAAAAACTTTCCAATTCACGCAGCTTGTTAGTGAAGGATAGGTTTGGAAAGTATGCATTTCTATTCGAGAATGAATTTGCTCTTAGATGGTTCCAGGATAAAAACCCCGAAGTAAAGCTTTATAATCCGATGGATATGCATCAATAAGGTTAATTATGTAAACCGGTGGGAATTCCCATCGGTTTATTTTTGTTTTAAGCTATGTTAAACAAGTGGTTGATTTCCGCTACTGGCGCTTCGCTTTCCGTGAGGCGTGCGGTGAGCCTCCTCGTCGCTTTGCTCCTGTGGGGTCTCACCTGTCCCGCTTCTCCCACAGGACGTTGAATAATCATCCTTGAAAAGGCATCGCAGGAGAAAATGCGTTTTTTGCATTTTCGAACGAGTCTTCGTGCCTTCCGCTCCAATTAATAAATTCGGATTCTGAAATTCTTTAGTATAACTTTATAGTTAACAACGGCCACATAATTTTCCCATTCCAATACTCGAAACATTATAGAGGGCGCGTGAGGAGCATAATGACTTGTGGCTAAATCGGAGTTTCTGTTTTCATTTCATAATTTCAGAAAATTCACTCTCTAGTTTGACACCCTGGATAGACCTCTTTTAGAGTAGAAATATAATCTAAATTGGAAGCGAGATGGAATGATGGGGGAGAACTACTTATTTACAGGGTTTCCAGGATTCATTTGTAATCAGCTAATTAGAGAGATTTTACAAAAAAGGCATGAAGCGGGTATGGTCTATGTGCTCGTACAGCCAGCAATGAAACGCAAGGCAAAGGAGGAAATCAGCAAAATTGCACGGGATACGGTCCGCAGTAAGGAGAAATTCAGGATAAAAGAAGGAGATATCACGAAACCAGAGCTTGGGATCAAGCAGGGGGAGGCTGAAGAACTTAAACAAACTATTACTCATGTTTTTCATCTGGCAGCCATTTATGATTTGGCTGTTCCAGAAGATATCGCCCGGAAGGTAAATGTCGAGGGGACAGCCAATGTGAATGTTTGGGTAAAATCGCTTCACAATATAAAACGATATATATATTTCAGTACCGCTTATGTGGCTGGCAGAAGAGAAGGGAAATTACTCGAAACGGAGCTAATTCGGCCTGCTGAATTCAAAAATTTTTATGAAGAAACAAAATATGAAGCGGAAGTTCTTGTGGAAGAGTTAAAAAAAGATATTGCTACTACGATTATCCGGCCTGGTATTGTAAAAGGGCACTCAAAAACCGGAGAAACGATTAAATTTGATGGCCCCTATTTTATTATGAATTTCCTGGATCGTCTTCGTTTTCTGCCAATTATCCCACGTCTGGGCAACAGCGATGCCGTAATCAACTTTGTACCCATTGATTATATTATTTCAGCGACGGCTTACCTTTCTTTCCTTGACAAAGGTGCTGGAAAAACCTATCACCTCACTGACCCTTCGCCGTATACAGTTTCGGAAATTTACGAAATGCTTATGAAGCAACTTATTGATAAGACTCCAACGGGAACACTTCCACTTAGCATGGCGAGGGTTAGCCTTTCAGTTTCGTCTGTTCGGCGAATGTTGGGTGTAGAGAGAGAGGCTTTGGATTATTTCACCTGGAAGGGACATTTTGACTGCTCGCAAGCCAGTGAAGACTTAGAAGGGTCCGGTATTTCATGTCCAGATTTCAGGGAAGGACTAGAGGCAATGGTAGGGTTTTATATGAAAAACAAAAATAATCCCGAATATCAAGTGAAAATCAACTAATGAATCCCGAGTTAACTGGCAATAAATTGGATATGCTAAAGGAGATATTAAGTGAACCTTCCCACTAGGGGGATTTTACGTTTCCCCACTGATGGTTAGTTTGATTTTTCTAGGGATTGAAGCCCTAAGAAAATTCTTAGTTCACCAATTGGACCTTTACGGGCAGTTGATCCCAATCTAATTTCTTGAATCTTTAGGCTGGGTTTTTTACTGCCCGTTATGAATGGGGTAACCGGATTATGCCAAAAAGCGGGTAGGAATATGAAAAAGTTAAATAAATTAGAGGCAATAGTATGGAATATAGCCCTGCCTGGTTTTAGCCAGATTCTGTCGGGAAGCCTGATAAAAGGAATACTGTTTGTCTTACTCGAAATTACGATTAATGTTAATAGCAATTTCAATGAAGCAATAAAACATAGTTTTATGGGCGATATCCCGGCAGCCTTCGCTACGATTGATTACGGATGGCTTATGTTTTATCCATGCCTGTATATGTTTGCCTTATGGGACGCATATAGGACTGCAATGCCTGAAGACGAAAAAGGGTCATTTCTGCCCTTTGTTTTTGGTGCGTATTTTGTAACAGTTGGCCTGATGATTTCATCAAAGGTGACGGTTGCGGGCATTACACCCGGTCCTGTTTTTACACCGATGCTCTTTTTACTGCCGGGTTTATTGTTTGGTTACGCCCTTAAACGAATTGTATTTTTCAGTCACAATTAAGACATAAATAAAATGGAACCGGACAAATTTAAAATCGTTATAATAGTATGTAAACAACTGAATATGTCCTTATCAAAGGGGAGTAGCTGTTAGGGAAACCTAAAGCAAAGTCGTCATTTCGCGGTAGTTGCCGCCGGCTTTGTTGGCATACATATGTCTAGCAAGACCTTTGCCTTCAGGCAGGGGTCTTTTTGCGTCTAATTCCGTCTTCCTTGCTGCTTGGAGAAGGAAATCCAAAAGTAGGAGGAGAGGAACTGATGGATGCTTCATTGGTAATGGAGTATGGCTGGGTTTTGCTGGTGCTGATTGGCCTGGAGGGGATTTTGGCAGCAGATAATGCAGTGGTACTGGCGGTAATGGTGAAACAGCTCCCTGAGAATCAGCAAAAGAAAGCATTGTTTTATGGTTTACTGGGGGCATTTATATTTAGGTTTGGTGCATTATTTATGATTTCGTTACTTTCAGACGTTTGGCAGATCCAGGCCGCTGGCGCACTTTACTTATTCTTTATTTCCGCTAAACATTTGCATCAGCACCATGCCCCTAAAAAACTCGTAATCTCACCGAAACAAGGCAGCTCTTCCTTTTGGGGGACGGTCGTTAAAGTAGAGCTGGCAGATCTCGCGTTTGCGATTGATTCGATTTTGGCAGCAGTTGCACTGTCCATGACTATAACTCCATTAGGCTGGTTCACTATTGGAGGCCTCGACGGTGGACAATTCCTGGTCATGCTCCTTGGCGGGATTACAGGCATTGTCATGATGAGATTTGCAGCTACGCAGTTTATTAAACTATTAAAAGAACGCCCAAGTCTCGAGACAGCGGCATTTATGATTGTCGGTTGGGTTGGAGTCAAACTTGCCGTTTTTACAATGGCACATCCTGAAGTTAGCATTATCGACGAGCACTTTCCAGAATCGATTTTATGGAAGCTTGTATTTTGGAGTGTACTGATCGCCCTTGCTGTCGGTGGCTTCTTCTTTTCAAAGAAAACTGAACATGCTCATCTTTAAGGTGCAGGGGCGGAGCTGCGTGATTTAGTATTTGGGATTATGGGGGGAGCACCCATTTTTTGGTTTATTTATTATAAAGTTTAATTATACTCCGCTCCACCGCCTTACTGGAAAATAGGGTTTGTGGTAAAAGATATTTTAGATTTTTAAATAAGGTTGATGGAATCGTGCAGGGGCGGAGCTGCGTGATTTAGTTTTAGGATTATGGGGAAAGCACCGATTATACAATCAATATTGTAGGTTGATGGACTTGTTTGTTGGGAAAATATTTTTTTGCTTTCAATTTTACTACCCTCACAACGGAATTTTTGCGAGCGTAATGTTTAATGAAAAGCGGCGCCGCAATACTTTCGCAGAGGTGACAACTATTGAAAGAAAAAGAGATGAAGAAGATAGCCAAGGCTGCAATGTCTATGGTTTTGGCTGGAACGTTTGCATTTTCTCCAATGCTTGCCAAGGCAAATACTGGTACTGAAAACCAAGATGAGATTCAAACTTTACCTGTTTCATCAGATGAAGCTGTACAGGCATTGGACGACACAGATACGCCATCATTAATTCCTGGAGATTTCTTTTATTTTGTAAAAGTTGCCCTTGAAAAAATCAAGCTAGCGATTGCGTTCAATAATGATAAGGAAGCTGAATTGCTTGCTGCCTATGCTGCGGAACGCCTAGCTGAAGCGGAAGAGCTCTTTATTGCCGGCGAAGAAGAACGTGCAATTGAAACAATTAAAGATGCACTTACCTATTTGGAAGACTACGAGGAACAAGCAGGCGAGGAAGCTGAACAGCCTGAGAATGAAAAACCAGAAGACGATGGTCATGAGGCAGAAGAGCCTGCCGAAGGTGAAAAATCACCGTCTGGCGAGCTCCCTGCAGATGAGGAACCTGCAAGTGAGGATACAGAAGGGGAAAAGGAAGCAAGTGATGTCCCCCGCCAAAATATAGTAGCCTTAAAAGCAGCACTAGAAAAGGTTCAAAACCCTAAAGCAAAAGCAGCACTACAAAAAAATATTGATAAAACCTACGCAAAAATAGCCAAACAGCTTGCAGAGATAGAAGAGGAGTCCACTAAAGATTCCGAACAAGCAGATCTGGAAGAAGGAAAAACTTCTGATAAACCTGCTGTTCCTTCAGAACCTTCAGAATCAGGAGATGGGGATGGCATTGTAGATTCTAAAAAGGATCCTGTCAAAACCATACCTGCCAATTCGGCCAAGAAAGATGCAAAACAGGCTGAAAAGTTAGAAAAGAAAAAGGCCATAAATGAAAAAAAGCAGGCTAAAGAAATAAAGAAACAAGAAAAGAAAGAAGCAAAAGCAGCTCAAAAGAAAGAAAAGAAAGAAACTAAAGTGACTCAAAAGAACGAAAAGAAAGCTCAAAAGAACGAAAAAAAGGCTCAAAAAGAAGTAAGAAAACAGGACAAAAAAGAACAAAAAGGTAAGTCGAATGAACATAAAAACAATGGAAAGTAGCCTTCACCTGCAATTGACATGGGAGGAGATAGCCTGGTCATAGGCTATCTTTTCTCTAGTTTCAATAATTAAATTTGGGTTGGCCAGGCCGACAAATGTCCCTGTCTCTAAAAGGCATCTATACTTTTGCAAACCACTCCGCAGCCCCTTATGCTATAATTGGGGACTAGAGAGGTGAGGGTTATGCTAAGCTTATTGTTCTTATCCAACAAAAAGAAAAGGACGCTTGAGGAATCTGTCCAATTAATACAGCAAGGTGATAAGAAGCTGAACAATGAATTGATTGAAGCGTATAAGCCGTTTATTGCAAAAACAGTATCAGTTGTTTGCAAACGGTATATCGTTCAATCAGACGATGAGTTTAGCATAGGTCTTATTGCGTTTAATGAAGCGATTCAAAAGTATTCACCAGATCGTGGCAGCTCGCTGTTAAGTTTTGCTGAAGTGCTAATAAAACGGAGAGTAATTGATTATATTCGAACCCAGGCGAAGCATTCCTCGGTAAGTCTTGAACTTCAAAATGATCCGGATGACTCGGAAGCACGCGGCAAAATAATAGAAAATGAAATTTCGCTTGATGACTATCGAAAAAGGTCTGATGAAGAGCTAAGAAGAGAAGAGATTTTTCGCTTTCAAAGACATTTAAAAGAGTATGATCTTTCCATTCAGGATCTTGTTGAGCATTCCCCAAAACATGCTGATGCTAGGAAAAATGCAATAGAAGCGGCCAGCCTGCTTGCAAGCAGGGAAGACTTGCGTGAAAGCTTATTTTCTACAAAAAGGCTGCCCATTAAACAATTGGAAGAATTGGTGGATGTGAGCCGTAAAACTCTTGAACGAAATCGCAAGTATATCATCGCAATGGCTTTAATTATGTCGGGTGATTATGTATATATGAAGGACTATATAAAAGGGGTGCTTGACTCATGAAGACAGGTATCATATTGGAAATGGATGAAACGTTTGTTACCTTGTTAACCCCTGAGGGCGAATTTTTAAAGGCACGCAAGCAAAAAAGAATATATTCAATCGGGGAAGAAATATCATTTAATCCCGAGCTTCTTGGCCTTCCTGAAAAGAAACTTTCAATTAAGTGGTTAGCATCAATGAGGCGTGGAATTACTGTTGCCGCAGCTGCAGTATTGCTGCTGGCATCTGCCATGGCTACCAATTTGGATGACAACAAGGTTTATGCTTATATGTCCATTGATGTAAAGCCAAGTATAGAACTTGGGGTCAATGACAAAATGGAAGTTATTAAATTAACTGCCTACAATCGTGAGGGAAAAGAGATCACCTCAGGGCTTATAGATTGGGAAGAGAAGGATGCAGCAAAAGTTGGGAAAGAAATTCTTGCTGCAATTGATTCGGCCGGTTATTTTTCAGACTCGAATGAAGTTATTATATCCTCTGTAAATACAGAAGAAAAAGAAACAAAAGCCGAAAAAAAACTGAAGGCTACAATTAACGAAATTTCAAAGAAAGCCAAGCAGGATAGCCATCAAGTAAAAGTGATAAAAGCTACAGAAAAAGACTTGAAGCAAGCCTGGAAACACGGACAAACTACAGGAATATATAAAAATAATGCTGAAAAAGAAGCAGAGCCAGCATCACAAGGGGAAACTAAATTAAAGCAACCTGCCCCTGTTGTTCCTGCGGCCATCCCAGGACAGGATAAAAAAGAAACAAACCCTGGTCAGGAAAAGAAAGCAGTACTTGAAAAACAGGATGACAAAAAAGGCCTGGCTAATAACAATAATGGCAAAAAGAATCATCCAGCCAAACAAAACCCAGGAAACAGCAATAAGGATAAGGTTAAAGATAACAATAAGGCTCAAGGTAAAGATAAGGCTAAAAGTAAAGAGGATAAAGACAAAGGCAAAGATAAAGGAAAAGATAAAGACAACCCTAAAGGTAAAAATCAGGATAACCAAAAAGGAAAAAATAAAAGTAAAGAAAAAAAAGATAAGAAATCACAGCAGCCTAATAACAATCAGCATAGAAACAAAAGCAAGTCCGGCGATTAGCCGGACTTTTTCCATATATTCAATTATTATTCTGAACGGCCAGTCATTTGTGCCTGAGCCTGCTGAACAAGGCGTTTTGTAATTTCTCCGCCTACTGAACCGTTTGCCCTTGAAACTGTATCGGAGCCCAATTGGACACCAAATTCCTGGGCGATTTCGTATTTGACCTGGTCCAGGAATTGCTCAACGCCTGGTACAAGTAATTTATTACTATTGCGTGCCATATTACCACTCCTTTTTAAGCATCAGAGACTGTCTCTCTGTATAAATAGTATCCGAAGCAAACGGTGAATTATGAATGGTAACTCTTGCTCCAGCTGGGAAGGATAATAAAAGACCTTATTCTATATACAAAAAATAAAGGAGCCATAAGAGGCTCCATACGTTCTATTTGTTCAAAAGGACTTTATCTTTAACCGCTTCAAGCAGAAGGTCGACTATATGAACACCGCGCATTGATTGAGTCAATCCTTCACGTTCGATACCAAGCTTCATTTGAAGGAGGCAGCCGGGATTCGCTGTCACGATGGTAGCAGCCTGAGTATGCTTTGCTTTTTCCATTTTGTAATCAAGCAGCTTCATCGACATTTCGGATTCAATGATGTTATATATACCTGCGGAACCACAGCAGCGATCTGCTTCCTGCATCTCCCGGTATTCGGTGCCTTTAATTGCCTTTAACAAAGTTCTTGGAGCCGAAGCAGTTTTCATGACATTGCGAAGGTGGCATGAGTCCTGATAGGTAATAACCTGATAGGGAAGCTCCAGTTCAACCTGTTCATGGAATCCTACCTCAACTAAAATTTGTGAAATATCCTTTAGCTTACTTGCGAAGGAATGGGCTCGGCTGGACCATACAGGATCATCATGGAGGAGATGCCCATAATCAATCAGGAAGCCTCCGCATCCGCCGGCATTTGTGATAATAAAGTCTGCGCCTGCCTCCTCAAAGGCCTGGATATTTTTCTTTGCCATTTCCTTGGCATGGTCTTTTTCTCCGTAGTGGCCGTGCAGGGCACCACAGCAAGCCTGATCCTTTGGAATGATGACTTCGCATCCGGCAAGCTGAAGGAGTTTGATTGTAGCATTATTGGATTCAATAAACATTGTATCCATCAGGCAGCCGCTGAAAAACGCTACCCTTTTAGTTTTCATGCCAATTGCAGGTGCAAAGTCGGGACGATTTTTCAGCTCCTTCATTGGAGGAACATTCGGTAGGACTTTTTCCATTGTTGCCAAAGAATCTGGCAGCAGGCTCATAAATCCAATTTTCCTTGCTGCTGTCTGCAGGCCTGACCGCTGGTAAAAGCTAATTAATCCGGCTACAGAACGCATTCTGTTCTGATGTGGAAAGAGCCCTTTAAAAACCGCTTTTCTGGCGACCCTTACAGGGAGGGAGTACTTTTTATTTTGAGCGACAATATCGCGTGCATCCTCTAGCAAGGCTCCATAATTAACACCTGACGGGCAAACAGTTTCACAGGCCCTGCAGCCTAAGCAAAGGTCCAATGAACGTTCGAAATCCTCATCAGGAGGGATAATTCCGTCGACTACAGCTTTCATCAAAGCGATTCGGCCACGCGGTGAATGAGTTTCCTGGAATCCGGATTCGATATAAGTGGGGCAGCTTGGCAGACAGAAGCCGCACCTCATGCAGTTCAATAATTCATCTTCATTCATTCTTTCCTTGAATTGGTCCTGGATTATTTCTTTTTCTTTAACAGTTGTCATTTTGAGACCACCACACGTTTTCTGCTGGCTTTAGCAAATATTTTGCCAGGGTTCATAATATTATTCGGATCTAGCGCAGTTTTTACTGCCTTCATTGCTGCTATACCTTCTTTTCCGAGCTTTAATTCCAAATAAGGGGCTTTTGCAACGCCAACACCGTGTTCACCTGTAATGGTGCCGCCAAGTTCAACAGCCCGTTCAAAAATTTCTTCAAAAGCTTTCTCTACCCGTTCCATCTCGTCATGGTTGCGGACATCGGTTGGGCAGGTTGGATGTAGATTTCCATCGCCGGCGTGCCCAAAGGTACAGATTTCAACTTTATATTTTTCAGCGATCTCGTTAATATAGCCAACCATTTTCGCAATTTCCGAACGAGGGACAGTAGCATCCTCCAGGATAGTAGTGGGCTTTAGCCTTGCCAAGGCCGAAAGGGCAACCCTCCTTGCAGTCCGAAGCGCTTCAGCTTCCTGTTCAGTTTTAGCCACTTGGACCGAAAATGCCTTTTCTTCTTTACAAATCTCGAGAATTTTGCCCATGTCACGCTCAACGACTTCCGGAGGTCCGTCCTGTTCAATTAGAAGTACTGCTTTTGCGTGAGTGGGAAGTCCGATTTTTACATAATCTTCAATAACCCTTACTGTTGCCTGATCAAGGAATTCGAGGGTCGTAGGTATAATTTTATTTGCAATGATGCTTGAAACCGATCTTGCCGCATCTTCGAGATCCTCGTAAAGAGCGAGAGCGGTCTTCTTTGTCTCAGGAAGTGGAACGAGCTTTAAAATAGCTTCTGTTATGACGCCCAATGTTCCTTCAGATCCCACAAAAAGGCGTGTAAAGTCATATCCCGCTACATCCTTTGCCAATTTGCCGCCAGTACGGATAATATCGCCATTTGGGAGAACAGCTTCCAAACCCATGACATAATCGCGTGTGACTCCGTATTTCAAACCTCGCAAACCTCCTGCGTTTTCCAGGATATTGCCGCCGATTGTAGAAATTTTCATCGACCCAGGATCAGGGGGAAAGAAGAGGCCATTCGCTTCTACAAGGCTGTTAATCTGGCTCGTAATGACACCAGGCTGGACTGTTATGGTAAGATTTTGCTCATCGAATTCGAGTACCTTATTCAAATGCTTGAATAGAAGGACAACTCCGCCTTCAACGGGGCAGGTCCCTCCGCAGAGATTTGTTCCAGAGCCCCTTGGTACAACTGGAATTTTGTTTTCATTACAGATTTTAACAATTGCTGATACTTCCTGTGTGTTCCGGGGACTGATGACAGCGTCCGGCATTGATTGGAGAGTAGGCATTGCGTCAAATGAATAAACAAGCCTTCCTGTCTGGCTATCGTCATAATTTGCTTCTGTTACAACTGCAATAAATCTCTTTCTCGCTTCCGCACTGATTTTACTTTTTGTATGCTGTGCCAACATTCGTTTTTCCTCCCATCTAAATAAACCGCTTTCATAAACCAATTAAGAATAGTCTTAATCTTATTATAAAAAAAGCAAGCGGTTGCCTGCTATGTGTAAATCTACAAATATTATTAATCTTAGCGAGAATTATTTGTTTGTTCTTCCAAAATCAATAAAGCTAAATAAAGAGTTATCATATCATTTGTCTTCTTTAGATCGAGGCCTGTCAGGTCCTCGATTTTTTTTAGTCGGTAGTGGAGGGTGTTAATATGGATATGGAGGCTGGCTGCAGTTAGCTTCATTGAATTGTTTTGTACAAATAGCTCTTGAATTGTCTGCAGGAGTTCTTTTTCATGGAGGAGTGAGCCGATTGCACGAATGAGAAACTCTCTCTTTAAGGTAGGGTTAAGAGCATCCAGAAGCATTTCAAGTGTCAGATCTTCATCAAAGATAATTGGGTTTGCGGTGCTGGCTATTTTCAATGCTCGTACGGCATGAAGGTACGCATGCTGGATGTCTCTAGGTTTGGCTGCAGGACCTATTCCTATAAAGGCATTGCATCCTGAAACAGAGCTAATAAAATTGGCAAACTGGTGAAGTGACGAATAAATCTCACTCCGTGTTCTATGTCTGGAATGATCAAGCAGGAGGATAATGCGGTCATTTCCCCAACGGGCGGACACATCTGAAGGAAGAAAATTTTGCCAGCCTAAAATTCCAACCCATGCATCTCGTGGAAGGGGCTGTCCAATATTCCGCAATTCAATTATAACGGCAACTCTATCAATTGTTAGGTCAATTGAAAGAAGCCTTGCCCGGTCGGTAAAGCTTTCGCCCCAATCCTTTAATTGAATCAAATCCATAACGAATGACTCAACGGCCCGCGATTGCCATTCGTACTGACTGTAAAAATAATTCTCGCTAATCAGAAGTTCAGTCATCTTTCTGACAATTTCCCCGAACGGTGTAACGGATGCGGGATCTCCTGTTATTCCGATTATACCGATAACATCTTTTTGAAAGAAAATCGGGAAATTAATACCAGCTTTTACACCTTTTAATTTCTGCTGATCGTCTTCTGTAATGATTAGTTTTTGTTTTTCTTTTGCGACAATCGATGCTCCTTCATGAAAGGAGCCGATTCTCGAGTTATCCGTGCTCGCTATTATGATTCCATCTGTATTCGCCACAATAAGATCTTCATCAATAAGTTTACTTACTTCCTTAACAATTTTTTCTGCAAGCTCTGGAAAAATCAACTTTCCTCCTCCTGCTCTTTCATTAGTTGTTGCCCCGGAAAACGTCCCTGAACCGGCAACACATAGTTATACTTCTTATTATAAAGAAGGGATTGAGGAGGTGCTATAACTATTTCCAGACTATTCATCATTAATCGTTTTCTAAAGATGTTATAGTTCAGTCAGTTCCTTTACTTGTATCTTTATCCGGGTGCATAAAGGGTACAGCATTTGGCTTGCGTTTGCTTTCTAGTAATTCCCGGTTTTCTGGGCTATTCCAGCCAATATCATTTGTCGGATGCACCCATTCATCCCCAGCCATGATCTCCGGGTCTGTTTCTGCCGTCCAATTTTCCAGCGGTGAATTGGGAGAAGCATAATGGCTGTCCCCGATGATTACCCCATGTTTATTTTTGAATGGGGGTTCTATTTCAATACTGGTTTCTGAAAAATCAGCAGCATTGATTTGATGAGGCATTGTTCCGTCAATTTGTAGAATCTCGGACTTTTTTTCTTCTTTCATTGTAATTCCTCCTTTCTTTTTATTGTCTAAAATCAGCAGTGATTTTATCCTGCATCCATTAAGAGTAAGCCCCGACTTTCTAATTTCTAATTAAGTTCGTGGTGAATGAATGAAAGGTGCTAAAGGGGCAAAACTAAGGCTGCTGGAGTTAAGAATAAGGAGGAGTCAGGAATGGCAAAACGAAAAGCTGAACGTAATGCAGTCGAGAAATATAGCAAGACACCGCACAAAAATTCAATTGAATCAGATTTTTCGGCTGAATTGGCACATGAAGAAGACCCGATGAAAGGGGCCAACAGAAATTCAAAGCAGGGAAGGAAAGGGCGAGGCTGATGAAAGGATCGAGGCAGCCCAATAAGGAATTTTACGAAGAGTTTGGCATAGAGTTTGGTGATGTAAATGGAATCAAGCTTTATGAACTGTTTGCTGAACGCTGGCATAAGGAAGAAAAACAAGCGGAAAAAGAGAAGGATGAAAAGAAAAAATAAGCCGGTTTAAAACCGGCTTATGATGCAAATGAAGAAATAATAGGCCCCTTGCCAGTTGGATCATAATAGACGACGAGTACCGATTCGATTGGCCGTATTTCCCCTGTTGTTTGGAAAATTCCTATGTCAAATGGGATTTTCTCAAGCAGGGTATGCTTATAAAGCTCTTTTTCCGATAATTCCAATGCCTTAAAGGCAGGACCGGCAATCAAAGGGTTTTGCAGAAGCAATTGATACTTGCTGCCTAGCTCTTTTTTGGAATAGCGGCTGTCCCACCAAGGCTTACGCGGGCTATATTTCTGTCTGGACAAGTAATCAACCTTCATCAAACCTTCGACAATCTCAAGATTGCCTATATTTCGTTCCTTTAAAAATTCATGAAGCCTCTTAAACAAATCTTCAAGCTGATGGCCAATTCTAGCCCACCCTTTTGAATCCCAATATGCCCCAAATTCTTGAAAAAAGTCAAAAGGAGACTCAAACACATATTGAATCAAATATTCAATAGTAGCATCCATCCGATGGCTATTCCAATATTTTTCCAATACATCTTCCACTTGTTTAATGCGGATGATATCTTCGAAAGGAAGGACATTGTTTCCGAGTATTTCATATGGAGCATGGTCCATATAAATATAATCATGTTCATTTGCCCGCAACCTCACACCTGTGCCGCGCAGCATTTTTAAAAATCCAAGTTGAAGTTCCTCCGGCCTCATTTCAAATACATCATTGAATGTCTTCCTAAATGAAAAATAATTCTCTTCAGGCAAGCCTGCGATCAAATCGAGGTGCTGGTCGATTTTGCCGCCATCTTTAACCATCGTGACGGTACGCTTTAGCTTTTCAAAATTTTGCTTTCTCATGACAAGTTCATTAGTGTAGTCATTTGTTGACTGAACGCCAATTTCAAAGCGGAATAACCCTTTTGGAGCTTCCTGATTTAGAAATTCTATTACCTCGGGACGCATGATATCTGC
Source organism: Bacillus sp. FJAT-18017 (assembly GCF_001278805.1). GTDB lineage: Bacteria > Bacillota > Bacilli > Bacillales > Cytobacillaceae > Bacillus_D. Next base: position 3,491,194 of record NZ_CP012602.1, on the reverse strand, counting down.
GGTGATTTCAAATTGAAAAACAGTTCCGGGCACATGTTCATCAATTAGAAAACGGAACATTTCCATGGCGTAACTTCTGCTTATATTGAAGGTTCGGTCAACGAACTTTATGGTTTTAGCTCCATTGGCCATTAGGTAACGAATATCTTCTTTTATTTTCTCCCTGTCAAAATACCGCACACCAACTTCTATAGAAGAAAGGCAGAACTGGCAACTGAATGGACAGCCCCTGCTTGTCTCAATGTAGGTTACCCTTTTGCCAAGATATGGAGCGTCCTCAGGAAACCGATACGGGGAAGGGATTTCTTTCAAGTCAAGCTTTCCTGCTTGCAAATTCAGCTTCACTTTCCCATTTTTTCGGAAAGCAAGACCTGGAACTTTACTTAGATCCGGAGAAGTACTGGCGAATTGGACAAGAAATTCCTTAAATGCGATTTCCCCTTCGCCTACAACAATATAATCTACTTCAGGATGGCGCTCAAGCCATTCCACAGTATCATAAGTAACTTCTGGTCCACCAAATACGATGGCGATATCCGGATTGATTTTTTTGATCATTGATACAACTTTAATTGTTTCTTCAATATTCCAAATGTAACAGCTGAATCCAAGAACATCAGGTTTTTTTGCAATCAAGTCTGAAACGATATTCATCGCAGGATCCTTGATTGTATATTCTGCAAGCTCAACAGTAAATTCCGGTTCCGCATATGCCCTTAAGTAGCGGATGGCCAGATTTGTATGAATATATTTTGCGTTAAGTGTTGAACATATAATTTTCATGAACTTACTCCCTACATATAAGTGTTAAGTAATATTTTAGTATACAAGTTATGGGTTGTAAAAGGAAGGGGCCGAGGAAGGGGAGTAGCAGTAAATAAAAAGAGGTAGTACAAAAGGTATCAACTGAAAATTCTCCTGGGCCGTATCAATCCGGGGGAATTTGTATATGATTCCAATACCGCTTTGTGACGATTACCCATCCAAGAATCATTATCGGGTTATCCAGTACCATTTTGTCTATAGGTTACCTATGCAAGGACCTTTTTGCTTTCTTTTATGTCATATTGTCCTTGAAGACTGGATGAATCACTTTTTATAACAAAAAAAGATGCCCCAAAGTATATACTTCGGGACAGCCTTTTTCTAATCGATTTAAGGAATCATCCAACTAAAGAAATTATGCTGCAACCATGTCATAATACCAATCAATGTGACAAGGAACAAACTATGTTTAATTGTGAAGCGGAACAAGTCGGATTCTTTTCCCGCGAGTCCAACCGCAGCGCATGCAACTGCAATGGATTGCGGGGAAATCATTTTTCCTGTTACACCGCCCGAAGAGTTTGCTGCAACTGCAAGGACTTCGCTCATACCGATATTGTTCGCTGTGATTTTCTGCAGGTTTCCGAACAATAGGTTTGCGCTTGTATCGGAACCGGTAATGAATACCCCGAGCCAGCCAAGGAATGGCGAGAAGAATGGGAACAGGATCGAACCTGTTTTTGCGAGCGTCATACCGAGAGTTGTACTCATACCTGAAGCATTTGTAACGTAGGCAAATGCAACAACCGATGCGATAGTCAAAATCGGGAATTTCAATTCATTAAGCGTTTCTCCAAAGGCCTGGAAGAAGCCGCGCCAGCTGATTTTTACTATGAATTTGGAAATGATTGCTGCAATTAGAATGGCCGTTCCAGCTGCGCCAAGGATATCGAGTTTATAGAGAGCTGGAAGCTGTTTCCCGGCTAAATCAATAATATTGTTGTTTAGGAATGGAACTTCCGGATGGAACGATAAAGCTTGTCCAATTCCATTTAGTGCTTTCAGAATTACATTTTCTCCTGCGTAAATTCCAGTCAGGGCCTGCTTGATGGTTGGAATGCCCCAAAGGGAGATAATGGCTGTCAATATAAGGAACGGTGACCAGGCTTTAAAGATTTGTCTAGGAGTATATTTTAGATCCTGACCCGTACTTGTTTTCTTAACAGCTGAAGTTGCAGCCAGTTCCTGTTCAGCAGAGAAACGGAAAATTGTTTTAGGCTTCCAGAAACGAAGGAAAATAGCAAGAGCAAAGAGTGAAACAAGGGAAGACAGGATATCCGGAAGCTCAGGTCCAAGGAAATTGGAGGACAAGTATTGAGTTACCGCAAAGGAAATACCAGAAACAGCAATTGCTGGCAGGACTTCAATTGTACGCTTCCAGCCAGCCATGATCATAACTAGATAAAACGGAATGAAGACAGATAGGAACGGCAGCTGGCGGCCAACCATTTTGGAAATTTCCATGGCAGGAATCCCAGTCGGGCCTTCTACTGCGATAATCGGAATACCAATTGCTCCAAATGCAACAGGTGCAGTGTTGGCAATTAAGCAAAGACCTGCGGCATAGAGTGGATTAAAACCTAACCCTACTAACAGTGCCGCGGAAATGGCAACTGGTGCGCCAAACCCGGCGGCCCCTTCAAGGAATGCCCCAAATGAGAAAGCTACCAAAAGTGCCTGCAGGCGCCTGTCCTCTGTGATTGAAAGGACAGAGCTTCTGATAATATCAAATTGGCCAGTTTTTACGGTTAATTTGTAAAGGAAGACGGATGTAATGATAATCCAGCCAATTGGCAGGATACCATATACGGCTCCTTGTGTTGCGGACATAACTGCAAGCCCTGCCGGCATTTTATAAGCGAAGACAGCGAGAACAATGGCAATTAATAGTGTGGTTAAGCCTGCAACGTGGCCTTTCATTCGTTTGATGGCCAGTGCCCAGAAGAAATAAAGAATAGGAACGATTGCTACTATTGCGGACAAAGCCAGGTTATCCCCTACCGTAGTAAAATTTTGTGTAAAACTCATTAGCGTAACCCCCCAGTTTAGCTTGGAATTTAATTGTTCTGTCCCCCCCGGACATTTCCTCCTTCTCCCGAAGTTTAAAACGCTTTCATAAAAAGATGAGGTCATCTGATGACTCGACTTCTTCCCTAGCAAAAATTATATTTGTCATTCTTGTAAAAAACAATATATTTTGCATAAATTTTCTAAAAAGTAACTTTATTACTATATTGAGAGGGGAAACGGTTGTGGAAAAATTTGTTTTATCTGGAAGGCAAGGTTTTATAATCATTCAGCTAGAAACGTTGTATAATAGAAAAGCAATTGGCAGAAAGACCACTTAGGGGCTGAATTTATGAATTACAAAAAGATAAAACCAAAAAAAATATATGAAGAAATCGCAGAGATCCTTCATGAAATGATTCGAAAAGGGGAAGTAAGGCCAGGGGAAAAACTGGATTCTGTTCAGCAATTGGCTGAAAACTTCCAGGTCGGCAGGTCTGCAGTTCGTGAAGCATTATCGGCACTTAAGGCAATGGGATTAATTGAAATGAGGCAAGGTGAAGGAACCTTTGTTAAAGAGATAACATCCAGTGACATATCTTTTCCTCTTTCAACATCCATATTGATGAATAAGAAAGATATCGAAAACTTGCTCGAGCTTAGGAAGATTCTTGAGACAGGAACTGCTTCAGCCGCAGCTTTAAAGCGAACCCCTGATAACCTGTTAAATATGGAGCAGGCATTGGAAGAAATGCAAAGGGCACATGGCAACGAGGAACTAGGGGAACAGGCTGATCTTCAATTTCATTTTGCTGTTGCCGAGGCTGCACAAAACCCTATGTTGCTGAACTTGATGCAGCAGGTGTCAAGCCTCATGGGCGAAACAATGAAAGAGACACGGAAACTATGGTTATTTTCCAAACAAACTACGACCGAAAAACTATATGATGAACATTTGGCAATTTACAAGGCAATTCTGGCGCAAAATGCCGAACTATCCCGCCTTTTAATGCTGGAGCATCTAAATAATGTGGAAGAGATCCTGACCAAATATTATTTAGCTGCGCCAATATCAATCTAAATTTTTCGAGCCTTTTTTTAAAAAAGGCTTTTTTACAAAAATAATATGAAAACACTTTCATTATTTTGTAGCTTTATAGTAGTATTTAAATAACCTACCATTTTTTTCTTTAAGTCATCAGATGACCTGTTGACTTGGATGGTAATGAACTAGATGAGGGAGAGTAGAGAAGATGAAGGTAACCCTTTTTGCAACGTGCCTTGTTGACCTTTTCCAGAGTGATGTTGGAAAGGCGACAGTCGAGCTATTGGAACGGCTGGGATGCGAGGTCGAATTTCCTGAATCTCAGGTATGTTGTGGACAGCCAGCTTATAACAGCGGTTATGTGAAGGAATCAAAAGAAGCAATGAAACGGATGATTGATACGTTTCAGCATGCAGAAGTCGTCGTGTCTCCTTCAGGTTCTTGTGCCACAATGTTTCGTGAATATCCACATTTGTTCGCTTCGGACCCTGTTTATGGCCCGAGGGCAAAGGCACTGGCCGAAAAAACATTTGAGCTTACTCAATTTATCGTTGATGTCTTGAAAATTGAAGATGTAGGGGCAAGGTTCGAACACAAAGTTACATATCATACATCCTGCCATATGACCAGGCTCCTCGGTGTTGTTGAAGCTCCTATGAAACTATTGAAAAACGTAAAAGGACTTGAATTTACTGAGCTTCCTGGTAAAGAGCAATGCTGTGGATTTGGCGGAACATTCGCCGTCAAAATGGCCCAGATTTCAGAACAGATGGTTGATGAAAAGGTCCAGCATGTTGAGGAAACAGGGGCGGAATACTTGATCGGCGCGGATGCTGCCTGCTTAATGAATATTGGCGGCAGAATTGACAGGCTCGGTAAACCAATAAAAATCATGCATATTGCTGAAGTGTTGAATAGCAGATAAAAACCTTTGGCTATTGTTTCGAAACAGGATGGAGGGAGATACCAGTATGTCCATTAAAATCGGGCAGGACCAATTCAAGGAACGAGTCAGGGAAGGCATAAACGATTCTTTCATGCGAGGCGCTGTTGCTGGAGCACAGGAAAGGATGGGTACAAGAAGACGGGACGTAACGGTGGAACTAGGTGATTGGGAGGATTGGCGGAACCATGGTGAAGAAATCCGTCAGCATGTTCTTGATAACCTTGACTATTATCTGGATCAGCTAAGCGAAAATGTCGCCAAGCGCGGCGGACATGTCTATTTTGCTCAAACAGCTGAAGAGGCAAGTGCTTATATCACGGAAGTTGCAAAGAAGAAGAATGCCAAAAAGGTTGTAAAAGCCAAATCAATGGTTTCAGAAGAAATTTCGATGAATCAATCCCTTGAAGCAGCAGGCTGTGAAGTAATTGAAACTGACCTTGGGGAGTATATACTCCAAGTCGATGATCATGATCCGCCATCCCACATCGTCGTTCCGGCCCTTCACAAAAATAAGGAGCAAATAAGGGATGTTTTCGCCGAAAAGCTTGGTTATGATAAAACGTCAAAGCCTGAAGAACTGGCAGCCCACGCCCGGGAAATGCTGCGTAAAGAATATTTGGCAGCCGATATCGGCATAACAGGCTGCAATTTTGCCGTAGCAGAAACGGGTTCATTTGCGCTTGTGACAAATGAAGGTAACGCTGATCTAGTAACAGCACTGCCAAAAACACAGATTACCGTAATGGGCATGGAAAGGCTCGTACCAACATTCGAGGAAATGGAAGTTCTAGTCAGCATGCTCACCCGGAGCGCGGTTGGACAGAAGCTTACCAGCTATATTACGGTACTGACTGGGCCAAGACAGGAACCAGAAGCTGATGGACCCGAGGAGTTCCATTTAGTTATCATCGACAATGGCAGATCGGATATTCTGGCAGGCGAGTTCCGCTCAGTTCTCCAATGCATCCGTTGTGCGGCATGTATAAATGTGTGTCCGGTATACCGGCATGTTGGCGGCCATTCCTATGGTTCTATCTACTCCGGACCTATTGGGGCAGTCCTTTCTCCGCTTTTGGGAGGTTATGATGAGTATAAAGAGTTACCGTATGCTTCGACGCTTTGCGGGGCCTGTACGGACGTGTGCCCGGTTAAGATCCCGTTACATCAGCTTCTGCATAAACATAGGCAAGTGATAGTTGAAAAAGAAGGCAAAGCTCCGGTTTCCGAGAAATTGCTCATGAAAGCCTATGGCTTCGGTGCTTCATCTCCCGGGCTATATAAACTGGGTACGAAAATGGCACCTGCTGCTATGAATCCGTTCATGGCTGGCGATAAAATTACAAAAGGCCCTGGCCCGCTGAAGGCCTGGACCGATACTCGCGACTTCCCCGGACCAAATAAAGAAAGGTTCCGTGACTGGTTCAAGAACCGCGAAAAGGGAGGCAACTAAGTATGCATGGCACAATACACAATCGAAACAAATTTCTCGATAAAATAGCTTCCAGCCTTGGACGGCCAAGGAAAACAACGGGTGTGGAACGTCCCGTTTACACTTTCCAGCCACAGCATGAAATTTATAAAAGGGCATCCCAGGATGAACTCCTTCAAGTGTTAAAAACACAATGCCTAAAAATCCACACTTCTCTGCATGAGACGACCCTTGATGAACTCTCTTCAAAAGTGAGAGAAATTGTCGGCGGGTATGGCGGAGGCCCTGTAATTACTTGGAATGATGAACGGTATGCCAAATGGGGCTTAGGTGAGTTGCTTGAAAGTGAATGGCCATCGGAAAATATAGAAGTTCGTGTTTGGGATCATTCAAATGGGGATGAGAACATTCCTCTTGCTGAAAGTGCAAAAGTGGCGATAACAATAAGTGAGATTACCTTGGCCGAGTCAGGGACAGTCACTCATTTTACCAGCCCTGGAAGAGGCCGTTCAGTTTCTTTCCTTCCAGAAAATATTATTGCACTAGTTCCAAAAAGTACAATTGTGCCCCGATTTACGCAAGCGGCAGAGTGGATACGCAGTCAGCATCTTGAAGGAAAGGATGTCCCTTCCTGCATTAATTTTATTACCGGACCTAGCAATTCGGCTGATATTGAACTCAACCTTGTCGTTGGGGTCCATGGACCGGTACGGGCTGCTTATATTGTTATTAACGATCTGTAAAATAGAAATCCCCGCCAAATCCGGCGGGGATTTCTATTAAATGTGATGAGTGACATTTCACCTTTGCTCAGAGCTCATAATGTCACTCATCAGGCGGATGAATAACAGTTCGCATCTCCTCAGAGCTCAAAGTGTCATTCATAAGGGAGATGAATGACATTTCGCGTCCGCTAGAAATAAAAGTGTCATTCATCTCTAACAGTCATTTTTGTGCTTTAGTTCCTTTCCTCTGTCACGCGGTAGCCTCCAGATAACCTGCTGAATAGTTTTTTCATCCGGGTGTTACTCAATTCTATTAATGGTTGTGTAAATGCTGTTATCAGTTTGCTTGAGAGGGCCAGCACAATAATAAGGGATACTCCAGCCAAAAGGACAATCCTTTCGGTTTTATCAAAATACGATATTAGCTCAGTCTCCCTTAGCAGCTTGACCAGGAAACCGTGCAAAAGGTACACGTACAGTGTGCGTTTTCCGAGAGTTGTAAAAAAGTACTGCCCTCTTGGCACAAAGGCAAAAAAGCTCATTACCATTACAAAACTCAAGATGTAGATGCCAAGCCTTTTGAACATGGCCAATAAAGAGGCTGCTCCCATTGCTTCATACGGCTTTGAACCTAGCAGCCATTGATATTGCATGTCGGGATAAAAGTAAAATCCCGCAAATAATACAATGAATGCCACAAGAGCGATAATACGTTTTGGAATCGTGAATAGTGAATAGAAATGTTCTTTTTTCAGATAATATCCCGCCAAAAACAGTGGGAAGAATACAAATGTCCTGGATAAACTAAGGTAGTTTGATACCCAGTCAACATATCCAATGAGCAGTCCAGCTGTAAGTGCCAAAGGAATTGCGACTGAAGCCTTCAGTTTTGAAAAAGGAATCATCAACAAGTTCCAGAAGAACATACTAACGAGAAACCAAAGCGACCAATGAGGATTAAAAGGGTCTATGACAAGCGTTTGTTTTTGGTATAGATAAAAATAATAAATAGAGTAGATTACTTGAAAGATAATGTAAGGCAAAATTAGCTTCTTGGCGATTTTCTTTATATAGCCCTTTTCGTTGAAACCTTTTGCGAAGAACCCCGACACTAGGATAAATGCGGGCATATGAAATGTGTAAATCGCTTTATATAATGCGAAAAATACTTCATTGTCTTCAATAAAGGCCCTGAGCAGATGACCGAACACAACAAGAAAAATCAAAATGAATTTTGCATTATCAAAGTAGTAGTCTCGTTTTTTCATGATGACCTCCATATTTGAGACCCCCGGAAACAATCATCTCTACTATTACCCAACTAAGATTAAAAGAAAACAGGTAAACCATACCAAACTAGTAAAATCCTAATCTGTTACACTACAGATTTGGCGCTGTAATACAGCGGGGAGTTCCTTGAAAACCTTATTATAAAAAGACTTTATTAAAATTTATTAAGCTGTTTCAAAAATTTTAAGTTGTATTTAACATTTGTCACAGCGCAATAGGCAGCTCTTGCCTACAATGGAAGGTGGGGAGTGCCAGCACTGCTGGGGATTTATATTTTAAATTTAGAAAGTATATCTTTACTTTGAGTACTGTCTAGCTCCAGCGCTTGCGCTTTTCCTATAAGAATATGGGGGGAGAACATGTCAATCTTACCTAAACAAAATGAATTGGGCTTTTTTGAAATCCGCCTTGAATCAATTGGCGGCCTGGGGGCCAACCTTGCAGGGAAAATGCTTGCTGAGGCAGGTGTGCTGGGACTTGGCTTGAACGGATCGAATTTCTCATCATACGGATCAGAGAAGAAAGGGTCCCCGGTAAAGAGTTTTATCCGATTTTGTGATCCTGATGTAGAAATCCGTGACCATAGCCCAATCGAACAACCGCATGTTATTGGGGTTTTTCATGAAGCTCTGTATAAAATGGTAGATGTTGTAAGCGGACTCGATGCTGATGGAATTGTCCTCGTCAATTCCGTACGCGATTTTGATGGAATCAGAAAAGACCTTCAGTTTAAATACGGCACACTGGCCATTGTCGACGCCTTAACTATTGCGGTAGAGGAGAAAACGAAGGTAAATACAGCGATGCTCGGGGCGATGTTCCGGATTTGTGATTTTCTGGACCCTCAAGCGATGAAAAGTGTAATTAGAAAAACATTTGAAAAAAAATATCCTCACTTAGTCGAGCCGAATATCAGGACATTCGAGCGCGGGTTTAATGAGGTTCAATTTAAAGTATACGAAGTGCCTGAAGGAGCAGAAGGCAAATCATTTTCACGGCCGCTGCCACGGCTAGGGTTTAAGACTCAGGAGCTTGGAGGTGTCATTACTGCACCGGCTAACAGCATCCTTAAGGATTTGAGTGGTTCGCGCCAGGGATTTTTGCCGGAATTAAAGCTTGAAAGCTGTATCCACTGTGCACAGTGTGACACAGTCTGCCCTGATTTCTGCTTCGTCTGGGAGAGTGGCCAGGATAAGCGGGGGCGTGAGCAAATGTTTCTTAAAGGAATTGATTATCAATATTGCAAGGGCTGCCTGAAGTGTGTTGAAGCATGCCCAACCGATGCATTGGGTGACCTTCGCGAGATGATTGGATATGCGGATTCAAATAGAGTCAAACAGAATTTTCCATATGTAGAAGGGAGGCTTCTATAATGGCCATTTTGGAAGAGGAATTGAAAACAACAGCTAACAAAGAGCAATTATTGACTTTCGAATCAGGAAATGAAATGGCTGCGATGGCGGCTGCCCAAATCAATTATCATATTATGGGGTATTTTCCCATTACCCCATCGACCGAGGTTGCACAATACCTTGATATGATGAAGGCAAGGGGCGAGCACGATATTAAGCTTATTCCGGCAGATGGGGAGCACGGGTCGGCAGGAATTTGCTATGGAGCTGCCGCTACTGGAGCCCGTGTATTTAATGCGACAAGCGCAAATGGATTGCTCTACATGATTGAACAGCTGCCAGTCCAAGCCGGAACTCGCTTCCCTATGGTCATGAACCTTGTTACCAGGGCTGTCAGCGGGCCGCTCGATATTAGGGGAGACCATTCAGATCTTTATTATGCCTTAAATACTGGCTGGGTAATTCTGACTGCTAGAACACCTCAGGCGGTTTACGATATGAATATCATGGCACTGAAAATAGCGGAGCATTCGAAGGTTCGGCTACCGGTTATTGTTGCTTATGATGGATTCTTCACCTCTCATCAAAAGCGCAGAGTCCACTATTTCAAGGACCGTGCCACTGTCCAGGAATTCGTTGGTGAATGCCCAACAGATTACAATTTTGCAAGAGATCCTAAGAAACCGGTAACTATCGGAGCCCATATGAATGGGGAAGACTTGATGAACAACCACTTCCAGCAATCAGAAGCAATCTATGCTGCTGGAGAAGTGTTCAAGGAAGTAGCATCTCAGTACGCGGAGTTATCAGGAAGGAATTATGAGATTCTTGACCTTTACAAAATGGAAGATGCAGAAGTGGCTCTGTTCCTACTCAATTCCGCAGCTGAATCAGCCAAGGATGTTGTCGACAGGCTAAGGGCCAAGGGCATTAAAGCCGGTGTCATTTCGCCAAACATAATCAGGCCTTTCCCGGCAAAAGAAATCCGTGAAGCTCTAAAAAACGTGAAATCGCTGCTGATTGGAGAACGAGCGGATTCCTATGGCGGCCATGGCCCGAATTTAACACATGAAGTGAAGGCTGCACTACAAGAGGATAGAGAAAATAAAACAATTGTCCTGAGCAGGGTATTCGGACTTGGCGGTAAGGACTTCTATGCGGATGATGCAGAGGCATTTTTTGCTATGGCAATTGATGCAATGGAAAAAGGGATTGCCGAAAAACCATTTGATTATTATGGCATTGTTCCAGGGAATCCGGAAAATGCGTTAAAGCCAGTAATCGAACCGCAGCATGGCGAAACCTTTAAAACAGGCTTGATTGATGTCAAAATGGATGAAGCAACGGGTAAGCTTAAAGTTAAAATTCCACCTCTTCGGGCATTGGCCGGTAAGCCAAAACGGCTGGGGTCTGGTCATGGAGCCTGCCCGGGCTGCGGGATATTCCCGGGACTTGAGCTTTTCTTTAAGGGCATTGAAGGCGACATTGTCGTTCTTTATCAAACTGGATGTGCGTATGTAACGACAACTGCATATCCTTATACATCACACAAACAAACGATGATTCATAACTTGTTCCAGAATGGGGCAGCAACTCTGTCTGGTACCGTCGAAGCATTTTTTGAAATGCAGAAGCGGGGAGAAATCAACATCGAGGACGATGTCACTTTCGTCATGATCACTGGTGATGGCGGAATGGATATTGGTATGGGATCGGCTATTGGAACAGCCTTGCGCGGCCATAAGCTTATCATAGTTGAATATGATAATGAAGGCTATATGAATACCGGTTCACAGATGTCCTATTCCACGCCGCTTGGCCATATGACGAGCACAACGAGCATTGGCAAGACCCAGAAAGGGAAAACCTTCCACCACAAAGACACTGCCCAGCTGATGGCGGCTGCGAATATTCCGTACGTATTCACTGGTACAGAGGCATTCCCTCAGGACCTTGTAAAAAAAGGCGCAAAAGCACAGTGGTACGCCCAGAATGTCGGCACCGTGTATGGTAAGATTTTAATTACGTGCCCGCTTAACTGGAAATCTGAGGACCGTTATGGCAGCACGATTATGGAGCAGGCGGTTAATTCTTGCTTTTTCCCGCTATATGAGATTGAGCAGGGAATTACAACGATCACCTACGACCCTGAGGCTAAAAACAAGCGTGTCCCGGCATCAGAATGGCTAAAATACATGGGTAAATCAAAGCATTTATTAAAAGAAGAGAACAAAGCGATGCTAGAGTCTTTTGAAGCTGAAAATGAACATCGCTGGCAGCGCCTCAAGGCAAAACACGAGCATCCAATGCTTTAAATATACAAGTTCGATTCGAAAAAGCTGGCCATGTGGCCCGCTTTTTCTTTTTGCTTCAAAAACCTAGGAATGTATTTTGTAATAATATTGACACTTAAACTCTAATTTGATATAAATCTAATTAGATGAATATAAAATTAGGTGGCTGAATACTATGCAATTGGACCGGATTGTTTCGTTTTATAAAACGATGGGTGACCCTACCCGTATCAGAATTACAGTACTTCTTTCTAGTGGGCCGCTGCATGGTCAGGCGATCGCTGGAAAGCTGGGACTTACTCCCCCTACTATTACACACCATTTGAAAAAGCTTCGTGAAGTCGGGATTGTCAAAGAACGGCGGGATAAAAATACTATTTATTTTTATTTAAATGAATCCATGATCAAGCAGCAGGCGCAGGTTTTGTCACAGCTTTTGGAGAAGAGAGGGGAGGAACAGGTCAAAATGGTCGATACGAGTATTGAAAAACAGAAAGTAATCAACAACTTCTTCACCAAGGAAGGAAAGTTGAAAAGCATTCCAGCTCAGCGGAAAAAGAAATTGTATGTGTTTGAGCATATCGTCAAGGGTCTGGAAAAAGGCCGTAAATACGAGGAAAAAGAACTGAATGAATATATAAAGAAATTTCACGAAGACTTTGCCACAATCAGGCGGGAATTTATCATAAACCATTATATGTTCAGGGAAAACAGTATTTACGAATTAAATCCAGAGGAAATGTGGGCTAAATAGAGGGCTTCCATAAACTAAATTCATTTGGTTGATATTTCCAATTTTACCTTTCTCTTTGAGTCCTTAATATAAAAAAACAGTTATGAACCATTGTCGTTTTAAAGCGAAAAAGAGATTGTTTTGTCTTGTTTTGCGATTCTATTTACTTTGTTCCAAATCGCTGGCATAATTTTTTAAGTGTTGCATAATTAATATGCAGCTCTAATAGAAATAAGCAGTAATTGGAGGAAGGTTGAACGTGTTAGATCAGAGCTGGCAGCCTGAAACGATGATGGGAGAAATACAGGCTAAACGACAATTGATGATTGAATCGGCGAATTTAAGCGGTTTCACTAGTGAAAATACAATTCGATATAGCCAGGAACTTGATGAACTGATTGTAGCTTATCAAAAGGTTAGAAACAGAATGCAAAACCCTGGGCAAATATTTGGAGACATAACAGGAAGCTGGAATCAGGAAATAGGCTTTGTTCTTTCCGCCAGACTTACTAAACAAAATGAGTTGTAAAATTAAATATAGTGGTTAGGGGCGCTGCAATAGATGCAGGGTCCTTTTGATTTGTTCTAAGCCCCCTGAAAAAAATAAAAAATAAAAAACCTATTTTGAACCTTACCCACATAAAAATTATTAATAACTGGGTTTTACTGTGACATATATCATTGTTAATATTTGAATATTTTTTATAGTAATAGTATCGGCAAAATTCTTTTTGTCTATGTTTTTTCCCGCCACTTGTTTTGCTTTTAGATTTTTTACTACTACATCATGTTCAAACCTACACAACCTTCTTTACTGAACCATCACAGAATTCCAGCTTTCAGTTCATTGGTTAGTACTATGCTTGTTTTACGTCACATATATCGTAATACATGCATTTTAATTTTAAAGAAAAAGAAAACGTTTTCATTCTTTGTGAAGGGAAGGGAGTATATGCATATTGTTGTTTGTGTAAAACAAGTGCCAGATACTAAAATCATTAAAATCAACCCTAAGACGAACACACTTGATCGCCGCAGCGCACCAGCTATTCTAAATCCATACGATGCCCATGCGGTCCAGGAAGCGGTCAAAATCAGGGAATTGACCGGGGGGACAATTTCGGTGCTATCGATGGGGCCGCCGCAGGCAACTGCAGTCATTAAACGAAGTATAGAAATTGGTGCTGACAGAGGCTATTTGATAACAGATCGGGCATTTGCAGGGGCGGATACGCTTGCTACAAGCTATGCCTTATCTAAAGCACTTGAGAAGATTAGTAAAGAACTTCCTATCGATCTTGTTATTTGTGGCAAGCATGCAATTGATGGTGACACCGGCCAGGTAGGTCCAGGGATTGCAAGGAGACTGGATATTCCACCGGTTACGAATGTTATTGAAGTCCCAGAGGTCAATATACCTGAGAAAACAATCCTAATTAAGAGGAAGCAAACAAAAGGGCATGAATTAATCCAAGCCCAGCTTCCATGCCTGTTGACAGTAGAAAAGGAAATTAATGAAATCGAATATTCTCCGCTTCCTAATATGATAAGAGCTGTAAGGTATGAACCTGTAATCTGGGCAGTCAGTGATTTCGATGATGTAGATCGGACCCAGTTAGGCCTAAAAGGTTCACCAACGATTGTTGGAAAGATGTTTTCTCCTCCTAAGCCAGAGGGCGGCAAGAGGATTGAAGGAACACCTGATCAGCAGGTAAGCGAACTTATAAGCCTCCTAATGGAGAAAAAAGAACTTTTACAGCCTAATTCAGCAAACTAAACAACTGTTCTATGAGGATAGGAGGATCGAAATGAATTTGGATGATTACAGAGGAGTATGGGTTTTTATAGAAGCGACAGATGGGAAAATTGAAGGGGTTTCACTTGAACTGCTTGGAGCAGGCAGACAGCTTGCTGATAAGCTTGAGGTCCCACTTGCCGGGGTGTTGCTTGGGGAAAAGGTTAAGCAGCTTTCATCAACCGTTATTGCTTACGGCGCTGATGAAGTATATGTTATCGACCACCCTGTTTTAAAGCATTACCGGACTGAATCGTTTATGAAGGTCGTAATTATGCTTGCTGAAAAATATAAGCCCGAGATATTCCTGTATGGGGCTACTCCAAATGGGAAGGATCTGGCAAGCGCGGTGGCAACCGACCTTAATACCGGCCTGACAGCCGATACGACAATGCTCGATGCCGATGTATCAAGCAGGCTTCTTGAAGCAAGCCGGCCGGCATTTGGCGGAAATATAATGGCCACCATTCTTTGTAAAAAGCACCGGCCGCAAATGGCAACCGTAAGACCAAAGGTAATGAAAGCACTTGAGCCTGATACATCAAGGCCAGGCAGAATCATAGAGGAAAGTATTGACCTTTCTGAAGAAGACATGCGTACAAAAGTGCTTAAAATTGTGAATGACATAACAAATACTGCAAACCTTGCAGATGCCCATGTTATTGTTTGTGGCGGCAAAGGACTTGGAGATTTCCAAAACTTCCAGATGCTTTACGATCTTGCAGAAACCATTGGCGCTACCGTCGGGGGAACCAGGGATGTTGTGGAAGCCGGCTGGCTGCCGCATTCACTTCAGATAGGACAAACCGGGGAAACCGTTACACCTAAGATTTATTTTGCCATCGGGGTGTCAGGGGCAATCCAGCACGTTGTTGGCATGAAAAATTCAGAGTTTATCATCGCAATCAACAAGGACCCGAATGCGCCGATTTTTGATGTAGCCACCTATGGGATTGTAGGGGATGCGCTTGAAATCGTACCTAAATTAACTGAACAATTTAAACAGATCCGGAATCAAAAGGGCGGTGAAATCAGTTATGCCTGAAAAGTTTGACGTAATAGTTGTCGGTGCAGGTCCTGCGGGTACCGCATGTGCCTTAGTCTGCGCCAAAAATGGCCTTAATGTGTTACTGATTGAACGAGGCGAATATCCTGGAGCAAAGAATGTTATGGGCGGCGTATTGTATAGAAAACAGACGGAGGAACTTATTCCTGATTTCTGGAAGGAAGCCCCGCTTGAGCGCCCTGTCGTTGAACAAAGATTTTGGATGATGGATAAGGAATCGGTGGTATCTTTTGGCTATAAGGGCTTAGAATGGGCCCAGGAGCCTTACAACAATTTCACGGTCCTTCGTGCCCAATTTGACCAATGGTTTGCTCAAAAGGCGGTCGAGCAGGGAGCATTGCTCATCAATGAAACAGTAGTAACTGAGTGTATTGTGGAAAATGGGAAAGTTGTCGGAGTACGCACGGACAGACCGGATGGGGATGTTTACGCGGACGTAGTTGTCCTGGCCGATGGAGTTAACTCACTGCTCGGCAAACAGCTTGGTTTCCACAAAGAATTCCGCCCGGACGAAGTGGCCTTGACCGTCATGGAAGTTATCAATCTTCCAAAAGAAAAAATTAACGACCGCTTTAATCTTGAAGGGAACCATGGATGTACAATTGAAATCTTTGGTGACTCAACCAAAGGTAACCTTGGAACGGCATTCTTGTATACAAATAAGGATAGCCTCAACATAGGCGTGGGGACTACTTTATCAAGCATGATAAAAGCAAAATTAAAACCGTATGATCTTTTGGATTATTTAAAGACTCACCCGATGGTCAAGCCTATGCTTGAAGGTGGAGAGTCGGCAGAATACCTCGCGCACTTGATTCCGGAAGGCGGCTTCCGTTCTGTTCCTAAGGTTGTTGGCAATGGAGTGGTTGTTGTAGGAGATGCAGCTCAGCTGGTCAATGCAATTCACCGTGAAGGTTCGAATATGGCGATGTATTCCGGTAAGCTGGCTGCTGAGGCAATTATCCAGGCGAAAGCCCGTGGCAATTATAGCCAGGCAAGCCTGAACAGCTATCGTGATGCTTTATACGGAAGCTTTATTATGAAGGATCTGGAAAAGTACAAGGATGCGGCGCATACATTTGAGAAATACCCGCAATATTTCAAGGAATATGTACCGATGATGAATCAGGCCATGAGCAAATTCTTTACGGTTGATGGCACTCCTAAACGTGACAAGCAAAAAGAGATCGTGAAGAGCATTACCAGTGAACGAGGTACCTTTAAGGTGCTTCAGGATGTCTATCGCGCATGGAAGGCGGTGAAATAATGTCCACTAAAACCCTCGAAGAAAAACAATATCTGCTTCGTTTCAAATGTGATACAAAATCTCATTTGACTGTTTTGGATACAGACATTTGCTCGACTAAATGCCCTGACAAACTGTGCACAGTATTCTGCCCTGCCGAAGTCTACAAGTGGGAAGGAACACGTATGCAGGTCGGCTATGAAGGCTGCCATGAATGCGGAAGCTGCCGGATTGGCTGCCCACACCAGAATATCAAATGGGAATATCCTAAGGGAGGACACGGAATCGTCTTTAGACTGGCGTAATTCTGTTGAATCCTCCGAAAAATAAGACAAAAAGCTGTCCGAGGGGCAGCTTTTTGTTTTTCGCATTGGAAGAGGATCTTGAAGACCCTACGAACAAAAAATGGTTGGTGCGGTCTTCAATAAGGATCCTTGAAGACCTTATGAGCAAAAAATTATTTACAGGGTCGTCAATAAAAGGTCTTGAAGACTCTATGAGCAAAAAATGGTCAGTGTGGTCTTCAATAAAAGCACTTGAAGATCCATTAGCAAAAAGCTTCCTCGAACCAAACAGCCCTTATTAATGATCATATAAAAAGAGTAAAAGGTAGGTGTGTTTATATTCCACTATTCACACGCTATGTATAGGAATTCACAATTGAGGTTAAAAAGAGGTGAAGCTTTAAGGGGAACGTGCCAGAGGGCTAACTGATTTTTGTATTTAATTCAAGGGAACAAAGTTCGTCATTCGTTCCGCATTGTTGGTAATGCTGGGCGAGTTCAATTGCGGGTTCAATTGCATCAAACAAAGGTGATGAATAATAGGGAGTCTCCCAATTAAAGGAGCCTTCTGAATCGGCAGTATAAACAACAACTTTCCAGTGGCAATAATCCTCCGGAAGTTCAATTTTTTCTTCCTGCAAGGCGATCAACCAATGAGTAGGTCCGGAGTTTGTAAGGCAGGAGTCTCTTAATATAGCTGAATCATTTTGGCCTATTTGCAACATTGCTGTTGGGTAAAACTCTCTATAATATGGAAAATTCATTCTTTGTCCCTCCCTTTAAGGTCTTACCTAAATTATATGTCGTGTCCTTATATAAATGTTTAAGTAAATGTTAAATTTTTTCGAATATTTAATTCACTCTTGTAATATGTGGCGATTTTCTGTCGAGTGACATTCATCACAACTATTCATTGCCAATCCTCCTATACTAAAAATAAATTAAAACACTATTTGGAAAGGGGAAAATAGAATGAGTGGATGTATGAGCTCTTTCGGAGGCATGGGAACTATCGTATTGTGTGAGGGGTTACAGCAATTGAAAAATGAGCATCCTCCTTTACTTGAACAGCTGGAGGGGTTGC
The DNA here is from genome assembly GCF_001278805.1 of Bacillus sp. FJAT-18017. Lineage (GTDB taxonomy): Bacteria > Bacillota > Bacilli > Bacillales > Cytobacillaceae > Bacillus_D. Next base: position 3,473,073 of record NZ_CP012602.1, on the reverse strand, counting down.
TAAAGTTGGTTACGCATATTGAAAATGGAGTTGATGTGACAGAGAACTTCAGGGAACTGACAGTTAAGACCCAGGAGTTCATTGCGGATCTTGGCCCTCATTCAGACAGGGAAGAGGGTGTCCTGTTTGAAATGATGGGTACGTATATTGGGCGAACCTCGGGGCCGATTGCAGTCATGGAATACGAACATGACCGTGCCAAAACCTTGATTGGAAATTATCTCGCCACTACCGGGGCTGAAAATGTAAACTTTACAATTGATGAAATCAACACACTTGCTAAGCAAATCAAGGAAGCATACTATACATTAACAGACCATTTTGCCAAGGAAGAAAATGTGCTTTTCCCAATGGCGCAGAGGATGCTGTCAGAAGAAGAAAAGGCGGAACTTCATCGCCGGATTCAGGAAATTTAAATAAGATTATACTATCGAAACTAAAGGATGTACCTATCGAAAGGTATATCCTTTTTTAATTTCAGAGCTGCAACCTTGATTGATTTCGGGTGTATTCAGATCACAAAACAATGCCAATACCGGCTATTGGATACATTTCGTATGAAATTTGAGGTCAAAATGATGCCAATACCGGCTATTGGATACATTTCGCATGAAATTTGAGGTCAAAACGATGCCAATACCTGTTATTGGACACATTTCGAATGCAATTTGAAGTCAAAACGATGCCAATACACCGGTCATTTAGTTGATTGCCATTTTTGGTGTTAAGCAGATAGTTTTTGACATTGGAATTACACTTACTACAATCATGAAAGTAAAAGACTTGTTTGTGAATTTCTTTACTGTCAACATTGGCGGTTATCCATTGTTGGCTCCATTTGCGGGTATCACTTTTTCAATCGGAGTGGTAATCCTATCAGGAAATTTCGCCTACTTTCTTATAAATAAAAAACAAATTGTATAATAGGAAAAGCATGGCTGAAGGGCCATGCCTTTTTGCAATATTTAAATCAATCTGCTTTGTTCCATTGTCTGACGTTTTCATCTGGCGGAAGCAAAAGCGCAATAAGCCCCAGCAAAGGAAGGAATCCTAACGCTGTAATCATTTCCGGCAGGCCCGCCCAATCTGCTGCATATCCAAGTCCGACTGATCCAATCGCTCCCATTCCAAACGCAAGGCCGACTGTCAGCCCGGACATGAGGCCGATTTTCCCAGGAACAAGCTCCTGCGCATATACCACCGTTACAGAAAAGCTCGTCATTAGAATAAATCCGTTTAAAAGAAGGCAAAGCAATGCAGCAATAGGAGGGAGGAAAGGGATTGCGATAGAAAATGGGACCGCAGCAAGCATAGATCCAGCTATGACTTTCTTTCTCCCGAAACGGTCGGCTAGCGGACCGCCGAAAAATGTCCCAATTGCACCGGCAACAAGAAATGCAAATAGCAAGTACTGGGCTTGCTGAATCGAGAATCCATATTTCTCAATTGCAAAAAACGCATAGAAATTTGTGACTCCAGAAATATACCAGGAACGCGCAAAAATTAAAAGTAAAATGAACAATAAAGCAAGCTTTACAGCTTTAGACAGGGGCTTTGAATGCACAGCAGCCGATTTCTTGCCACCCAAAGCCCTTTTCGCGGTTTCAAGTCTTCCTGAGTACCAGCGTGCAATATAAACGAGCAGAGTGACAGCGACAGCTGCTACAATAGCAAACCAGGCTGCTCCCTTTTGCCCGAAAGGTACAAGCACGAGAGCTGTAATCAAGGGAGCCAATGCCTGTCCGGAATTACCGCCTACCTGGTAGATTGATTGAGCAAGCCCCCTCTTAGTCCCGGCTGCCATATAGGCGACCCTTGACCCTTCTGGATGGAAAACAGCGGAACCCAGGCCAATGAAAATAACGGATAGAATGATTAATGTAAAATTAGGTGCAAAAGCAAGCCCGAGGACGCCAGCCATTGAAGAAGCCAATCCAATTGGAAGGGCATAAGGAAGCGGCCGTTTATCAGTAGCCTGGCCGACAACAGGCTGCATAACAGAAGAAATCATGTTCAGGGAAAATGCAATTAACCCCAATTGGGTAAAATTCAAGCCAAGGGATTTCTCTAGAATTGGAAACATTGCCGGTACAACCGACTGAATCGCATCATTCAATAAATGGCAAATACTAATAACAAACAGAATTTTGTATGTAGTTGCCTCAGGGTTAGTTTGGGTCTTAACAGCAGATGCAGCCTGTGAAGTCATATCTATACGAACTCCTCTATTAAAATTTTCTATAATTATAGAATAAAACTAAAATCCAAAAGAGGAAACAAGTTTTTGTAGTCCCTTGATTTGACAGTGGCTGTCCAATTTATTATAATTATCTTGAATTCGAGATACGTTAATTATACTACAAAGGGTGATTAATATGGAAAAAGACTCTGTTGCACAGTCACTGAAGCTATATATTGTTCTATCAAGGGCTTTTAAAGCGATTAATGAGCAAGTCAACAAGCTTATCCAGGAAAATGGATTAAATCCAACTGAATTTGCTGTCCTGGAACTTCTTTATCATAAAGGTGACCAGCCAATGCAGCAAATCGGAAGTAAAATCTTGATTGCAAGCGGAAGTATAACATATGTTGTTGATAAATTGGAGCAAAAAGGCCTTCTTCAGCGTGTTGCATGTCCTACTGATCGAAGGGTTACATTTGCGGCAATCACAGATAAAGGAAAAGAATTTATTGAAGAGGTATTTCCAAGCCATGAACAAAATATACACGAAATTATGTCCCGTATTTCCGAGGACGAACGCAGCCAGGCAATTGACCTTTTGAAAAAGCTGGGCATTCCATCAGGAAAATACTAAATAACTCAAGCAATAGACGGCAGCTAAGCCGTCTATTTTTGTTCCGTTTAGTAAACTAAATGCCTTCCATTCTCGACACACTTTGATACAAAATAGGAATGGCTTAACTTTTGATAATGGATACTATCCAAGAAATTCATTGTATTGCCACAATTGATTTGGAAGTCTATAATTGTTCTGCAAGACTTTTCTGAATATGAAGGAAAAGGGAAGGCTTGTGTCGAAACCAAAGGGTACTAAATGGAAAGAAGGGGAGCCATTTGAAATTTGAAGAATATACATACGCTCGTCCTGACATTGACGAAGCGAAACAATCATTCGAAGCTGCACTAAAAGAGTTCAAAGACGCAGCAAGTGCGGATGAGCAGGGACGGATCATGGACAAAATTAATGGATTAAGGAATAAGCTGACAACTATGTTCACGCTTGTTTCAGTTCGTCATTCCATTGATACCGAGGATGAATTTTATAAAGAAGAGCAGGATTTTATGGACGAAATCGGTCCTGAGCTGGAAGGGCTTGTCACCAAATACTATGAGGCCTTAACAAGCTCAAACTTCAGGAAAGAGCTTGAGGCAAAATGGGGGACACAGTTATTCGCACTAGCGGAAGCTCAGTTAAAAACATTTCAGCCTGACATCATCCCGCTTCTACAAAAAGAAAATAAGCTGGTTTCCGAATATACAAAGCTTGTGGCATCGGCAAAAATTGAATTTGACGGTGAAGAGCTTACACTTGCACAGCTGGATCCTTACACGGAATCCGTAAATCGCGAAACAAGAAAACGCGCCAGTGAAGCCAAATTCGGTTTCTTCAGCAGCAATGAGGAAAGCTTTGACCGTATTTATGATGACCTGGTAAAGGTTAGGACAGAAATTGCCCATAAGCTTGGCTATAAAAACTTTGTTGAACTGGCATACTTCAGAATGTACCGGACAGATTACAATGCAGAGATGGTGGCCGGATTCAGAAAACAAGTCGAGGAGTATATTGTCCCGATTGCCAGTAAACTGAAAAAACGCCAAGAGGAACGAATTGGTGTTGATAAGCTCTATTATTATGATGAAGGCTTCAGCTATACTTCAGGGAATCCTGTACCAAAAGGAAGCCCTGAATGGATTATTGAAAATGGTCAGAAAATGTACGATGAGCTGTCCTCGGAAACGGGTGAGTTTTTCCGTTTTATGAGGGAAAATAACTTAATGGACCTTGTTGCCAAGAAGGGTAAGGCTGCTGGCGGCTACTGTACATATGTGGAAGATTACAAGGCGCCATTTATCTTCTCAAACTTCAACGGAACATCCGGGGACATCGATGTATTGACCCATGAAGCGGGCCACGCGTTCCAGGTTTATTCAAGCAGGCATTTCCAAATCCCGGAATATTATTGGCCTACTTATGAAGCGTGTGAAATCCACTCGATGAGCATGGAATTTTTCACTTGGCCATGGATGGAATTGTTTTTCAAGGAGGACACTGAAAAATATAAGTTCCAGCACCTTGGAGGGGCGCTCCTATTCCTCCCGTATGGGGTTTCCGTCGATGAATTCCAGCATTGGGTATATGAAAATCCAGAGGCTACCCCTGCTGAAAGGAAAACACAGTGGCGTGAAATTGAAAAGAAATACCAGCCTCACAAGAACTATGAAGAGAATGATTATTTGAACCGAGGCGGATTCTGGCAGAGGCAAGGCCATATCTTCAATTCTCCGTTCTATTATATTGATTACACACTCGCCCAAATTTGCGCATTCCAATTCTGGAAGAGGTCCCAGGAGGATATGGAGTCAGCCTGGAAAGACTATCTCCATCTCTGTTCGCTTGGAGGCAGCCAGTCCTTCCTTGGGCTTGTAAAGGAAGCAGGTCTCATTTCTCCATTCGAGGATGGTTGCGTGGAATCGGTTGTCGGGGTAATTGAAAATTGGCTTGATTCAGTCGATGACAAGAAGCTTTAAATAATAATGTAAAACAGGGCCCGGGATATTTTCTGGGTCCTTTTCATCAGGTAATAAAATTATCAGCAGGGACGTGCGAGGAAAAAGAGTCTGGAGATGAAAACCCCTGTCCCTGCGATGATTACTCTCTGGTGCTTCCCTTTGTGGAGCCAGAATCAATTGCCCTGTTCATTCAACAAAAAAGAGGCGCCCAAAAGTAACTTTTGGACAACCTCTCATTGTACTAATTATTTACTTCTACAGCTCGTTCTTTCAGGACAATTCCATCTCCATCAAGAATAGCTTCCATCTTTTTCAAATCTGGCTGATCAAGAATCAAATCAGCAATTTTGTCTTCAAGCTGCTCCTGGATGACCCTCCTCAATGGGCGGGCACCAAATGCCGGATGATAACCAAGTTCGGCTAGTTTGGTTTTAGCTTCCTGAGTGACAGCCAAAGACAGGCTTTGTTCGGCAAGTGTTGCATTTAAATCTGCAATCATCAAGTCAACAATTTGCAGCAAGTCTTCTTTTGCCAGCTGTGTGAATTCAATGATGCTATCAAAGCGGTTCAGGAATTCGGGCTTGAAGTAGCCATCCAAGGATTCCAGAAGTCCGGTTTGTTTGCTTTGCCCGCTGTTACCAAAGCCGACGTGGATAGGCTTGAAGCCTGCTCCGGCGTTTGTAGTCATAATGACGACTGTGTCCTTGAAGGAGACAGTTCGGCCCTGGCTGTCGGTTAAACGTCCATCCTCCATGATTTGCAGGAACATATGCTGTACATCAGGATGGGCTTTTTCAATTTCATCTAGCAGGATAATGCTGTATGGATTTCTGCGGACCTTCTCGGTCAGTTGGCCAGCTTCCTCAAAGCCAACATAGCCAGGAGGTGAACCAATAAGCTTTGATACACTGTGTTTTTCCATGTATTCGCTCATATCAAGCCTGATCATGGCATCTTTTGTTCCGAATAGCTCCGCGGCTAGAGTCTTTGTTAGTTCGGTCTTCCCGACACCTGTTGGGCCGGCGAACAGGAATGAGCTAATCGGCCTTTGTTTTGCCTTCAGGCCTGCGCGACTGCGGCGGATAGCCTTAGCAACCTTCTTCACAGCCTCTTTTTGCCCAATTACCTTCCTGCCAATTGATTCTTCAAGATTTTTCAGCATTTGTTGTTCCCCTTCATGCAATTTGCCTACAGGGATACCGGTTTTCTTTTCGATTATAGTTTGGATATGGCTAGCCTCTACTACAGGCCGATTTTTGGGCTGGACTTCATTTAAGAGTTTTTCCAGCTCAGCCTCCTCATCACGCAGCTTAGCGGCTTTTTCATAGTTCTCCTCTTTTAATGCAATTTCTTTTTGAGCAGCGATGTTCTTTAACTTAGCATCAATATCCTCTTTGGAGGAAATGCTGCCAGAAGCAAGGTTTAGCTTGGAGCCAGCTTCATCAAGGAGGTCGATCGCCTTATCAGGCAGGAACCGATCCTGGATATACCGGTGTGATAGCTGGACACAAGCCTTGATAGCTTCTTCGGAGAAACTTACTTCATGAAAGGCTTCATATTTAGATTGAATCCCTTTTAGTATTTCAATCGCTGCCTCAACAGATGGCTCATGAACGTGAATTGGCTGGAACCTTCGTTCAAGAGCTGCATCCTTTTCAATTTGGCGATATTCCTTTAGGGTTGTCGCGCCAATTAATTGTAATTCTCCACGGGCAAGTGCTGGTTTGAGAATGTTTCCTGCATCCATTGATCCTTCTGCGGAGCCTGCACCTACCAGCAAGTGTATTTCGTCTATAAACAGAATGATATTTTTGCGTTTTTGAAGCTCTGAGATCATTTGCTTCATACGTTCTTCGAATTGGCCGCGAATGCCGGTATTTGCAACAAGCGAAGCCACATCCAGCAAGTAAATTTCCTTGTTTGCCAGTTTCGCAGGGACCTTGCCTTCTATTATTTTCAAAGCCAGGCCTTCGGCTATAGCGGTTTTACCAACACCCGGTTCACCGATTAGCACTGGATTATTTTTATTTCGTCGGTTCAATATTTCAATAACGCGTTCAACTTCTTCATCACGTCCAATAACAGGGTCAATTAAACCCGCTTTAGCAGCTTGTGACAGATTTCTTCCGTAATTGTCAAAGAAACCATTGCCAGCCTTAGCCTTTTTGGATTCCTGAGCTTCGGCAAAGTCTTGGTCTGGGATGTCCTGGCCGCCAAATGGTGGAGTATTAAAGTTAAAGAAAGAAGAAGGTATTCCGGCAGATGGCCCAAAGCTGCTTGCCATTGCCTGACGCTCCTTGGTGTAACAATCCTGGCATAGCATAAAGTCTTTTTTCATACCATTAACATTTATTTTTAACTGAATTGTTGCCTGGTTTTGTGTACATTGTTGGCAAAGCATAGTTCTGCCTCCCTTAAAAGTTTGATTTTGACTAACTTTGACCTTTCTGATTTTAAGTATACTTTGACCTTCTTTGACTTTCAACCGATTTGCTTAAAAATCTTTATTGAAAAGGTACTCCAATTTATGGAAGAGAGTTTTTCTTTTAAAGTTTGCAAGGTAGGAATGGTTTGTCCTATTTCCCATATAGTTTAATGGGGAGGGATGTCTCTTTGAAACGGAATTGGACAGGAGCCTTCCAAATCGCCGCTGTTTATGTGGGAACTGTAGTGGGAGCGGGGTTTGCAACTGGAAGGGAAATTGTGGAGTTTTTTTCACGTTATGGATTTATTGGGTTCATTGGGATTTTAGTTAGCGGCTACTTGCTTGTTGCGCTTGGATCTAAGTTAATGAGGCTCGCTGTCTGGGCAAAAACAGAAACTTATGAAGAATTTAATGAATTTTTATTTGGGCGGGTTGCAGCTAAAATAATCAATATCCTTATGCTGCTCATGTTGCTAGGAGTGACCTCAGTGATGATGTCCGGGGCGGGGGCGGTGTTTAAAGAGCAAATCGGTGTGTCAAGCCATTACGGCGTTATTACGACCATTGTTTTGTCGGTAATTGTTATGGCTGTTGGCACAAAAGGCCTTTTTGCTGTAAACACCTTCATTGTACCGGCAATGATTGCTTTCAGTTTGTTTCTTATGATTCTGTCACTGGACAATCCCGGGTTGAAGGATGCTTTTTTTAAAATGGATGATGATAGCATAAGCTGGAGGGGGTTTATTTCCCCATTTTTATACATTGCCTTTAATCTTGGTCTTTCCCAGGCAGTACTTGTACCGATAGCCGCCGAAGTACGTGATGACTGGACGATTAAGTGGGGGGGGATTCTCGGGGGAATAGCACTGACACTCATCTTGTTTTCTAGTCATTTGACTATGGTCATGCTCCCAAACCTTGAAACTTATGAAATCCCAATGGCGGCTGTAATGCTCAGACTCGCAGCCGGTTTCCATTGGATTTTTGTGGGGATTGTGTATGCAGAGATTTTTACATCTGTCATAGGAAATATTTATGGACTTGAGAGACAGCTAAGAAAATACTTGCCATTGAATACGATGACAATAACGGCCGGAATATTTATCGTATCCTACGCGGCAAGTTTGATTCATTATGGAACACTCTTGTCTTTCCTTTATCCATTATTCGGATACGTTAGCCTAGCTTTTTTAGTGCTGTTATGGGCCAAACCCATGCCTGTAAAAAAGAAATAAACGAAAAGTATCCGCCGCAGCGCGGATACTTTAATTTAGTGGCATAAATACAAACAGTAGCAGGTCGAAAATTAGATGAGAGACTATGACAAGAGGCATGCTTCTTTTCCATGCATAGAGGAGGCCCCAGGCTATTCCGGATACCAAGGCTGCTAATACAAGCAGGAATTCATTGGAGTAAATGTTTACTGAGGCATACATTACAGAAGAGATAAGGACACTGGCAAGCGGTGACATTTTTCTTATAAGCCTCTTTTGAACGAACCCTCTCCAAAATAACTCTTCTCCCGGTGCAGCTATTAGGATGAGTGCGATATATTGCCAAAATTTACTCGGGGCAAACCAGTTATAAAGCTTCGCTATATTGTCCTCAAACGGCAAGCCCAACATTTTGAACAACAAGTTTCCTGTATAAAACAAGCCGTATATGAGGAGACCTGAGGCAATCCCCAAAGCCATGTATTGGCCAAAGGATAGCTGGTCATCAACATCTTCCTGCCAAATGGTCCAAATAGTTAAAAATAGCAGAGAAGCAGAAAAGATATACCAAAAAATATCCTTATCCTGAAATGTGAAAAAAAGCAATAAGTGAGCGAGTATAAAACCTGCAAGCAGGGGGTAATCCAGTTTTTCCAATAACATATTAAAATGTCATGCTCCTTTCAAACAATGAGCCTATTGTAGCAAAATATAAGGGCTCATGAAAGCACATACCTGTTATTATTCTTCCCTTTCTTCTAGACAGGCATGCAGGTTGGCAATAAATAAGGAAGAAAGTATAGTTGAAGAAAGAAGGGGGAGTCCAATGAAAAGAAGCGCGCTGATACTTGGGGCAACAGGGCTGGTCGGTAAGCAGCTCGTCCACGTTTTATCGTCTATGGATGAGTATTCCGAGCTGAGGCTTGTGGTTAGAAGAACAGGGGATTTTACGAACCCAAAAATAAAGGAATACATTATTGATATGAATGAAATGAATCAGCATCCTGAACTCTTTCATGTGGATGATATATTCTGCTGTTTAGGAACAACAATTAAAAAAGCCGGCTCCCAGGAAGCATTCCGCAAGGTCGATTACACATATCCTATTGAAGCAGCAAGGCTTGGTATTGAAAACGGAGTGAAACACTACCTCGTGATCTCCTCTACGGGAGCAAGAAAAGATTCTCCTTTTTTCTACAGCAGAGTGAAAGGGGAATTGGAGGAGACGCTAGCGGGCTTGCCTTTTAAATCTGTCTCAATCTTTAGGCCATCCCTTTTAGTTGGAGAAAGGGAGGAATTCAGGTTTGGTGAAAAATTGGCCGAATGGGTGTACCGTCCGTTCGCTGGAATTTTGCCTGGGAAACTTAAAAAATATGCACCAGTCGAGGGACATGTTGTAGCCGCTTCAATGGCCATCACTGCGATTAAACCAAAGAGTGGAGTCAGAATTATAGAGTCCGATGAAATAGCAAGGCTGGGAATGGTAAAAAATTAAAAAAGCAAAAGCAGCTGGTATGAAGCCCGGCTGCTTTTGCACGTATATTTAATTTACGCTTTCTCTAATAACCTTATAGTTTTTATGATTAATGACAGTACGCTGGTCCAACTCCAAATCCCGGTAATTGTCCATATAAGTGAGGTCGACGATTACTGAGTTCTCATTTACTTTTTCAACTACTCCTTGAAGTCCTCCGCGGAATTCAATTACATTTCCCACTTCTGCTCTTTTCAACTGTCTCTCTCCTTTATGCTCCCATTTCTACTGGCATACTTAAGCTGGGTTACCCCTTGCCATTTAGTAAAAATTTTCTATCTAAAAGATTTTAATAACAGTTTGCACTAAAAAGATAAAAACGTAAAGGCTTTCTTTTTTAAATAATAAGATTTTTTGGCTGGTTGTGTTGGGGTTAAGAAATTCCCCTTTCCTCCTACATGACATTGATGGGTTTCTGCACTTTCTGAAAGGCTCAGGAAAATCCGCGTATTTGAGGGAAGAACACGCATTTTCCGTTTCATTTATGCTATTTTTAATCCGGTTACTGATTAAATTAGCAGTTATATATACATATTCACTATTTTTCAGAAATTGTTCAAAAAATGGGGAAACTGGACAGAAACTCGAAGGAAGATTATTATTCGGTTAAATAAGGAAGGGGCGGTGATAGTATGACAGAAAATGAAGTAAATGAAATTCTTGACCAGCTTCGAGATGGAGTTCTCGCGGAGTATTATGTTACGAACGAGGACTTTTTGCCATTTAGAACTGTTTTGGTAAACAGAGAGGACTTTAAGCATTTCCGAGGAATTGCCCAACGCGGGGGAGGAGTCATTTATGAATATCAAAGTGACCCGCGCAGTTAAATTTGAAAAATAATTCTCCCTTCTAATTAATATTGCTCATTTAAACCGAGTATTAGGTGGTGCAGAGAATCAACAAAGTAGCGCCATGATATAAGAAATGAAAATACGAAAGGGGAAATCTGATATGCGGTTTGAAGGGAAGACCGTAATTGTTACTGGTTCTGCAAACGGCATTGGTAAGGGAATTGCACAGATGTTTGCAGAAGAAGGTGCAAACCTCGCTCTGGCAGATGTAGACGTGGAGGCAGGCAAGGTATTTGTCCAAGAGTTATCCCGATATCCAGGCGAGGCTGTCTTCTTTGATACAGATGTAAAAAATGGGGACAGCATTTCTTTGCTAGTGGAGAAAACAGTAAAAAAATTTGAAAAAATTGATGTGTTGATTAATAACGCAGGAATATCCAAGTTCAACAATTTTTTTGAGCTTACAGTAGAAGAGTGGGATGAGATCATCAACACGAATCTCCGCAGCACTTTTTTGTTGTCGCAGTCAACTGCCAGAATGATGAAAGAAAAAGGAGGCGGTAAAATCATTAATATTGCCTCGACCAGAGCATTTATGTCCGAACCGAATACTGAAGCATATTCTGCATCCAAAGGAGGGATTGTAGCCCTGACTCATGCACTTGCCAGGACGCTTGGCCCCTATGGAATTACAGTAAACTCCATAAGCCCCGGCTGGATTGAAACAGTGGACTATGAGGCGCTTTCCGAACGCGACCATAAACAGCATCTAAGCGGGCGTGTAGGAAAACCTGATGATATTGCCCGGGCCTGCCTATTTCTTTCTGACCCATTAAATGATTTCATTACCGGCGAAAATTTGACGATTGATGGCGGCATGACAAAAAAAATGATCTATGAGGAATAGACCAGACCAGAAAGTGGTGAATTATACATAGAGGAGTGGGGATATGGGAGTCTTGGAAACTATGGGGAAACTGAAAATGAAATACCCTAATTGGCAAATGAAGGGCAATGGTAAATTTCCGTACTGTTAAGAAACATTTATATAAATGAACGAAGAAATCTCTTTTGATAGTAAGGGAATACGTAAAGACTCAATTGAGAAAAAAGGGATATGGGGAGATTCTCTATGTTCCCCTTGAGTAATTTCAAGAGGACCCCTTTGATGAGTGGGGGAATCGAAGGGTAAACTAATTTTCCATTTAATATACATAGTAATACAACCTTTTGAAATACTACAGATGCCAGTAGGTTTTTAAATAATTTATACAAATACCTGATTTGTTGACTAATAATCGTAAATTGTATAAGTTAATGAGGGTGAGAAATTGCACTTTTTGCAACCAATTTGTATAAGGAAAAAGTACATACTTTCCTATTGTAGGAGTCACTGAAAACATGATCTGGTGAATGTCAAGTTTTTCTAAATATCAATTGGGGAATAGTATTATAGCAGCAATATTCTCAAAAAAACAAACCTAAGGAGTTTGATTCACATGGCAGAAAAACAATTCAAAGTAACAGCGGAGACTGGCATCCATGCTAGACCAGCAACACTATTGGTGCAAACTGCAAGCAGATTCGATTCTGATATAAACCTCGAATACAAAGGCAAAAAAGTGAACTTAAAATCTATTATGGGTGTTATGTCATTAGGAATCGGCCAGGGTGCATCCATATCCATTTCAGCTGAAGGTGGAGATTCAGAAGAGGCTCTTCGCACACTTGAAGAAACCTTGAAAAAAGAAGGTTTGGCAGAATAATGGCTTTCCTTCAAGGTATTGCTGCTTCAAATGGAATAGCGATTGCCAAAGCTTACAGGCTGACAGAACCTGATCTTTCATTTTCAAAGGAATCCATTTTGGATCCAGGAACTGAAGTGGAACGTTTTCGTAAAGCCCTCGAGCAGTCAAAGTCCGAGCTTGAACTAATCAGGGACAGAGCCAATGAAACGTTAGGGCCTGATAAAGCGGCAATATTTGAAGCACATCTGCTTGTCCTGTCTGATCCTGAACTTGTTTCACCAATTGAGGACAGAATTAGGACTGAAAACGTAAATGCCGAGTTTGCTTTAAATGAGACCGCTAGCATGTTCATTACCATGTTTGAACAAATGGATAATGAATATATGAAAGAAAGGGCTGCCGATATCCGGGATGTTACAAAACGGATACTTGCGAGGCTTCTTGGTGTTCAGCTTCCTAATCCTTCAATGATTGCCGAGGAGGTCATTGTAGTTGGCGAAGATTTAACCCCTTCCGATACAGCCCAATTAAATCGTGAATTTGTCAAAGGGTTTACGACCGATATTGGCGGAAGGACATCGCATTCAGCGATTATGGCGCGCTCTCTTGAGATTCCTGCAGTTGTTGGCACAAGAAATGCAACCGATACCATTAACAATGGTGATTTGGTCATTGTCGATGGGCTAAAGGGAGAGGTACATATCAATCCAACTCCCGAACTTGTTCAGGCATATGAGCAGATAAAGGCTGACTATGAAGCACAAAAAGAGGAATGGGCGAAGCTTGTCAACGAGAAGACCGTTACAGCTGATGGCCATGAAGTTGAGTTGGGTGCTAACATAGGAACACCGAAGGATCTTAAAGGCGTTCGGGAAAACGGGGCAGAAGCAGTCGGCTTGTACCGGACTGAGTTCCTTTACATGGGCCGCGACCAACTTCCAACCGAAGATGAACAGTTCGAAGCCTATAAAGCTGTCCTCGAAGGCATGGAGGGCCGTCCAGTCGTCGTAAGGACACTTGATATTGGCGGAGATAAGGAACTTCCATATTTACAGCTTCCAAAGGAAATGAATCCGTTTCTTGGCTTTAGGGCAATCCGGCTTTGCTTGGAAGAGCAAGGGATTTTTCGGACTCAGCTGAGGGCCTTGCTGCGTGCAAGCTCCTATGGAAACCTGAAAATCATGTTTCCGATGATTGCAACCCTCGAAGAATTCCGCCAGGCAAAAGCTATGCTTGAGGAAGAGAAGGCCAAGCTTGCGGACGAAGGCGCAACCATTTCTGATCGGATAGAGCTGGGAATCATGGTTGAGATTCCTTCCACTGCTGTAATTGCGGATCAATTTGCTAAAGAAGTAGATTTCTTCAGTATTGGTACGAATGATCTGATTCAATACACAATGGCGGCAGACAGGATGAACGAACGGGTATCTTACCTATACCAGCCATACAACCCTGCTATTCTTCGCCTTGTTAAAATGGTGATTGACGCAGCACATGCGGAAGGGAAATGGGCTGGAATGTGCGGAGAAATGGCCGGTGACGAAACAGCCATACCTCTGCTTGTAGGGCTCGGACTCGATGAATTCTCCATGAGTGCTACATCTATCTTAAAAGCCCGGAATCAAATCAAAAAGCTTAAAAAAGCCGAGATGGAAGAGCTGGCTCAAAAAGCATTGTCCATGAGCACAATGGAAGAAGTCATTGCAGCGGTAAAATCAGCCGCGAATTTGTAACACAATTGAAATATAAAAAATGGTTTGGGGGACAAGCTTGCGGGTAAATTACTATCAAGCAACTAGTATGATTTAGTGTAAGCTAATCATTCTCATTTTCCCCCTTTTTGCCGGCTGCATAATGCAGCCGGATTTTTTTTCGTTTAGGAAATTATAAATTCCTCGCCTGTGGATAACTTTTTACCGATTTTGTCTACGTCTAGCTCCAGCGCCTATCACCCAGCAAACTTCTGGCCTTCTCCCTACGATAAGTCATCATCGAATCGCTATCGCTCTTCGTAATTCCTTTATCCCCTCTTAAGCTCAGTAAGCCTCCTCCGTCGGCAACTGACCCTAAAGGTCCGATTCGTTCAACTAACCATCAGCAAAAATCGCTGATGGAAGTTTCACTTTATCTCAGTCGAAGTCCGTCCATTTTGTACGGTGATGACCAAGGCGCTTGCGCTTTTGTTCTGTACCTGGAATTAAAGTGATAAGTCATGATAGTTGGTGGGAATATGAGGAAACTGAGGAAACCTCTTTTTATTAAGAAAGGGTTTACTGTCCTAAGGGAACGGGAATTTTTTCTATGTACACAGATTAGATAGGAGGCTATTTAAAATGGATAGAAAAAAGATGGTTATGACAACTGTTGGCCTTGGACTTGCTTACTTAATGAGGAACAAGGACTCTCGAGACAAACTGATGGGACAGATGAAATCGCTGGGAACTTCTAAAAAGAAAAACCAGGTAGGCGCACTCTAGATGAAATGGTACGGACCCCTTCTTTAAACAGAAGGGGTTTTCTCTGTTTGATAGAATGTAATGGAGTATAATAAATAAAAAGATAGAGGAGGTAGAGCAATGGATTTTAATTTAAAAGGCAAGACTGCGCTTATTGCTGCTTCAAGCCAAGGGCTTGGTTTTGCAATCGCAAGAGAGCTTTTTAAGGAAGGGGCAAATGTCATAATCTCGGGAAGGGAAGAAGACAAGCTTCAGACGCGTTTGGAAGAGCTTAGCGAATTAGGGGATGGAAAGGCAATTTACATACGTGCAGACCTGACGAAGACAGAGGATATAAGAAATCTGGTTTCCGGTGCTGTAAATGAATTTGGCACTATTGATATCCTTGTCAATAATTCTGGAGGGCCTCCGGCAGGGAGTTTTGAATCATTAGCTGAAGAACAATGGCAGGCGGCATTCGAGTTAAATTTATTATCCTATGTCAGACTTATCCAAAGGGTTTTGCCTTATATGAAGGAAAACGGAGGGAAAATTCTGAATATCGCTTCTTCTTCTATCAAGGAACCGATCGCAGGCTTAATATTGTCGAACACATTTAGGGCTGGTATTGTCGGAATGTCAAAGACACTAGCTTCTGAACTTGCACCTTACGGGATTCTAATTAATACAATCGCCCCAGGAAGGATTTCGACGGGCCGTACGAAACATCTCGATCAGTTCAGAGCAGAAAATCTTGGGGTTGACCTTGAAGCTGTCGAAAGCAATGTGAAAAAGAATATACCGCTTGGGCGATATGGAACACCTGAGGAATTTGCGAAAGTGGGTGCCTTTTTAGTTTCAGCTGCAAATACCTATATGACAGGACAAGCATTTATTGTTGATGGGGGAATGGTTAAATCGATCTAATTTATTTTCAAATACTGTTTGTTTTTTTATAAATGGGGAAAGACTATCATTGTGCATAATTTGGAGATTGGCACACCCGGAGATGATTAGCTCCGGGTTTTCTTTTTTTTAGAGACATATATCATCGGTATTTTTAAAATAAAAACCAAACTTTGGATTTCGGCAGCCAAACTACAAGTTTGGGACTCGCATTTTGTGCGAGTCTTTTTTTGCGCTGTATTGTGAGTAATACGGTATTATAAAGGAAATAGCATGGAAGGGATTGATTTTATGTTAACACCAGAAACAACTTCTATAGCGTTTATCGGTACCGGAGTCATGGGTCATAGCATGGCCAGCCATTTGCTAAAGGGCGGTTATAAAGTTACTGTATACAACAGGACGAAGGAAAAAGCCGAAAGCCTGCTTGAAAAAGGGGCAGCTTGGGCTGATAGTCCTGGTGAGGCAGCCCGCGGGGCAAATGTGGTTTTTACAATTGTCGGTTATCCTCATGATGTTGAAGAAGTGTACTTAAGTACTGGAGGAATCATGGATAGTGCAGGAGAAGGCACTTATTTTGTTGATATGACAACATCTACACCATCGCTTGCTGCCAAGCTTTATGAGGAAGCGAAAAAGCGCGGGATGCATTCCCTTGATGCCCCTGTTTCTGGTGGCGACATTGGGGCTCGTGATGCGCGGCTGGCTGTCATGGTTGGCGGTGATGAAGAAGCCTTTCTTGCAGTAAAACCCTTGCTTGAATTGCTTGGAACAAACATTGTCTATCAGGGAAAGGCTGGTGCAGGGCAGCACACGAAAATGTGTAATCAGATTGCCATCGCTTCGACGATGATGGGTGTTGCAGAAGCAATGGTTTATGCCAAAAAAGCCGGCCTCGATCCGGAAAATGTATTAAAGAGCATTTCTACAGGTGCAGCAGGAAGCTGGAATCTCTCAAATCTTGCACCTAAAATGCTAAAGGGAGATTTTGAACCAGGCTTCTACATAAAGCATTTTATCAAAGACATGAGAATTGCCCTCGAGGAAGCTGAAAAAATGGGGATGGATGCCCCGGCACTTTCCCTCGCTAAATCTTTATATGAACAGCTTGCGGAACAGGGAGAAGAAAACAGCGGAACGCAGGCGCTATATAAATACTGGGCCTAACATCTCTTCTAAATTCCCCTTTGTAAAAATACATTTACAGTAAAGGGGGCGTTTTGTATGAGCCTGTTTGATGATGTGAAAAATAAGTTCAATGAATTGGAAGATGGACGCTACTTGGTCAGAATTGATGGCTTTACTAGGGAAAAAACAGTTACCAATGCCAGGCCAATTAAATGGGAGTTAACCTTGATTAATGAGGTGATGGGTACATTGCCTCCTAAATTCAGCCATATTGAAACAGATGGCGGCTTCCGGATTTTAATGGAAGAAATAAAGAGACTGGGTTATCCGAAGCCCAAATCTCCCGAAGAATTGGAAGCAACCCTTATTGACCTGAAAGGGACGTATGCAGAAATCGGCCTCTTTACGACCGATAAAATTGAGGGCTACCGGGAAGTGCGTTTCATTAGAAAGATGGTATAAATAAAAAAAAAGCGATAGGCGCTCCTCATTACGCTATCGCCTAATTCGTGCGATGCTTATGCTGCCAAGACTTCCTTGTGTAGCTAGACGTAGACCAACTTGGAAAATGATATCTAAATTTGCGAAAACTTTAATTTATTTTACAAGAACAAATCCCCGCGGCGGATGCTTCGGGGATTTTGTTTCAATTATTCAGGTAGCCTTCAAGTCGATCCAGACCCTCTTTCAGGGTATCCATTGAATACGCATAGGAGAGGCGGAAGTAGCCTTCGCCAAATTCAGAAAAAGCACTGCCTGGGACAACAGCTAGCTTAGCCTTGTCAACAAGGTCAAGAGCAAATCCGAATGAATCTTGGTTCATGGACGGCGGGATTTTAACAAAAAAGTAAAATGCTCCGTCGGGCATAGGCACATCGAGTCCCATGGCAACTAGCCTATCATAAACATAATTGCGCCGCGCTTCATATTCCTTTTTCATTGGGAGCGCGTCGTCCTTCCCTAACGTTAATGCCTCTGTTGCCGCAACCTGTGCGATTGAATTTGCGCAAGTTACATTGTATTGGTGGACTTTCAAGATATGTTTTGCCAACTTCTCCGGGGCAAAAAGAAGACCGATGCGCCATCCTGTCATGGAATGTGATTTGGATAATCCATTAATTACAATCGTTTGTTCCTTAAGGATGGAACCGATTGAAAAATGTGCTTGCCCGTAAATCAGTTCGCTATAAATTTCATCTGCCAAAACAAGGATATCCTTCCCCTTAACGAGCTCGGCAATGTCTTTGATCTCTTGTTCCGAGAGGCTGACCCCTGTCGGATTGGAAGGGTATGGGAGGACGATGCATCGGGTTTTTTCTGTTAGATGCTTACGGATTAGCTCAGCTGTGAAACGAAACCCGTTTTCCCGGATATCCGCATGCACTGGTATTGCCCCGCATAGCCGAATGATAGGCTCATAGCCTGGGTAAATGGGACCCGGAAGAATGACCTCACACCCTTCCTCTAAAATCGAACGAAAGGTGATATCAATCGCTTCACTGGCTCCACTTGTTACTATAACCTCTGTTTGGGGGTCATAAATGAGACCGTATTTTTCACGGACAAAATCCGAAGCGGCCTGCCTTGTCTCGATCATGCCAGCATTATGGGTATATACGGTCCGGTTTTCGTGGATAGCCTTAACTGCAGCTTCTTTTATATGTTTGGGTGTTGGAAAGTCAGGCTGCCCAATAGTAAGAGACACTACATTCTCTACATCTGACACCATATTAAAGAATTTTCGGATGCCGGAAATTTCTATTGCTTTTACTCTTTGATTAATTAAATGCTCCATTGAACAGATACACGCCTTTCCATTTTTATCATTCTTCAATCCTACAGGAAAACTGCAGGTAAGCGCAATATCATGCTTTATCAAACAAAACACAAGTTTTTGTTATTTAAGGGATGGGGTTTCTTGGTATGTATAAAAACACAATGAAATGATATATATGTTTACAAATTTTTTATTCCTTTGCAGTAAAAAAGTGAAAAGCGCCGCATGGAAGCAGCGCTAATCATTAATAACTTTCACCCAGCCTTTTAAAGACAGGTTTTTGATAAGTTTTTTTCCGGTCTGGAGGATCGGGTGTTTCCTTTATGCCAGTGTATGCCTGAAGAATTGCTTTTGCATGTGTAAGTGGAATCGAAGCTTTAGGATTGCGGATCAGGTCATTAAGCTGGCCGAGATGGGGAAGTTCGGCAAAATCTTTTTTCTCGGGCGGGATATGAAAAGTATATTTTCCGCATTCAACGAGGACATCGGACTGCTGCTGGCTATTTTTTGGCCGATTTGAAAAGTGCAGACCAATTTTTTTTGCCTTTCCTTCCCGAAGCATCTTCTTAAGTGATTCATGTTTTAACAGGTAAAGGTATTTTGGATTTGGCGCAGTCTTTGCATGCCGGTTGACAATATAAATTGCCTGGGAGAGATTTTGAACTGACTGGATTGCTGGAGGTCTTTTCCTATTGCTGTCCAAGCAAAGTCTCCTTTCAATTATAGAATCATATTCTATTATACCCATTTTTGAATGATTAGAAAGCATCTAATTAAGACCCTTATCCCATTAAGTCATACAGGTTTTTCTTCCTGTATAATTCCAAATATTCAAATGAAGTAATCAGGGCTTTTTTCAGGCTTTTTAATTTGGATACTACCTTAACAATTAGATATTTGTAATTATTAGGAGCAGATGATGAGAAATTAAAAGTTATTTATGGTCACCAAATAAAACTTTTTTGAAAAGGCATTCACAGTTACAAAATTCTTATAGTATGATAGACATATCGGGAAATTTGTAGATTTATGGTATTTAAACTTTTAGGGAATTAGCTTCCTGATCAGACTAATTAACATTGAATTTTTCCAAGTTTAGAGGATGATTTTATGGAGTTAATCAACAGTCCATCGGGACAAAAGGGAAATAAAGCCTCCAGGCGGGGGATGAAGATAGAAAAAATCCTTTATGATGTGATTTTGAAGCATATCAGGGATATGGTCTTCATTATGAAGGTCGATAAAGGTCCGAGTTTTCGGTATATTTTTGCCAATGAAATAGCGGCGAAAAGAATCACACTGACAGATGACCCTTTTGGGAAAACTTTTCAGGAAGTCCTTCCGGCAGAAGTGGCTGAGCATCTTCAGCAGGAATATGAGAAAGTTCTCCAAACTAATTCTTCAACTTTAGTGTTTGACGCCTCCTTTCTTGAGAAAGGCCAAGAATACTATGGAGAGACAGTCCTTACTCCTGTCCGGGACTCAGAAGGGAAAATACAGTATATTGTCGGGATTACCAGGGATGTTACCACATCTCTGAATGAAAAAGATGCGATTATTCATGCTGGCCAACGGTATCGATCAATTGTCGAGCATAATATTGATGCCATTTTTTCAATTAATCTAGAAGGACAGATTCTCGAAGCGAATCCTGCAGCGGCTGCGTTGACCGGCTATGGAGAGTATATGCTGAAAGGCATGTCCATTTATGATTTGGTATATGACATTGATTTCGAAAGCTTCAAGAGCCTCGTTGAGGATACAGGGAACGGAAAAGCTCTTGAATCACTTGATTGCAGGTTTTCTGGGAATGATGGACATCTGCTCACATTGCATATCAGGACGGTACCAATCATTGTTTATGGGGACGTTCTTGGTATTTATGTGATTATCAGAGATATATCTGAGCAATCAAAGAATGTAGAAATGATTAGGTATATGGCTTTCCATGACCAACTGACTGGTTTACTGAATAGGAGGGCGCTCCTTGACCGGCTTAACGAGGAGCTTTATTCACCTTCCCGGAATAAAAAGGAATTTGCCTTAATTTCAATTGATCTGGATCGCTTTAAACATTTAAACGATTCGCTCGGCCATCTTGTCGGTGATGAAATATTAAAGAAGGTTTCTGCCCGTCTCTCTGAATGTTCAAATGAAAGCTGTCTGGTTTATAGGCAGGGAGGGGACGAATTCAATATACTCCTGCTTGGGACAAACAGGAAGGCAGCCATCTTTTTTGCCCAAAGGATTTTGTCATTATTCAAAAGGTCATTTTATTTTAATTCACAGGAATATTTTATTTCGCCAAGTATTGGTATCAGTATGTACCCGAATGATGGCAAGGATGCAGAAACGTTATTAAAGAATGCCGATGAAGCCCTCTTCCGGGTCAAGGAACGGGGCAGAGCCCATTTCCAATTTTACCGTTCCGACATGAACTCTTCTATCTCAAATGTTCTAGCATTGGAAACTCTTTTACGGAAAGCAATTGATAAACAAGAGTTATGCCTGTATTATCAGCCGCAAATTGACCTTTCCACAAGTGAAGTAAGGAGCTTTGAGGCTCTTCTGCGATGGGATTCTAAAGAACTTGGCTCAATTTCGCCTGCCACTTTTATCCCTCTTGCTGAGGATACGGGGCTAATTGTGCCAATAGGCAACTGGGTGATAGAGAACGCATGCAAGCAAATTAGGTCGTGGAACCGCAAAGGATTCTTTGGTTTCAGAGTTGCTATCAATATTTCTCCAAAGCAGATGCAGCAGCCATCATTTGCAGCATTTTTAAAAACTGCGGTCGAGAAATATTTGCCTTCTCCATCCTATTTGGAAATTGAAATAACAGAAGGCACACTGCAAAACAAAACCGAGGCAATCCCAGCGCTTCAAAGTATAAAAGATTTAGGTATTACTATTTCTGTAGATGACTTCGGTACAGGTTATTCATCCTTAAGCTACCTAAAGGAATTTCCGATTGATGTCCTAAAAATTGATAAATCCTTTATAAAAGATATTACTGAAAACCAAAAAGACGCCGCAATTGCATCAGCGATCGTTCACCTTGGAAAAAGCCTTGGAGTTGAAGTGATTGCCGAAGGAGTCGAAAATGCCACACAAGCAGAGTGGCTTTGTGGGGAAGGCTGCCATAAGGCGCAGGGCTTTTACTTCGCTAAGCCCATTACTGTAAAAGAAGTCGAGAAAAGTTACATGAAAACAAGCTTTCGAATACTCGAGGAATGCTAGCTAAAAGCCTTTATCTTATTGATAAAGGCTTTTTATGCTTTATTTTTAAGAGTAAAAACAGTCAATTCTGGCTTTGACATAAATCTGAATGGCAGCCGGGTTGTTCCGAGTCCGCGATTTACGTAAAGTGTCAGTGATTCTTCCGGTCCAATAAAATAAAAACCTTCGTGATACTTTTCGGCATACGGTGGTACGACTAGAGCCCCAATTAGGGGGACTTTTATTTGGCCCCCATGACTGTGGCCGCTTAATTGGAGATGGATATCAAATTCAGCTGCTTCATCTGCTACATCGGGTGCGTGGGAAAGAAGAATTTTGTAGATGTTTTTAGGTACATTTTCCAAAGGCTTCGCAATATTGGGCTTGCCAAGCATTTTATCATCGATCCCAAGCAAGTAGAACGATTCACCCGTTCTCTCAATTGAAACTCCCTCATTTAATAGAGTTGTAAATCCTGATGCGTCCATTACTTCTTGATACAATTCGGTGCCGTAGCCTCCGTGATCATGATTTCCAAAAATCGCATATTTGCCTGCAGGCGCCTTAAGCTCTTGAAGGATGGAGATAATTTCATTTGGTGATTCATATGAATTCGGATCATCCATCAGGTCTCCACTAAAAACAATTAAATCTGGTTTTAGATTCGTGATTTTTCTTGCCAGTTTTTCCAACTGCTTTAAGCTGTAGTGGAATCCTAAATGGGTATCGCTGAACTGGACAATTCTAAATCCATCCATGCCCTTAGGAATGAGTGCGTGTGAGATCTCGTGTGATTGAATATCCAGCAATCCAGGCTCAACTTCACGTGCATAAAAATAACCCCCAGAACCTAGCCCAACTACAGCAAGCATTCCGCCGATCATTGTTTTTAGAAACGATCTTCGAGTTTGTTTTTTTTTCATATCATTTACCAACCTGTTAATCTAATTTTTGCAGGGAATGCTTGGAAAACTTCCGTTATTCTATACTATCAAACTAGCTTGATGATTAGAAGCGAGACCACTTTTAAATGCCAGAAAGAATCTTCAGAAAAATTATGCAAATTGTGGTAAACTCTTTAGTTGAGAACGAATGAGGGGGAGTAGCATGAACGGAAAAACAGTTATCATAACAGGTGGTTCAAGCGGCATGGGAAAGTATATGGCCAAGAAGTTTGCAGCGGCCGATGCGAATGTTGTAATAACAGGCCGTTCCAGCGAAAGACTTGAAAAAGCCAAAGCTGAAATTGGCGGTAGGGTATTAACGATAGAAATGGATGTAAGGAACATTGAGGATGTCAGCCGGATGGTGAAAAAAACTGCAGATGAATTTGGCAGCATTGATTTCCTTGTTAATAATGCGGCTGGCAACTTTATTTGTCCAGCAGAAAAATTAAGTCCAAATGGCTGGAAGTCTGTTATTGATATCGTCCTGAACGGGACTTTTTATTGCAGCAGGGAAGTTGGCTCCTACTGGATTGAAAAAAAGATTCAGGGGCGGATCATTAATATGGTAGCAACATATGCCTGGGGTGCAGGGGCTGGTGTTATTCATTCAGCAGCGGCAAAGGCAGGGGTTTTATCAATGACCAGGACACTTGCCGTTGAGTGGGGAAAGAAATATGGCATCAGAGTAAATGCGATTGCGCCAGGTCCGATTGAAAGGACAGGTGGAGCAGATAAATTATGGGAATCGGAGGAAGCGGCGAAAAGGACGATTGAAAGTGTGCCGCTTGGCCGTCTAGGGAAGCCCGAAGAAATTGCCAGCCTGGCTCATTTTTTATTCTCTGAACAAGCATCATATATGAATGGGGAATGTATTACCCTCGATGGCGGCCAATGGCTGAACCAGCACCCTTTTTAGTTTTTTTTGTAAAATATTATTCCTTTGAGTGGAATTAAACAGTAGAATCAGAAATATTTGTAGAGCTGAAGGCAAACCGCTGTAATGTGTGGCTTGCCTTCAGTTCGTATTTTTTTAATGGTAGCTAACAGCCCGGCATTTCAGTGCCTTCCAGGAAGCAATGAATTGCTCTTTATTTACTCGATGCTGCTTTTTACCGGAGAGAGGATCATTGATATAAACATTGTCTGTATCAAAACCAACCAGAACTACAGCGTGCAAATCAAGAGGGGTCCTGATCCTTTCGCCAGCATGCATCCATGATTCCCAACGGTCAGGGAGGCGGTAGTCTCCAGTTGTCCAGACGACCACAGGATAACCTTTTTCAACATGAGCGAGAATGTCCTCGAATGGTTTATTGGTCAGGTTTACAGCACGGCCAGGCAGATAAATATTGACTAAGTCGGCAATAGGCTGGTCATATACTGCATATCCCGCACCATTTTTGCCGGTCATATCTCCTACAAAGCCTTCTGCTGGATTTCCCCAATTGGTAATATCTCTGCCTGAACGGACAATAGGGTCATGGTCTTTCCTTATTGCCCTGTACAATTCCATTTTTCCTGTTTTTACACCTGCATAATTCAGGACCATTGCAAGACTGGTCACCTCGCACCCATATCGTAACTCAGGATTTTGGTTGATCTGAACAACATCTAGCTTAGTGGCACCGGGGACTTCCTCTCCTTTTTGTCCACTAAGATCTATTCGTTCCCCATGTTTGGCCTCGCTTTTCCCCATATCATATTGTTGCTCTTTCGGAGTCTGGCTTGTAAATACTTCTTTACGCGTTTCTTCGACTGCAGAAATACTTTTACCGGATTCACACCCATGAAGAAGCAAAAGAGTTGTTAGAAAATAAATTTTACGCAAATTTATCCTCCTTTTTTCAAGCCTGCTATTAGTATTCTCCGTGCCAACCGGCCATATAAGCGGGACACCTTTCCAAGTGAATGAATGTCCGTTTATTCTTTTGACGGGGTTAATAGACCTCCAATTAGGGTATAGGATAAAGAATGTCTAATCATGCAACTATTTTACGAATTATTTTGGGACAAGCTCCTAGAAATAGCTGATAAAATAAAAGGGCCAAGTAGTGGGCTCATGCAGGGGGAGTTTAGATGAAAAAGACGTTGTTGGTGATTTGCGCCGTATTGTTAATTGTCATGCCTACGTATCCTCAAGCAACTGAGGGGAAAAATAAGCCAAGCCGAGAGGAAATATTTACGGTTTTGGAAAATGCTTTTTTAGCTCAGGTGTCGCTAAGTGAAGAACTGCGGACAAAGGAAGAAATTAATGAAATACTTTCTGAATATTTTACTGAGGAATACGCTAAGGAATTTTGGGATATTAACGTAGCAGAAGAAAACGGAAAATTTGTTACCTATGGAACTGATTTTGCCCCTTATTATATTCCATATTACCAATTCTCTGATAAAACAGAGGTTGTGTTTGAGGGAGACAAAGCCTATGTATTTGAATTCTTCCCAGAGACACATGAAGGTCCTGTCGGGTATGAGAGCCATTATGAAGGCTTGCTTCTTGTAAAGAATGGAGACAGTTGGAAAGTTGCTGAATACCTATACGACACTATACCGGAATCAGTGATCGAGCAATCTGATTCTCACGTTGAATTAATAAATACGAATAATCAGGTGGCTGAGGAGGCTGAAACCACGAAAGAAGTGGAAACTGCCTCATTGCAATTCCAGCTGGGCATGAACCCAATAGGAAATCTAATTCAATATGGGGCAATCATAAGCTCAGGTGAGACTGAAAGCATCACGGCGCTATTTGAACAAAATGACGAGCAGCTTGTAATGGGATATTAGCTAAAACAGTTTTAAGCCGCTTCTTAAAATTAAGGGCGGCTTTTTAAATTCCACAATATTTTTTCTTAAAACATCAGTTTTTACTTGTCTATACCCACTCACTTACTTTATGCTGTTAATATTGGCAAGCAAGAAAACCTATTTGCAGATTATGGATATTCCCTGTATGGATAGAAATAGTTATGTAGAGAAATCTAATTACAAGGGCTTGTTTGTTTTTTGAAAGGAGAGAGAGCATGTCACAGCTTCAAGGGATCATTACCCGTTTAAAAAACCTTCAGGAACAATCGAATAGCGGTGAACCTGCCCAGCGATATTTTGAAGTGAATGGTGAGAGGAAGTGCCAGGTCACTTTCCACCCAAAGACTGAAACTTTTGAACTGGAAGTATACAACGAAAAGGAAAAGCCAAAACGTTATCAATTCGATAATATCGACATGATTACGATTGAAATTTTTGACTTGATCCAATAACACCAAGGGAACCTAAGGGTTCCTTTTTCTGTTTGGTAACCGCTAATCCGACGCCAGCATCATATTAAAAATAATTCACGAAATGATGCAGGAGAGCATCAGTTATGATAGGTGGTTAAGTTTGGTATCAGCGCTTCGAAATAACCCATACATAATCTTTTATGTTAGAATATAATAGTGTATAAACCTAATTTGAGGAGTATTCGTAAATGATAAGTCTTCATAGTGGAGAATTCCTGGAAATGAACATAAGGGATTTGATGATCCCATCAGAAAGGACTGCTCACGTACAGGTAGGGAATAACCTTGAACATGCTTTACTCGTCCTTACCAAAAGCAGGTATACCGCAGTTCCGGTGTTAGATCCTCATTATCGGCTTCGCGGGCTGATAAGCACGACTCTTATTATGGATTCAATTCTTGGCCTCGAGCGGATCGAATTTGAATTGCTTGAAAGAAAAAGAGTCGAAGAAGTTATGAACGTTACGGTCCCTCGTGTAAAAATGGATGTTCCAATTAACAAGTGCATTGAATTGTTGATCAATCATCCTTTTCTTTGCATTGAGTCTGGTGAGGGGTACTTTGAAGGGATTCTTCCGCGAAGTACAGTATTGAACCAGTTGAACAGACATTTGAAAAAACTAAATAAAAAACATGGCTAATATAGGCTCCCGGGAACGGGAGCCATCTTACATTGTATGATGGTTTAGTGAGACTTTTAAAGGGGTGCGCTTTGTGTGGGAAGCCATTAATAAAGGATTACATAACGGTAAAAAAACGAATAGGCCTTTAGTTCTTGCTTCTGTCATGCTGGCCATGTTTATGAGTGCTGTTGAAGCTACAATCGTTTCTACTGCTATGCCGGCAATTGTCGGTGATTTAGGGGGTTTTTCGCTTTATAGCTGGGTGTTTTCTGCTTATTTATTAATGAACGCCATTACAGTACTCATTTATGGTAAATTGGCAGATCTTTTTGGGAGAAAACCTGTTATTCTCTTTGGCCTAACCTTTTTCATGATTGGTTCTATTCTTTGTGGTTTTGCTGAATCAATGCAAATGTTGATTGTATTCAGACTGATCCAGGGTTTTGGAGCAGGTGCCGTAACACCGATAGCATCAACAATAGTTGGTGATATTTACACAACCGAGGAACGGGCGAAAATCCAGGGATATCTGTCCAGTGTCTGGGGGATATCAGCTGTAATGGGGCCGGCAATTGGGGGCCTGCTTGTCGAATATGTCAGCTGGCATTATGTATTCTGGGTTAATATTCCGCTTGGACTCCTTTCTATGGTTGGCCTTTGGTTCTTTCTTCAAGAGAATGTCGAGAAAAAGAAACGAGAAATTGATTATATGGGTGCCATTCTTTTGACACTTGGGATATCTGCACTCATGTTTATTCTTGTGGAAGGCGGCACTAGGTGGGAATGGGCCTCCACACCGACTTTGTCCTTAATTGCAGTGACCATTTTGGCATTAGGCTTATTTGTGATCCAGGAGAAACGGGCAGCAGAGCCAATGATGCCATTTTCAATTTGGAAGGAAAAATCTATTCTCGTAGCTAACAGTGTCTCTTTAACTACAGGAATCATGCTGATAGGGATTTCAAGTTTTTTGCCAGCGTTCGTACAAGGTGTCATGGAACAATCCCCCATTGTTGCCGGATTTACCTTGACAGCCATGTCTATTGGCTGGCCGATTGCTTCCTCAATTTCAGGCAGGCTGATCCTAACGAAGGGCTATCGGACAACCTCCTTGCTGGGTGGTGTCTTCCTTATTGTTGGTGGTACGGTTTTCGCATTTATGACGCCAGAAGCGGGCCCTGCCATGGCAGCAGCTGGGTCGTTCATTATAGGTTTAGGAATGGGGCTAACATCAACAGCGTTTATTGTCCTGATTCAAAGTACGGTAAGCTGGCAACAGAGGGGAATTGCAACAGCATCGAATATGTTCATGAGGAATTTGGGAAATACAATCGGTGCAGCACTTTTAGGCGGCATCCTCAACAGCCGCTTCTCTGCTTACCTTGCTGACAAAGGAGACGAAGGAGAAGGTCTGACTCTTGATAGCGCAAATATTCTCCTCGATAAAGCGGAAAGGGAAAACTTGCCTGCAGGTGTCCTTGAAATACTTCAGGAAGGCTTGACGATTTCCCTTCATACTGTATATCTGGGTGTCTTGCTGTTTGCTGTTATCAGTATGGTTTTGATAGCTTTTTTACCAATAAAGGTAAAACAGAAAGGTTAAACCCACGGGACTGGGTTTTTTCTAGAAATGTTTAAATCTGAAATTTACGATATAATAATAAAAAACCTATGGAGGAAAACGGATGTCGTCGCTTTCAGAGTTCCACCTGCTTTCGGTCCTGGCGCAGGAAATGAATATGAGAAAGGCCTCTGAACGTCTTTTTGTCTCACAGCCAGCCCTGTCCCAGCGTCTTCAGACCATTGAAAAGGAGTGGGGGACAAAACTGTTTATCCGTTCTCAAAAAGGGCTATCGCTTACTCCTCAGGGAGAGGAGGTCATTCGTTTCGTTAACGAGGTTCTCAGTGAGGAGGAAAAGGTCAGGGAAGCCATTCACTCGATGGAATCCGGAGTTGCCGGTACTCTTAAAATAGCAGTGGCTACAATTGTTGGACAGCATTGGCTGCCGAGGGTTTTGAAAAAGTTCGTCGAGCGTTATCCACAGGCTAAAATATCACTGGTAACAGGATGGAGCAGTGAAATCCTCAAGTCGTTATATGACCATCAGGCCCATATAGGCATCATTAGAGGGACTCCAGACTGGAAAGGGAAGAAGGTTCACCTTTTTGAAGATAGGCTGTTCTTGGTGGACAGAGAGATTTCATCAATCGATCAAGTTCTTAAGACAGACAGGCCATTCATCCAGTTTAAAAGTGATTCTAATTATTATCAGGAAATCCAGGAATGGTGGCACCGCCAATTTAAGCTGCCGCCTAAAAGGACAGTCATTGTAGACCAGATTGAAACATGCAAGCAAATGGCCTTTAATGGGATTGGATATGCAATCCTTCCTGAAATCACTCTTGATGGAGCAGGGGACGATATTTTCAAGCTTGAATTACTCAATGAAGATAACCAGCCTATCAAAAGGGATACCTGGTTGCTAGGGTACGAATCCTCATTTGAACTAAAGCAAGTACGAGCCTTTACCGAACTTGTCCTCGAGCATATTAACGAAGGAAAATGATAATGCTTTTCTTGTTTTCAATCTAGCTGTTTGGTAAAGTATGATTCAGTACATGCATAATGGAGGGGTATATAATGAAAATGATGGACGCCAACGAAATTATTTCGTTCATTCAGAATGCAAAAAAATCCACGCCAGTTAAGGTTTACATAAAAGGCGATCTCGAAGGCCTTGACTTTGGTGCAGAATCCAAAACGTTTATCACTGGTAATACAGGTGTGGTTTTTGGTGAGTGGTCGGATATCAATCCAATCATCGAGCAAAACCAGGCAAAAATTGACGATTATGTCATTGAAAGTGACCGCAGGAATTCCGCTATCCCGCTTTTGGATACTAAAAATATTAAAGCCAGGATTGAACCAGGCGCGGTTATTCGTGATCAAGTTGAAATTGGTGACAATGCCGTTATTATGATGGGAGCTCTCATTAATATTGGTGCGGTGATTGGCGAGGGTACAATGATTGATATGGGCGTTATCATGGGCGGCAGGGCTACTGTCGGCAAAAACTGCCATATTGGGGCTGGAACCGTACTGGCAGGCGTAATTGAGCCGCCTTCAGCAAAGCCTGTTGTAATTGAGGATGATGTTGTTATCGGTGCCAATGCTGTTGTCATTGAAGGTGTCACAGTTGGCAAAGGTGCAGTTGTTGCAGCGGGATCGATTGTCCTCAGTGATGTACCGGCAAACACTCTTGTTGCTGGTGCGCCTGCTAGAGTAATCAAGGAAATTGATGAAAAAACAAAATCAAAAACTGAGATCATGAACGAATTGCGCCAGCTGTAATCAAGCAAACGCTTCGTTTCGTGGTACGAAAAGGAAAGTGTGGAGCAATCCGCACTTTCTTTTGTATCTCAGGCCTTGCCTTTATAATGAATAGAGATCATTAAAATCAAAGTGTAAAGCATACAGGGAAAAAAGAGAGCTTGGCTCTCTGTTAACAATTAGGAGGCATATAAAGGAATGGATCACTTTATTAAAATCCGCCGTGAACTCCATCAAATACCGGAGCTGGGTTTTCAAGAATTTAAAACACAGGCTTACTTATTAAATTTCTTAAATTCACTTCTACAGGAAAGGCTTGAGATCATTGAGTGGCGTACCGGTTTATTTGTACGTGTAAAAGGACTTAACCCAACCAAAATAATCGGCTACAGAACAGATATCGATGGCCTCCCGATAAAAGAGGACACAGGATATCCTTTTACTTCCGTGCATGAAGGGAATATGCATGCCTGCGGACACGATTTTCATATGAGCATTGCCCTTGGATTGGTTGAGTTTTTTGTTCATAACCCTATCAATGATGATCTTTTGTTTATTTTCCAGCCTGCAGAGGAAGGCCCTGGGGGTGCTGAACCAATGCTTAAATCCGAAACGATGCAGAAGTGGCTGCCAGATATGATTATTGCTTTACATATTGCCCCTGAATATCCTGCAGGAACAATAGCATTGAAAGAAGGCCTGCTTTTTGCGAATACTTCGGAACTCTTCGTTGATTTAAAGGGTAAGGGTGGACATGCTGCATACCCACATACAGCGAATGATATGGTTGTGGCTGCCTGTCACCTTGTTACTCAGCTTCAGACGGTTATATCGAGGAATGTTGACCCTCTTGACAGTGCTGTCATTACGATTGGAAAGATTACTGGAGGGACCGTCCAAAACGTGATTGCCGACAAGGCGCGTTTGGAAGGAACCATCAGAACACTATCGCCTGAGTCGATGAAGACAGTCAAATCAAGAATCGAATCATTGGTCAGAGGGATTGAAGAGGGGTTTGCATGTGAAGCGGTAATTGATTACGGCTCAATGTATCATCAGGTTTACAATGATCCTGCACTGGCATTGGATTTCTATGAATTTGCTTCAAACTCGGAAGATATTGAAGTGATTCGTTGCAAGGAGGCGATGACTGGAGAGGATTTTGGGTTTATGCTCAGGGATATTCCAGGCTTTATGTTCTGGCTTGGAGTGGATTCCCCGTATGGATTACACCATTCGAAGCTTTCCCCGGATGAATCAGCAATTCCAAAGGCAATCGATCTGATAAAATCGTATATCATCTATAAATCGGGAAACTAAAAGAGTTTTTATTAAATTTCCAGTGTGCGTAGGGAATGGGTATGGATAGTTAAAGAGGATGCAAGGCTTACGGATAACATGGTAATTTTGATTGTGAGAAAGCCTTGTCCTAAGATCAAGTTAGAGTAAATGATAACACCTTTTTGAACGCTATTCCGTTGTTAAATTGAAATTCGGAGGGAAAGAACATGCCAGAACGCATGGTTGGAAAACAAGCACCACGTTTTGAAATGGATGCCGTTTTACCGAATAAGGTATTTGGAAAAGTAAGTCTTGAAGATAATATTAAAAACGAAAAGTGGACAGTTCTATTTTTCTATCCCATGGACTTCACCTTTGTTTGCCCAACGGAAATTACCACTCTCTCAGATTGCCATGATGAGTTCGAGGATCTGGATGCAGAGGTAATAGGTGTTTCTACAGATACTATCTATACTCACCTTGCATGGATAAAAACTGACCGAAAAGATAATGGACTTGGCGATTTAACCTATTCGCTTGCAGCAGATACCAACCATGTTGTTTCACGTGACTATGGTGTTCTGATAGAAGAAGAGGGAGTCGCTTTAAGAGGCTTGTTCATAATTAACCCTGAAGGAGAACTGATGTATCAAGTTGTAAATCATAACAATATCGGCCGTGATGTAGATGAAACACTAAGGGTACTCCAGGCGCTTCAAACAGGAGGCCTATGCCCCGCTAACTGGAAACCAGGGCAGAAAACGCTTTAAACCACTGACCAGGATAAATGTCAGTGCTTTGCAACAAATCAAGACCTAACTTGCAGAATGGCAGGTCTTTTTTTGGGAAAAGTGAACAATCATGGAGGGGATCTCGATGAAATTACGCCAACAAATGCCGGCGCTATCCGGGGCAACGGAATGGCTGAATGGTAAAGTAACCAGGGAAGAGCTAGTGGGGGGGAAACCAACCGTGTTTCACTTCTGGTCGGTTAGCTGTCATCTCTGTAAGGTGGCAATGCCACAGCTCAACCAATTCCGTGACACTTATAAGGATAAGCTAAATGTTATTGCTGTCCATTTGCCAAGGTCCGAAGCTGATCTCAATATAGACGAGATCAAAAAAGTAGCAGGGGAACATGGGATTAACCAGCCGATTTTTGTTGATAGCGAGCATATACTGGCTGAGGAATTTGAGAATCAGTATGTACCAGCTTATTACGTCTTTGACCGTGAAGGCAAACTCCGCCATTTTCAGGCTGGAGGAAGCGGGATGAAAATGCTGGAAAAGCGTGTCAACAGGATACTGGATGAGATGGAAAATACAGACTGAAAGTATATTGACTGGCCAGGGTGCTAGTCTTTTTCTTTTTGGACCAATGAAGGAGGGCAAGCCACCATTTTTCGTACTGTTCCCGTCTTCATAAGGCAAATAAAGGAGGGCAAGCCACCATTTTTCATGTTTCTCCCATCTTCAACCTAAAGGGAGCTTTCAAGATGGGACTGTCACAACATCCCAGCCAATACGTCTAATTAATAAATGAACATGGAGAGTGACGTTTATGGCTGTGATAAAAAGGTTTTTCTTTCTGTTAATTTCCTTATTACTAGCTATTTTAGTGTCCTGCAGCTCGAGTGATACCTCAGAGAGCGGCATGGATAGGGCAGATAGTGGAAAAAGCGAAAAAGGTGTTAGCGGGAATGAGATAGGAGAGGTAGAACGGAATAATACCTCTAATGATTCAACAGATAGTGCTTCACCCGAGGGAATTGAAACTGCAGATAGAGATGTGGCGAGCCAAAAAGGCAGAATGGTTATTCACGAAGCAGAGCTTCATTTACGAGTAAAGGACTTTGCTAAGGCACAGCAATCCCTTGAAACAAAAGCTAAACAATACGGAGGCTTTATTGTTGATTCTACGGTATCCAGGGATGGCGGGGAAGGAATGAGCGGGGCAGTAACTATTCGAGTCCCAGCATCACAATTTGAAAAATTCCTTCATGAAACCGAAAAGGAAGCAGCTGAAGTACTTGAACGGGTTGTCAGGGGTGATGATGTAACCGAAGACTATGTGGATCTGGAATCAAGGCTCAAATCAAAACGTGCAGTAGAGGCTAGGCTCCTTGATTTTATGAAGGGAGCCGAAAGAACAGAGGACCTTTTAAAAATATCTTCTGATCTGGCAGTTGTACAGGAGGAAATTGAGCAGTTGATTGGGAAAATGAAATACTTAAAAGACAGGGCTTCTCTTTCTACTATTACCATTTCTTTTTTTGAAACAAAAGTTGTCGTTAGTGGAACTACACCAAAGGAACTTAATACGTGGGAGAGGACAAAGAAGCAATTCTTAAGCAGTGCCAATATGCTGCTCTCGGGGATATCAGGATTCATTGTTTTTTTCTTTGGGAACTTGCCGATTATTCTCGGCCTCGCAGCAGCTGGGTTTATTCTTTTTATTAGTGTTAAGAAGCTGTTCCGTGATAAAGGGTAACCTGAGTTTACCAGCTATAATTCCTCCGTTTGCAGAAACTGAAAGAGTAAACAACATCGATTTTTTTTGGTACTATGTAAGAAAGATAGTCAAGGCATTGGAGGAATTTCGGTGAAAAAAGATTTTGCAGTCATTGGGCTGGGAAGGTTCGGAGGGAGTATATGCAAAAGACTCTCTGAATTGGGGATGGAGGTCCTGGCAATTGACAACAACGAGGATAGAGTAAACGAATATGCTTCAATTGCTTCGCACGCGGTTGTAGGAGATTCAACGGATGAAGCGGTTTTGAAAGGCCTTGGAATCAGAAATTTTGACCATGTAATCGTTGCAATCGGTGATAATATCCAGGCGAGTATTCTGACGACACTAATTCTTAAGGAACTAGGGGTGCGTCATATTACTGCGAAAGCTCTAAGCGATTATCATGAGAAGGTTTTAGTGAAAATTGGAGCGGATGTGGTTGCACATCCTGAACGGGATATGGGAATCCGGATTGCAAATACAATCTCGACGAATAATGTCCTTGATTATATTGAATTATCCGATCACCACAGTATTGTGGAAATTGTGGCTAATGAAAAGCTGGGGGGCAATACAATCATCGGACTTAATATCCGAGCCAGATACGGTTTGAATATTGTTGCAATCAAACGGGGCACCGATATCATAGTTTCCCCGCAGGCGAGCGAAAGAATTTGGTTAGGGGATATACTGATCGTGATTGGATCGGATGATGATATTGAAAGGTTCAGACATAAAGAGATGGAATAACAATAAAAAAGGAGAAGCCTATTTAGGTTTCTCCTTTTATTAGCTATTCAATAAATTAAACAGTGACCGGTGAGAGTTACCACTCCGGTTCTCAAATTTCCATGATTATTGGCAAAATCATTGGACGGCGCTTAGTCTTTTCGTAAAGGAAAGGTCCAAGCGTGTCGGTGATTTCATTTTTAATCTCAGACCACTGTGTGGTTTTGCGTTCCATGATTTTATTCAGGTGCTTCGAAATCAAGCTTTGGGCATCATTGATTAAGTCGCCGGATTCTCTCATATATACGAAGCCCCTCGAGATAAGATCCGGTCCAGCAACAATCTTGAATTCCTTCATATTGATGCTGACCACAACGACTACGAGGCCTTCTTCAGAAAGAATCCTTCTATCCCGAAGAACAATATTTCCAATATCCCCGATGCCGCTTCCATCAATATAGACAGAACCGGAAGGAATTTTACCTGCTATTTGAGCAGTATCCTCGGAAAGGGCCAGCACTTCACCGTTATCCATAATGAAGCAATTTTCTTCAGGTACACCGCAATCAATTGCAAGCTTTGAATGCATCCGCTGCATTCTATATTCACCGTGGATCGGCATAAAGAATTTTGGCTTGATGAGGCGGAGCATTAGTTTCTGCTCTTCCTGTCCACCGTGACCTGATGTGTGAATATTGCTGAGTTTTCCGTGAATGACATCTGCACCCGCACGGAAAAGCATATTGATTGTGCGGCTTACACTGATTGTATTACCAGGAATTGGTGAAGACGAGAACACAACCGTATCCCCAGGGATAATTTGAATTTGCCTGTGTGTACCATTTGCAATTCTTGAAAGAGCTGCCATCGGTTCGCCCTGGCTTCCGGTACACAAAATGGTTACTTTATTGGCAGGGAGCTTGTTGATGGTCTGAGCATCAATAAAAGTCTCCTTAGGTGCGCGAATATAGCCAAGCTCTTGTCCAATATTAATAGCGGCTTCCATGCTTCTGCCGAATACTGCAACTTTTCGGCCGTTGGCGACTGCCGCTTCTACAACCTGCTGCAGCCTGTGGATATTTGAAGCAAATGTAGCGAAAATGATCCTTCCGTCTACCTTCATAAAGATATCATCAATGCTTTCGCCAACTTTGCGCTCGGACATGGTAAAGTCAGGTATTTCACTGTTGGTACTATCAGAAAGGAGGCATAGTACGCCTTCTTTGCCAATTTCAGCCATTTTTGTCAAGTTCGCTGGCTCACCAACAGGAGTGAAATCAAACTTGAAATCTCCGGTATGGACAACTTGTCCATTCGGAGTTTTAACAACTATACCATAAGAATCCGGAATGCTGTGTGTTGTTCTAAAGAACGTAACAGAAGTTTTCCTGAATTTAATAATGTCGTCTTCCTTGATTTCAATAAGTTTGGCGGTTCTTAATAATCCATGCTCTTCCAGCTTATTTCTAATAAGTCCGAGTGCAAGTTTACCACCGTATATCGGAATGTTGACCTCTTTTAAAAGGTAAGGAATACCGCCGATGTGATCCTCATGTCCATGGGTAATGAATAGGCCTTTTATTTTATCTTCATTTTTTACAAGATAGGAGTAATCAGGTATAACATAGTCAATTCCAAGTAATTCGTCTTCCGGAAACTTAACTCCGGCATCAATAACGATAATCTCATCCTGAAACTGTACAGCATACGTATTTTTCCCAATCTCGCCAAGCCCGCCAAGTGCGAAAACAGCGGTTTGGTCATTCTTAACAAATTTCATAAATTATCAAATCTCCAATACATTAAAGTCTTCTTTTTGTTTTTCGTACTCCAGGTGGGCACCGGTTACAGATTGTACAAATTCAATGTTATAGCCCCGGTCGGAAATCTTCTTCCTGACATCTCTTTCAGAATCTCCCTCGATATAGAGGGATTTAGTTTTTTCCCTTACCGGAACCTCGTTAAGACTCTCCTGGTAGTAAATCTTGAATAACATTTTAAATCGCTCCTGTCTCCAAAATAACTTGTCTATTTTCTCTTATAGAAATGCATAGTTTTTTCTTGGTTATGCATCTACTTAGCCTAAATTCAACATCGCATTGCCAGAAACCAGAGGTCAAGCTATTGGCGAGTATTTTATTTGGTTTTTCCCTATTCTTCATTTATTTCCGGTGCTAGCCGGATTATAAAGGAACAATTGCTAAATTTTCACTACTGCTTTTCAATTTACAATAAGGAAGGAGCCCTCCGCAAGTTTGAAGGGCTCAAAACATTAGGCAATGGATTTTTTTCTGAGTAATTCTTTCCACTGTTTTAAAAGCTTCTTTCTTAGCTTCTTTAACATAGTGGATCATCTCCTTACCTTATATTTTAAACTATCCTTGTCCAAAGTAAAGCAGGGCAGGCAGATTGTCGCCAAATTTTTGTTTTTTTGGGCATTCAGTCCGTTTTGTACTAT
Organism: Bacillus sp. FJAT-18017; assembly: GCF_001278805.1. Classification (GTDB taxonomy): domain Bacteria; phylum Bacillota; class Bacilli; order Bacillales; family Cytobacillaceae; genus Bacillus_D. The sequence continues at coordinate 3,435,981 of NZ_CP012602.1, read as the reverse complement.
TAGTATATGTTGATTTGGATGATATTTTCATGGTTAATCATGGAATTGGCAGTTGTTAACAAATTGTCAAATATAAATATTTTAAAAAAATAAAAACTGCCAGCAGATGATCCCGGCAGTTTCCCATGAGTTACCTTTCAATTGGAATGGCATTGTCAATCGGCTTGTGTGGGTCATTTTTGTTAATGTGGTCATAGAACAAAATGCCATTCAGGTGGTCGATTTCATGCTGGAAAACTACAGCAATCATTCCTTTTAGGCGTAACTTTATTTCTTTTCCATCTGAGTCGAATGCCTTGACGGTAATTCTTGCGTGCCGCGGGACAAAGCCAGGGTGTGGTTCATCCACGGATAAACATCCCTCTCCGGAAGTCAAATATGACTTCTCAACGGAATGGCTGACAATCTTCGGATTGAAAAGGGCGTAACTATGAAGATTGCCTTTTTCGTCATGGGCATGAACCGCTATCATCCTTTTTAATACATTAATTTGTGGTGCAGCTAAACCAATACCTGGCCTCAGGCTATATTTTTCAGCGATTTCCGGATTTTGGCTATTAATAACGTATTCAAGCATGCTTGCAAGAATTCGTTTTTCATCCTCACTTGGCGGCATTGCTACTTCCTCTGCGGGTAACCTTAAGGAAGGATGTCCATCACGGATGATATCTTCCATTGTTATCATATTTTTCACTCCTGTAAACCAATTGCTTTTAAGTACGCGTTCCGGAGAACCGGGAAAGCTGTTCTTACCTAAGTCTATCAAAGATTCTTTAAAAAGTTAATTTAAATGGGAATAAGAAAAAGAGAAGGCAAGCACCCTCTCTTCTTTATAGTTTAGCTACATCGCCTACGCGTGCGCAAACTTCAGGTCTCCTCCCTGCGATAAGTCATGCACGAATGCGCTAACGCTCTTCGTGATTCCTTTATCCCACTCTTAAGGCTCAGTAAGCCTCCTCCGTCGGCAACTGATCCTAAAGGTCCGATTCGTTCAACTAACCATCAGCAAAAATCGCTGATGGAAGTTTCACTTTATCTCAGTCGAAGCCCCTCCATTTTGTACGGCGATGACCGAGGCGCTTCCGCATTCTATTATAGCCAGGCGCAACCCACGATAATCAGCAGGATGAACAGGACTACAATCAATGCGAAGCCTCTGCCAAAGCCAACTCCGCCAACTGCGCCCGGATATCCGTATCCACAATGCCCATAATAACCGTACATTCAAGCCCCTCCTCATAAATTTGCCTCCCATGGACAAAAGCCCCGGGGGATTATTACAGCCTATGCAGAAACAGAATAAAAGTTTGGGCCGATGCCCAGACATACATTCTTCTAGCCCCGAATATCTTTAATACGGACAAGCTGAATCGACGGAAGTTGTCAAAAACGGCAAGTACCGATATAGTATAAGTGTTATGATAGGAGGGTATTAACGTGAAATTTTCCTCACTGAAATTCTTGCGGATTGTTTTCTGCCTGGTTCTTCCTTTAGTTTTGCTGGCTGGATGCCTTGGCCAAAAATCTCCTGCTGAACAAATCTATGATGTTATGGAAAAGGCCGTTGCTGCCGAGAAAAAGTTTGAGGAGCAACAGGGACCTTTAGTTGAGCTGGAAAAGAAGGAAAAAGAGCTTTTTGATCAAATAGTGGAAATGGGACAGAAGGAATTCGACCAAGTGGAGAAGCTGTCCAATGAGGCGTTAAAGCTTGTGGATAAAAGGAAAGAACATATAGCTCTCGAAAAGGAAAGCCTTGACGAATCCCGCAAACAGTTTGGTGCAGCAGCAGATCATCTGAAGGAAATAAAAGATCCGAAATTAAAAGAAAAAGCAGAATTGCTCGTTGCGACAATGGAGAAAAGATATTTGGCGCATGAAAAGCTGTACAAAGAATATATGATTGCTATTGAAAATGACCAAAAGCTGTATACTTTACTCAAAACCAAGGATGTCAACCTTAAGGATCTTGAAGGCCAGATTACCTCGGTGAACGGGTCATATACAAACGTTTTGGAAGCCAATAAGCAATTCAATGAATTGACGGAAAAATACAACCAAGAAAAGCTAGCTTTCTTTAAATTAGCGGGTCTTGATGGTAAAAACGAATCTTAAGACAGCCGGGGTTACTGGCTGTCTTCTTTTTTTAGTATAATTTTTTATGCATACAAAGTGAAACAGGTGTATGGTTACCAATGGTACAGTTTGAGGAAAAGCGAAATTATATTCCAATATTGATATAGTTACAAATTTGTGAAGCAATATGATTGACGGGTTTATTGAATATGTTGTACACTCGATTTGCAGGTAAGAGTTGTATCAATGTGATGGGGGTTCTAGACTGGTACAGAATCCGAAGCTTGCCAATATCCAAATTTGTGTTTTTCGGGTACAAGAATGTGGAACACTACATAAAGAAGTGTGCGAAAGCCCTTAAAATTGTACCAGTATAGGGCTTCTGTCAGATTTTTTCTAAATATGACGGAAAGACGTCTTTAAATTGATTTTATGGGTATCATAAGCAAGTATTTTAATTCCCATTAAATAACGATTACTCGAAATCAAAAAACTAATTTGGACATTATATTTTTAAACAAAGAAAGGAAAGGTGACCAAGATGGCTTCTAAAACTAAGAATGCCCAATTCGATGCCAAAAAAACGCTCGAATCAGTAGAGCAGCAATTCGAAACACTTCAAATCCTTAATGAAGAAGGAGAAGTTGTTAATGAAGCGGCAATGCCTGACCTGAGCGATGAACAGCTCCAGGAATTAATGCGCCGTATGGTTTATACACGTATCCTTGATCAACGTTCCATTTCCCTAAACCGCCAGGGCCGCCTGGGTTTCTATGCACCAACAGCGGGACAGGAAGCTTCCCAGCTTGCTTCACAATTTGCCCTTGAAAAAGAAGACTTTATCCTTCCTGGGTATCGCGATGTTCCTCAGATTGTTTGGCATGGTTTACCACTTTACCAAGCATTCCTATGGTCCCGTGGCCATTTCGAAGGCATGAACGTTCCTGAAGGCGTAAACGTGCTTCATCCACAAATTATCATTGGTGCCCAGTATGTACAAACAGCAGGTGTTGCACTTGGCATGCAGAAGCGTGGACAAAAATCAGTTGCGATTACGTATACAGGTGATGGCGGTACTTCGCAGGGTGATTTCTATGAAGGCATCAACTTTGCAGGTGCATTTAAATCTCCAGCAATCTTTGTTATCCAAAATAACCAATTCGCGATTTCAACACCGCGTGAAAAGCAAACAGCTGCTAAAACACTTGCTCAAAAGGCAGTGGCGGCTGGAATTCCTGGCGTAGTTGTCGACGGTATGGATCCACTTGCTGTATACAAGGCTACACGTGATGCGCGTGACCGTGCGGTTAACGGTGAAGGCCCAACCCTGATTGAAACAATTACGTACCGTTATGGTCCACATACCATGGCAGGCGACGACCCAACAAGGTACCGTACAAAAGACCTTGATAATGAGTGGGAAAAGAAAGATCCTCTTGTCCGTTTCCGTACATTCCTTGAAAAGAAAGGAATCTGGAGCGAAGAGAAGGAAACTGAAGTAATTGAAAAGGCTAAAGAAGATATTAAAGAGGCAATCAAGAAAGCTGATGCGGCACCAAAGCAAAAAGTTACAGACCTAATGTCAATTATGTTTGATGAGATGCCTCATTATCTAAAAGAACAATATGAAGTTTACAAAGCAAAGGAGTCGAAATAAGCCATGGCGCAAATGACAATGATTCAAGCAATTACTGATGCATTGCGCACAGAATTGCGTAATGATCCGAATGTATTAGTATTCGGTGAGGATGTGGGCGTAAACGGCGGTGTATTCCGTGCGACGGAAGGCCTTCATGCCGAATTTGGCGAAGACCGCGTTTTTGACACTCCGCTTGCGGAATCAGGTATTGGCGGCCTGGCTGTCGGCCTTGCTTTACAAGGATACCGTCCCGTTCCAGAAATCCAGTTCTTCGGGTTTGTTTTCGAAGTCATGGATTCAATTGCCGGCCAATTGGCGCGTATGCGGTACCGTTCAGGAGGCCGTTACACTTCACCTGTAACAATCCGTTCTCCTTTTGGTGGTGGAGTACATACTCCAGATATGCACGCAGATAGCCTTGAAGGGTTGATGGCTCAAACACCAGGTGTTAAAGTTGTTATCCCTTCAACTCCCTATGATGCAAAAGGTCTATTGATTTCATCTATCCGTGATAATGATACAGTCATTTTCTTGGAGCATATGAAGTTATACCGCTCTTTCCGCCAGGAGGTTCCTGAAGAGGAGTACACAATTCCACTAGGGAAAGCCGATATAAAGCGTGAAGGTAAAGACATAACTATTGTAACCTATGGTGCAATGGTTCATGAGTCATTGAAGGCTGCAGAAGAGCTTGAAAAAGAAGGCCAATCTGCTGAAGTTATCGATCTTCGTACTGTTTGGCCAATTGACATTGAAACAATCATTGCATCGGTTGAGAAGACAGGCCGTGTGATTGTTGTCCAGGAAGCTCAAAAGCAGGCTGGTGTTGCAGCTCAGGTAGTCGCGGAAATCAACGACCGTGCAATCCTTAGCCTTGAAGCACCTGTATTGCGTGTTGCAGCACCTGATACAGTATTCCCATTCCCGCAAGCAGAAGCAGTATGGCTTCCAAATTATAAAGATATTATCGAAACAGCCAAAAAGGTTCTTTCATTCTAAATTGAGGAAAATACCGCGTTTTATGCAGGCCTGACCGCTTCTGTTAGGGCTGCCCTTGATTGTGGCGGCAGGCTTGCGAAAATTTTAGGAGGGTGAATTCATGTCATTCCAATTCAAAATGCCTGACATCGGTGAAGGCATTCATGAAGGAGAAATCGTCAAATGGTTTGTAAAGCCAGGCGATAAAGTACAGGAAGACGATGTTCTTTGTGAAGTACAAAACGATAAAGCTGTTGTTGAAATTCCGTCTCCAGTAGAAGGAACTGTACTTGATGTAATGGTCGGTGAAGGTACAGTTGCAACTGTTGGACAAGTACTAATAACTTTTGATGCACCTGGATATGAAAATATGTCATTCAAAGGTGACGAGACTGATGAAGCTCCTGCACAGGAGAAAACAGAAGCTCAGGTCCAATCCACTCTTGAAGCAGGACAGGATATTAAAAAAGAAGAGGCTAAGACTCCTGAGGCAACTGGCGCAACAGGCGCTGGCGCAGCGGCAACTCCACAGGTTGAAGTTGACCCTGACCGCAGGATAATTGCAATGCCTTCTGTACGGAAATACGCTCGTGAAAAAGGCGTGGATATCCGTATGGTAGCTGGTACTGGAAACAACGGCCGAGTTCTGAAAGGCGATATCGATACTTTCCTTGCAGGCGGCCAGGCTTCCCAAGCTCCTGCACAAGCAGCACCTGCTGCCCAAGCTGCTGAAGCAAAAGAAGAAACTAAAGCGGCAGCTACAGTTGTTCCAGAAGGACAGTACCCTGAAACAAGGGAAAAAATGAGCGGAATTAGAAAGGCTATTGCAAAAGCAATGGTTAATTCGAAACATACTGCACCACACGTTACTCTTATGGATGAAGTTGATGTTTCGAAGCTTTGGGATCATCGTAAAAAGTTCAAAGAAGTAGCTGCCCAAAAAGGCATTAAGCTCACATTCTTGCCTTATATCGTTAAGGCTTTGACAAGTGCATTGCGTGAATTCCCTGCGTTGAATACATCATTAGATGATGAAACCAGTGAAATAATTCATAAGCATTACTACAATATTGGTATTGCAGCAGATACTGAAAAAGGTTTGTTGGTGCCAGTAGTTAAAGATGCGGACCGCAAGTCAGTCTTCTCCATCTCTAATGAAATTAATGAGCTTGCAGGAAAAGCACGTGATGGCAAACTTGCACCGAACGAAATGAAAGGTGCTTCTTGTACAATTTCAAATATCGGATCTGCTGGAGGCCAATGGTTTACTCCAGTAATCAACCATCCGGAAGTAGCAATCCTTGGTGTAGGCCGAATTGCGGAGAAACCAATAGTAAGAAATGGTGAAATTGTACCTGCGCGTGTACTTGCATTGTCGCTAAGCTTTGACCACAGGATGATTGATGGTGCAACTGCACAAAATGCATTGAACCACATCAAGCGTTTATTGAACGATCCAGAACTCTTGTTAATGGAGGGGTAAAACATGGTAGTAGGAGATTTTCCAATTGAAACAGATACAATAGTAATCGGCGCGGGCCCTGGCGGATATGTTGCCGCCATCCGTGCCGCACAGCTTGGCCAAAAAGTAACGGTTGTTGAAAAAGGGACTGTTGGCGGTGTTTGCCTAAACGTCGGCTGTATTCCTTCTAAAGCTCTAATTTCTGCGGGACACCGTTATGAACATGCGAAAAATTCAGAAGATATGGGTGTTAAAGCTGAAAATGTCACTTTGGATTTCTCAAAGGTACAAGAGTTCAAAGCGGGCGTTGTGAAGAAGTTGACAGGTGGAGTTGCGGGATTATTAAAAGGAAATAAAATAGATGTTGTGTATGGTGAAGCATACTTTGTAGATGCCAATACACTTAAAGTCATGGACGAAAAGTCATCTCAAACTTATACTTTTAAAAATGCTATTGTCGCTACAGGATCCCGTCCAATCGAGATTCCAGCGTTCAAATACTCTAAACGTGTTCTCGATTCAACAGGCGCTCTAAACCTTCAGGAACTTCCTAAGAGCATTGTTGTAATCGGTGGTGGTTATATCGGTACTGAACTTGGCGGTGCTTACGCTGCCTTTGGAACGAAAGTAACCATTCTTGAAGGTGCGGACGAAATCCTCAATGGATTTGAAAAGCAAATGTCTGCATTAGTTAAGAAGAACCTTAAGAAAAAAGGTGCTGAGGTTGTTACTAAAGCACTTGCTAAAGGTGTAGAAGAAAGAGAAGATGGCGTAACTGTAACATATGAAGTAAAAGGCGAAGAAAAGAAAATTGATGCTGATTATGTATTCGTTATGGTTGGCCGCCGTCCTAATACGGATGAAATTGGACTTGAACAAGCTGGAGTCGAAATGACTGATCGCGGAGTTATCAAGATTGATAAGCAATGCCGCACTAGTGTAAGCAACATTTACGCTATTGGTGATGTTGTTGCAGGTCCTCCGCTGGCACATAAAGCTTCTTATGAGGCTAAAATTGCAGCTGAAGCGATTGCTGGCCATCCTTCTGAAATTGATTACCTTGCAATTCCTGCCGTTGTGTTCTCAGATCCTGAATTGGCTTCTGTTGGATACACAGAGCAGCAAGCAAAAGAAGAGGGTATTGAAGTCGTTGCAGCCAAGTTCCCATTTGCAGCTAACGGCCGTGCTCTTTCTCTTAACGAGTCAGACGGATTTATGAAGCTTATCACCCGTAAGGAAGATGGTTTGCTAATTGGTGGCCAAATTGCGGGTGCAGGTGCATCAGACATGATTTCTGAGCTTGGTCTTGCTATTGAAGGCGGGATGACAGCTGAAGATGTTGCCATGACAATTCATGCGCATCCAACACTTGGTGAAATTACAATGGAAACTGCAGAAGTTGCACTAGGTAACCCAATCCACATCATGAAGTAATAAGAAAAGCGGAGGCGCCTTGGTTAGCCCCGACAAGCGTTGGAGGGCCTGAAGAGGAAGTCGTTCTTTGACTTCCACTGAGGGACTGAAACGCTCGAGGGGCTAGGCGCTGCAGCTAGACAAAGAAAAGCGGAAGCTCCCGTTCAGCGCCGTATGGCCTGGAGGGCCTCGACATGAGATAAAGGAAACACGAAGAGCCCCTTAAGGGCGATTCGATGTTGACTTATCGTAGTGAGAGGACCGAAGGACACTAGGCGTTGGGAGCTGCAGCTGGACAGAGAGAAAAGCGGAAGCTCCCGTTCAGCGCCGTATGGCCTGGTCACCGGGTGCTAAAGCACAAATATTATAGATAAAGCCCTTCCCGCTGTGGGAAGGGCTTTAATTTGCTTTTAAAGGTTTGGAGGTAGAAAATGCCTGGGATACTGGTTTGAAAATTTGATCTTTTGACACGTCTCCATTTATCTTTACCATAATTTCTTCTTTATAAATAACAATCAGCGCCGGGCCTGAAGGAATATCGAAATCATCAAAGTATTCCTTTTCGGAGAGAACCATAAGGTTTTCCATTTCATTTGGATATTCCTTTTTTAGTTCAATTAAGGCGTCATAGTACGCCGCTTCATGTTCATACTGATTCTCTTCCGAAAAGAATATAACCTGTTTGATATTTTTATCCAGGGGTAGTTTATCATGATTGTCTCTGCTGCAGGATGATGTGACTACTAGGACTAAAACAAGTATATAAAGAGGAAAAGCCTTCATCAATTTGCCTCCATTTTCTTTCCGGAATTTACCCCCGTATGAATATTTCTCTTACATCGCCCTTATTTTATCACAGTAATTTTTACAAACTTTGGTTGTCATCTAAATGTTACAGAAATGAAAAATAGACAAGGATACACCTGCATATAATCCAATAAGGAAGCGCCTTTCGCTTGCTTGATTATTACAGGCTGGTGATCCGATGAAAATATACGTAGCATTGGTCCTCCAATTTATGGTATGGAGCGGATATACATTAACCGAATGGCTTTCAAAACATGACCATCCACTTTATAACTTTCTTATGTTCCTTGTCTTTTTAAATTTAGGTATGACTATCTGCAAGAGATTGGTTAACTCTTGGGTAAAGACTATAGTTGTAACATCCCTCAGTCTTGGATTATATGCATTGTTTCATTTCACAATGTCCTGGCTTCATTAAAAATGGGTTACTGATGGGGAGGAGGAAGGGATAATTTTTTTGTGCGGGTAAAGGTGGGCTGATATCCTAGTTGAGCTGGATGTTAAAAGCTGGATAAACAAAATGCCTCAAGCAGAATTAAATAATTAGCTGTGTTATTAGTTGGATATTGTTGATTTTATAGCAGTGTTGATTGGAGCGGAAGGCTGAAGACTCGTTCGAAAATGCAAAGGGCGCATTTTCTCCTGCGGTGTTTTTTAGTGACGATTATTCAGCGTCCTGTGGGAGCAGCTAGACACGCTCACCGCCAGCCCCACGGAAAGCGAAACGCCTTGAGCCAGGCAAAGAGCCGCCTGTCTGTGCGATGTTAATTTAGGGTTGCTTTTCCTTGTGTCACTGCGATGAAAATTCTCAGGAGTTTCCTTTCTGTAACGGAAATCAACAGTCTAGTTTGCCAAAGCTAAATATAAACAAAAAAAGCACCCGAAAGAGGGTGCGACACACTTTAATGTCCAAATTATTTTCTTGGATTATAATACATGATTCTTCCATTGAATAAGTGCAGTTCTGCCTGGAGTTTTTTAGCAAGGAATTTGCAGAACTCATTTGCTTTTCCTTTGTCCCCAGCGGTTGCGCCTTCCGGCAAGGTTACTTGTATGTATTGCTGAAGCGCGATTGTCCCATCATCGGCTTCCACTGCTTCCTGTCCTACCCCAAGGATAATGGCATAATATAATTCAGGGTTGGCTGAAGAAAGATAAAACCACTGGCCCTTGCCTTCAGATGTTTCCTTAAGCTCATAGGGAAATGCTGTTTCTCCATATTCCCAATTAACTTGTTTACCTGTTTTAGAGGTAATTTCTTTGTAGTAATGGAAGTATTCCTTCAATTCATCTAATGTTATTGATAGTTTAGCAGATGAAGGCACAAGTTTAATATACGCATTCTCAGCCATCACCATTCCCCCTTGTAATCCGATATTTCTGTTCCCCTACATTGTAGCATTGTTTAAAAATTTTGAACAACGTTAAAAGAATAAAAAGGGTTTATACTTGATAAAATCAGATATCTGAATTATAATAATATTCTAATAACTAATAAGGAGGAATGTTATGGATTTTTTCGAAAAGCTATATGACGAACATGAAAATGTAAAAGTCCGATTCACTGGATTCGCCACTGATAATGCCCGCTATGATTTTGGGATTGTATACTCCTCCCTGTTTTTCGGAAAACCCCTTGTCGTTTGTATGCAAACCGGCCGATCTGTCCTCCTTGATCCCAATGACCTGAATGATCTGCATTATCTCCAGCAAGTATTCCGTATTAATGGAGAAGGGCAGGCTGAAGACTTGGCGGAGTTCCTTACTGGAATCCTGCCATCAGTACCATTCCAACCACAATATGAATAGCTTTATAATTTGGCTGTCCCAGAACTTTGGGTCAGCCATTATATTTGCTTAATTCGTGCTTTAAATGGGAACGCCAAGATTTCTTACCTAATATATAGGTGAGCCTAATACAAAAAACACATATATACATATATTTCGGGAATATATAGTGCAATAAATTTTAAAAGTGTCATACTTTATAGCTTGATTTTTTAATAAGGTTATACTATTATAGAATTAAGAAACAAATACTACTAACTATTCCGAACTCAAAGAGGAGTTGATCAAGATGGGAACAATTGTATGCCAAGATTGCAATTCAACGATTGATCATTTTGAAGATGAAAAAGTAACTGTACTTTATTCAAAGTGCTCCTGCAATAAATGCCATTCTCACGATGAGGATCTTTAAAAATCAACTATTTTTCAATATAAAAACAGGATTCCATTTGGAATCCTGTTTTTATATTAATCATCATTTTATCGCTTTGTATTCCTTGATTACCCGAATCGATTTGATTTGATCGTCTTCGGGTCCTTGGACAGGCAGGCCAACCTCTAGATTTTTTCTAATATAAAGGAGGTTCTCGCTTGTAATAATTTCACCAGGAATCATTATCGGAATACCTGGAGGATAAACCATCACAAATTCTGCTGTAATCCTGCCTTCAGATTCTTCAAAAGGAACGACCTCAGTTTCACTATAAAACGCATCCCTTGGTGTAAGAGCAAGCAGAGGGATCTCAGGAAGAAACACTTCTAGTGGCTTTGGTTCCTCTGCTTTATGAGCAAATTCATCCGCTAATTCTGCAAGCGCGTTGACAAGGATCTCTGCCTCATTCTGTGTATCTCCTGGTGTAATAATACAGAGAATGTTATAAAGGTCTGATAATTCGACTTCAATATTGTATTTTTCTCGAAGCCATTTTTCCACTTCATAGCCTGTTATTCCAAGATTCTTCACGGAGATGATCAGTTTGGTTGGATCATAATCAAATGCTGCTTTGGAATTCAGGATTTCTGAACCTACGCAATAGAGTTTATCAATATCATTTATGCTCTTGCGAATCCACTGGGCAAGTTCGATTGTTTTTTGGATGAGCTCGCGGCCATCCATAGCTAACCGTCTGCGTGCTGTATCCAGGGAAGCAAGCAGGAGGTAGGATGTTGAAGTTGTTGTCAGCATGCTGAGAATGGATTGAACCCGTTTTGAAGATACAAGTCCTTCCCTAACATTCAATATCGAACTTTGGGTCATAGAACCCCCTAGCTTGTGGACGCTAGTCGCTGCCATGTCGGCTCCGGCTTGCATTGCAGAAAGAGGGAGTTCCTCATGGAAATGTATATGGACACCATGCGCCTCGTCGACAAGAACTGGTACGTTATAAGAGTGGGCAATCTCGACAATTTTACGGAGATCGGCCGAGACGCCAAAATAGGTTGGGTTAATGACCAATACACCTTTGGCATCTGGATGCTGGTCAAGAGCCCTCGCGACGGATTCCGTGGTAATTCCATGTGAAATACCGAGATCTTTATCAATTTCAGGATGAATAAAGACCGGAATCGCCCCTGAAAAAACGATTGCCGACATAATAGACTTATGGACGTTCCTTGGAACGATAATTTTATCTCCAGGTCCACAAACAGTCATGACCATTGTCATAATCGCTCCGCTAGTTCCCTGAACAGAGAAAAATGTATGATCTGCACCAAATGCTTCCGCAGCAAGATCCTGTGCCTGCTTTATAATTCCTTTTGGGGCATGAAGGTCATCGAGTGGACCAATATTGATAAGGTCAATGCTCAAAGCATTGTCTCCAATAAATTCCCGGAACTCAGGGTCTGTGCCTGAGCCTTTTTTATGGCCGGGGATATGGAATTGAATTGGGTTTTTCTTTGCGTGAGCAACTAGTCCGCTGAATAGCGGTGTTTCGTTTTGGGACAAATTTCTCCACACCTCTTTGCTAAAAATATCTTTATGGGCGCATGATGCGTCCGTATTGGCGCCAATTATAAACCAGTAATTTTTTATAGGCATAAAACAAAAGAATTATAGCACTTATGCTTCGTTTTGCATAGAAAGAGATTGTTTCCTGCTTTTGTTATAAAATGAGAGGAAGTATTATCCACAAAGGAAACTGCCCTAACTTCTTCTCGGAGCGGCACAAGACAGAAAAAAGAAATCTTAAAATTTTCCTTATATAAGTGTAGTTTCCCTTACCATCATTAAAATAACCTATAATGGATTTGAAGAAACGAATACATAACAATTGGAGGGGTAACCAATGGATTGGAATACAAGAGTGACTGAGCTATTGTCAATTGAATATCCAATTATTCAAGGAGGACTTGCCCATCTAGCTTACTCAGAGCTCGCTGCTGCTGTTTCGAATGCGGGTGGCTTAGGGCAAATTACGGCAATGTCCTTGTTAACGCCTGATGATTTACGTAATGAAATCAAAAACGTTAGAAAACTGACAGAAAAGCCATTCGGTGTGAATTTTGCAATCGGTCAACATGGAAGGCCTTACGAAGAATTCCTGGAAGTCGCCACCGAAGAACAGGTTCCAGCAATATCTGTAACCGGGGGAAATCCAGCACCATTGCTGGAGCGGCTCGGTAGCACGGGGATCAAAAAACTTGTACTGGTTGCCTCGAGGAGACAGGCGCTAAAGGCTGAACAGCTAGGTGCTGATGCTGTTATGGTAGTTGGCCAGGAAGGAGGCGGCCATCTTGGCAAGGATGATGTTGGTACAGTAGTGTTAATTCCAAGTGTGGTCGATGCGGTTTCAATCCCGGTTATAGCTTCTGGCGGAATTGCAGATGGAAGAGGCCTCATGGCTGCCCTGGCTCTTGGTGCAGAGGGTATAGAAATGGGGACAAGGTTTATTGCCGTAAAAGAATGTATACATGCAAGTGATGCTTATAAGAAGGCGTTAATTGAATCTAGTGAGTTGGACACTACTATTATAAAAAGGTCACTGGGTGCTCCGGGGAGAGCGATTCAAAATAAATGGACAAACAAAATCCTTGAACTGGAACAACAAGGTGCCGGGTACGAAGAATTAAGGGAATATATCAGTGGGGCAGCTAACATGAGGTTTATTCATGATGGGAAAGAGGATGAGGGCTTTGGATGGGCCGGCCAGGCAATTGGCCTGATTCAAGATATTCCGACTGCGAAGGAACTGGTTGACAGGCTAATAAGGGAAGCTGCTGCAATAAGAAATAAGTGGGGAAAGTAATACAAAAGTTAGTTAAAGCAGGTGATATAGAATGGACTATCAATATCCAATTGATTATACCTGGACTACAGATGAAACAATTCAGGTTATTCAATTTTTCCAGGTAATAGAGGAAGCATATGAAAAAGGCGTTAATCGGGATAAGCTGATGCATGCTTATAGAAGCTTTAAGGATGTTGTTCCATCTAAAGCGGAAGAGAAGAAACTATTTGGGGAGTTTGAGCAAATGAGCGGCTATTCCCCTTATCGAACCGTAACCAAAGCAAAGGAAGAATCAAGTGGGGAAACAATTAGGATGAAACGAAAATAAACTAAAAACCCTGCCTTCATATCAGGTATAGCGAGTAGGATGTGTAGTTAGAGCATCGATTGGCACAGGTATATCAATAAAAAAAGGTCACAGAGAGTCCTCTGTGACCTTTTTTGGATGGCTATTACGACAGCTTTATTTTTCAATAATAATTTGCAGGTTTATGACAATTTATATAGGGGTAATATTTTCTTAAATACATCTTCAATATCCTTAAGTAATTCCGATGGGCCCATCTTAATAACCGAATCTCGATCGAAGTGATAGCCACAAAGAATTTCAGCCTTCTTAACATCTAATAGCCGCTGAAAAGAAGCTTCCAGATCAACCTTGCTAAGGCTGCTATGCTTCGTTGCACCAGGTTTGGTATGGTCTTCGGACCAGACAAAATTCCCGGGAATTGATTGATGGATTTCAGTTAGGTTATTTATAAACGCTTTACCGATGGATTGCTTTCCCTGGCACTCATAAATGACGGCAAACCAGACAAACAAATGGGTTTCCCAAAGGCCAATCTGAAAATGGGGTACCATTTTATATCCGCGGGGATTAGCAGCAAACGCAACCCATGTATCATTAGGGGGATTCTTAGTCCTCCTGGCATGTTTAGCAACATGGGCAAACAATTCTTCCCCGGCAGCAATGGATAAGGCTGATGCAAAATGATTGCCGAGAAATTCAAGTTTAGGACGGATGTGTGTTATGATCCCATCCATCCGGGATTCAAGCCCATCGATTTTAAATACATTGAAATCATCTTCAGTAAAACCATTAAATCCCATATAGACCTCCCGCTTTCACAAACTATTGCTATTTTAGCATATCGTGAAAGATAGGGAAATTTATAAACATTTCATATGAGTCAAAAGCACATTTTAATGCCGTTTTCTTAATTGGCTCATACTATGATAGTAAAAAACTGAAAAATCAGTATATAGATGAAAAGGAGTGCTCCAATTATGAAACAGTTAATTAACTCGACTAGAAAAAAGGCATACGATAAAGAAAGAACAGCAGTATTGAAACTTGAGATGGATTATGAACTGGCAACTTTGTTTGATGCGATGAGTGAAAACAACGAAGAGGAAAAGCGCACTTGTAAGCTCCGTCTTGAAAAAATCCGACAGGAACTGCTGAGGCTCAAGGCACTATAAAGGAATGCGGAGAGGAAGTCAAATAGAGATAATGAAAAGAACGAAACCCCCTGATTTAAACGGACTCCTGGCCATGCTGGTGAGTTCGTTTATTATTTTGTCGAAAGGGAATCCTAGAAGTTGAAGGCAAGGCCTTTTTTGGATAATCTAAACAGTGAATGCGTCGTGAAATCATTGGAGGTTATGGCATGGATTGGGAGAAATTATATGAGAACGCAAAGGAATGGGTATATGAAGCAGGAGACAGAATTCGTTCTTCTTTTGATAAAACCTTAAATATCCACACGAAATCAAATCCGAACGATCTTGTTACTGACATGGATAGAGAAACGGAACAATTTTTTATTGAAAAAATTAGGGAAGCCTACCCGGGTCATCGAATTTTGGGCGAGGAAGGTTTTGGAGATACATTTACTGATTTGGATGGAATTGTTTGGATAATTGATCCGATTGATGGAACAATGAACTTTGTCCATCAGCAGCGTAACTTTGCTATTTCAATTGGTATTTATGAGGATGGCGTTGGTAAAATAGGTCTTATTTATGATATTGTCCATGATGAGCTTTACCATGCTTTTATCGGGAAGGGTGCCTTCTTAAACGAAAAAGAGCTCCCTAAACTCGGAAAATCGGTAGTGAAAGAGGCAATTCTTGCCCTTAACATAACATGGGTGATGCAAAATGACATGATTGACCATAACATGGTCATCCCTCTTGTACGGGATGCACGCGGCGCCAGATCGTACGGTTCTGCAGCACTGGAGCTTATATATGTAGCTACAGGAAGGGTGAATGCATATTTGTCCCCTAGGCTGGCTCCATGGGATTTTGCTGGAGGGGCCGTTATTGTCGAAGAGCTAGGCGGAAAAGTTACCGACCTTCATGGCAATAAACTCGACTTCCTAAACAAATCGTCTATTTTTGCTGCCGATCCTGCACTTCATGAAGAAATCCTGAACCAATACTTAAAAGGTGGAAAATGGTAACAAAACGCTGGCGGGATTCCGCTGGCTTTTTTATTGGCTATAAACAGGGTATACATATTTATATGTAGGTCGCGGACAATTTTTGGGTAAAATAATATAAAATCTGTGGTTGGAAGAAAAATACTATGTTTTCACGATAATTATGGTATAATGTTTTAGTTGTACATTAGGACTACCATAAAATTCACGAAATCCCTTATAATAAGGCAGGAGTTGGAAATAAATGCAATTAAGAAATGATATCCGGAATATAGCAATCATTGCCCACGTCGACCATGGTAAGACCACGCTCGTTGACCAGCTTTTAAAACAGTCTGGTATTTTCAGGTCAAATGAACATGTTGAAGAGAGGGCGATGGATTCCGGTGACCTTGAAAGGGAACGCGGAATTACAATATTGGCTAAAAACACAGCCATTCAATACAAAGATGCGAAAATTAATATCCTGGATACCCCGGGGCACGCCGATTTTGGCGGAGAAGTAGAAAGAATCATGAAAATGGTTGACGGTGTACTTCTGGTTGTTGATGCGTATGAAGGAACAATGCCTCAGACTAGATTTGTGTTAAAGAAAGCACTAGAGCAAAACCTGACACCAATTGTTGTTGTAAATAAAATAGACCGTGATTTCGCTCGTCCAGCGGAAGTGATCGACGAAGTTATCGATTTGTTTATTGAGCTTGATGCCAATGAAGACCAGCTAGAGTTCCCAGTTGTGTACGCTTCTGCACTTAATGGGACGGCTAGCCTGGATCCAGATCCTGCAAAACAGGAAGATAATATGCAAGTGATATATGAGTCCATTATCGAACATATTCCGGCACCGATAAATAACAGGGAAGAACCTCTTCAGTTTCAGGTTGCCCTTCTTGATTATAACGACTATGTTGGCCGTATCGGAATTGGACGCATATTCCGCGGAACGATGAAAGTTGGCCAACAAGTCGCACTTATGAAACTCGACGGAACAGTGAAACAATTCCGTGTCTCGAAATTGTTCGGTTTCTTTGGTTTGAAACGACAGGAGATCCAAGAAGCATATGCAGGTGATCTCGTTGCTGTATCAGGAATGGAAGATATAAATGTAGGTGAGACTGTTACACCAGTTGAGCATCAAGAAGCGCTTCCTATCCTTCATATCGATGAACCGACTTTGCAAATGACTTTTGCTGTAAACAACAGCCCGTTTGCTGGCAGGGAAGGCAAATACTTAACTTCGAGAAAAATTGAAGAACGTTTGCACGCTCAGCTCCAAACCGACGTTAGCTTAAGGGTAGAAAATACAGATTCGCCAGATGCCTGGATCGTTTCCGGCAGGGGTGAATTGCATCTTTCTGTTTTAATTGAAAATATGCGCCGTGAAGGATACGAGCTACAGGTATCCAAGCCAGAAGTTATTGTAAAAGAAATTGACGGTGTTCGCTGTGAACCAATTGAGAGGGTTCAAATTGATATTCCTGAGGAATATACAGGTGGAGTCATGGAATCAATTGGTGCCCGTAAAGGTGAAATGGCTGATATGATCAATAGTGGAAACGGACAGGTCCGTTTGATTTTCATGGTCCCTGCAAGGGGCTTGATTGGATACACAACAGAGTTCCTGACACTAACACGTGGATATGGAATCATTAATCATACATTCGACAGCTACCAGCCTATGCTTGCAGGCCAGGTAGGTGGAAGGCGCCAGGGAGTGCTTGTTTCAATGGAATCCGGTAAGGCTTCCACTTATGGAATCATGCAAGTGGAAGACAGAGGTACGATTTTTGTGGAACCGGGTACTGAAATATATGAGGGAATGATTGTTGGCGAAAATACCCGCGAAAGCGACATTACCGTTAATATTACGAAGGTCAAGCAAGCCACAAACGTCCGTTCAGCAAATAAAGATCAAACTTCAACAATTAAAAAGCCTCGTATCCTGACGCTTGAGGAATCTCTTGAATATTTGAACGAAGACGAGTATTGTGAAGTTACACCGGAATCAATCCGCCTTCGCAAAAAGATTCTTGACAAGAACGAGCGGGAACGGATTGCCAAGAAGAAAAAGTACGCAGATATGAATTAGGAGTAGGGGAGGATCGGCAGAAATGGAAACATTGCTGAATGATCGGCTATCCTTTTTTGCAGCTCTTTTCAATGTGGAGGAAAACGGAACTTGGCCTTTGTATTTGACAATTGTTGTACTTTCCATCATTGTATACAAGCTTGGTTTCGCAAAAAAACTCCCATTGTTAAAACAGGCAGTTATCTATATCTTTCTTGCTTTGGGTGGAACTATCCTGACAGCATTGGGCATTTTTCTTCCTGTCGCTGAAGGGTTGGTTGTAGCGGCGCTTATCCTTATAATTTATAAGATCCGCCTCCACCAGGAAAGGAAAGAAAGTAAACAAGCTTGACCAGGGGGAATGGCAAGTGAGATCTGTACAGGATACTCTTTATAATTGGCTTACAATTAAAGTGGTTTGTGATGCTCGCCCGGATGATACCGCAGCCCAGGAAACAAAGCAGATGTTTGATGAAATGCTTGTAGAGAATCACGGAGTTTCGGATATTAAAATTGAAACAGACGAAGAAATGTACTATGTCCATTATGTTCGTGAAGGTGAATCGAAAAAGACAAGATTCCCAAGAGAGTTGATTGAGGTCATGTTGAATCAGATTAACCTCGAACCGGATAAATTCGTCAACTACCCAAATAACTAGGCTAGTGCCCGAAAATCCAAACCTAAAAACACCCCCTGATGGAATTCGATCAGGGGGTGTTTTAATTTGAAATATCAGAAAATATGTCTTTACTTTAAGAACTGTCTAGCTCCACAAGGAAAGCTTCTCCGAAATTGCATCGCACGAAATTACGCGATAGCTCACTGGAGGAGCGCGCTTGCGCTTTTCTAAAAATCATCCTGGTTTACTTTAGTTCGATACAAACGGAAATTGCCGCTAGCAATCCGTTCATTAGTCTTTTCGGATATCCTCTCATGGCAAGGCTCGCACATGTACGTATGTATCGGACGATTTCGAAGCCGTTTAGCCTCCAACGCATCATCGGGGATGCTCTCTATTTTATCGCATAAAACACATTTTACCTTCAAGTTAAACCCACCTCAGCTTCTGTGCTATCACTTTGTTCCAATTATATCATGGACAACTCCCTATATATAGCCCTATGGCTGTAATCCGGTTGAAGAGCCCGGCCAAAAATAGTAAGATGTGGTTACTGGCAAGTATGGAAGGGGAGGGAGCGATAGGCATG
Organism: Bacillus sp. FJAT-18017; assembly: GCF_001278805.1. Taxonomy (GTDB): domain Bacteria; phylum Bacillota; class Bacilli; order Bacillales; family Cytobacillaceae; genus Bacillus_D. The sequence continues at coordinate 3,416,867 of NZ_CP012602.1, read as the reverse complement.
CCTAATCAAGTTGAATCAAAACTCATCAAGCCGTTATTTGATGAATTGCAGCATGAGCGTTTCGTCACACTGGCCACTGTTGATCATGAAACAGGAGGGCCCAATGTAAGTGCGATATCATGGCTGCTGGCAAAAGATGAGTCCACCATTTTCTTTGCGGTTGATAACCGTTCCAGGATTATTAAAAATATCAGACAAAACAATTCGGTAGCCATAAGTGTTATCGCAAACGAATCAACTTATTCAATTAATGGACATGCAACAATAAAAATCGAGAAAATAGAAGAAATCCCATTAAAGCTTGCGCTTGTGGAAATTAAAATACATGAGGTTCGTGATGTCATGTTTTATGGTTCAAAAATGATCAGCGAGCCGCAATATGATAAAACGTACGATAAAGAGGCCGCAGAAAAATTGGATATCCAGGTCATGGAAGCGATGAAAAAAGCTTAGTCAACAGACTAAGCTTTATTTTTGATAGTTTGATTCTTCTTCTTGTTTTTGTTCAAGTTTTTTTCTCTCATTTGAATTCAGCTGGTTTTTGGGTTCGTCGACTTCGTTACCAATTTCAGGTTGTGGATGCCTCGCAGGAACTTCAGGGACTAGCCTGCCTGCTATATCAGCTAACTCATACATGATCCCCTGAATGGGCCTCCCAGCGTCGATATCAGCGGATATTTCTTTTAGTCTTGCATTCATATCCGGGTCGGCAACAACCATGGCACGAGCTCCATGGGGGTCATCCTTAAGTGCCTCCGCAACTGAATATTTAATAACGCCTGCTTCCGACCTTTCAACTCCCGCATTAATATCTATGCCGACAATTGCGTAGCGGCCAAGTACAACTGCATTGGCGCCATTTACTTCGGGAACAGCCGCCGCCAATTTCTCAAGCCGCCTTGCAGCGAGTTTTCCAGTTTCCCTGTCAGTCTCTGTCGTTTCAACCCTTTGTACTTTCACTTGATTCTCATTGTTATTCTTCTGATTTTGTGCCGACTGTCCATTTGCTCCGCATCCCGAAATCAGGAAAAGGAGCACGGCTAACAAAGTGAAATTTCGCATGGAACACAATCTCCTTTATTGCGCGCCGCGAAAGAGATCATACCAGTTCGCCGCGGCTAATATAGATTATTGTCCGGAAAATCGTCTATCTTTATTCCTGAAAACATATATTTTACCAAAAGTCGAATAGAGGCCATAGAAGCGGGAGGCATTCACTTGAGTAAAATATATGTATTGGACACCAATGTATTGTTGCAGGACCCGTATTCACTTTTTTCATTTGAGAACAATGAAGTTGTTATTCCTGCAGTTGTACTAGAGGAAGTCGATTCGAAAAAACGGTATATGGATGAGGTGGGCCGCAATGCCCGCCAGGTATCAAGGCTAATAGACGGCCTCAGGGAAACAGGGAAACTCCATGAAAAAATTCCTTTGGAAAATGGCGGGAATCTCCGAATAGAATTAAATCACAGATCATTTCATGAACTTCAGGAGATTTTCACAGAAAAAACGAATGATAACAGAATTTTGGCGGTAGCGAAGAATTTGTTCTTAGAGGAACAGGCGAAGGAGAATGGAAAAACTGTCATTCTAGTCAGTAAGGATGCGCTTGTGCGCGTTAAGGCAGACGCTATTGGACTGAATGCGGAGGATTTCCTTAATGATCGCGTTGTTGAAGCTGACCATTTATATGATGGTTTTCAGGAGGTTTTAATTCCGCTTGAGTTAATAAATGCATTTTACAAGAGCGGAGAGCTCCCTGTCACCCAGCTTGGCAAACAGAGATTTTACCCCAATCAATTTGTAATCATGAAGGATTCCCTTGGAAGTTCGGCTTCCGCTTTAGGACTTATAGACAAGTCTGTCAGGGTTGCAAAAAAACTAGTAGGTAAACATGAACATGTTTGGGGGATTCACTCGCGAAACGTTCAACAAACGATGGCATTAGAGCTCTTGTTGAGGAAGGACCTTCCACTAGTAACCCTGATAGGCAAAGCTGGAACCGGAAAGACGCTGCTGGCGCTTGCAGCCGGGTTAATGCAGATTGAAGATCTTAAGGAATTTAAAAAACTGCTCGTTGCCCGGCCAATTGTTCCGCTCGGAAAGGACCTTGGTTTCTTACCTGGAGAAAAACAAGAGAAGCTCCGGCCCTGGATGCAGCCAATTTATGATAATCTTGAGTTTTTATTCAATACGAAGAAACCTGGTGAACTGGATGCCATCCTAGCAGGGCTTGGCTCAATTGAGGTGGAAGGGTTGACTTATATTAGGGGCCGAAGCCTTCCGGATCAGTATATAATTATTGATGAAGCCCAAAATCTTACCAAACACGAAGTTAAAACGATACTTACCAGAGTAGGGGAAGGAAGTAAAATAGTCCTGATGGGCGACCCGGAGCAAATTGATCATCCTTATCTCGATGCATATAATAATGGGCTCACATATGTGGTTGAAAAATTTAAGGATCAGCCAATTGCCGGCCATGTGAAGCTATTGAAAGGTGAGCGATCAGGACTTGCAAGGCTTGCGGCGGATTTATTATAAAAAATACAATCAACATACCTCGGATAAACGGGGAGGGTTATCTCAGTGCCCGAACAGAGTTGTCGGAGCCTGAAAAAGTAACAGAGAAGCCTGATTAGTGCCCGAACAGAGTCATAGAGCTTGAAAAGGTAATAGAGCCGGAAATATACTGCTTCACTAGAGGAACAGGTAAGGGGGAGCTTGATAGCTCGCTGCAGTGAATATTCTCGGTTGCTTCCCTTAATGTAGCTGAAATCAACTCCTACTACTTCGTATTTTTAGAAACATCCTTTTAAAAAGAAGGCAGCTGCTGGCTGCCTTCTTGGTCAGATAATTTTAAACTCGGTTACATTTGTCAAAGGGTTGTCCCGGTTGGAACCGTCTCCCTTATAAATATGGATAGGCCCATCTTCACGGAGTGGTTTTCCTTTTTTCGAAAAAGCAGCAATAAGGGTATGTGCTTCTTCAAGTGGAAAGGTATATTCCTGGTTGGAGGCAGTAATGATTAAGGAATGGGCATCCTCCCGAGGCTCGGTATTTTTAATGAAGGGAGCAAGTTCCATCCCAAAGCTGCCTTCAAGGATTTCCATTTTCTTTAGCTTTTTCTTTGGTTGAATCTGTTCCGGAGGCTGAGCTCCTTCTGTTAATTCTTTATCCCATTGTTTGGAGACAGACTGCTTATACTTTTCAGCTTCATCTGCTACCTCTTTTGAACGGTCAAAATATGTATCCAAATCAATTTTTCGTTCATCGAATATCCAAACACTCGGGTCAATAGTAATAGGGAAATTAACGTTCCCTGTAACTTGAATGATTTCCGCCATATGTATTCCTCCATCCGTTCTCTGCATCTAGAGTATACCGCTTTTGGAAAAAAAGTCATAGTGAATAGCACTAAGGATTATCACTCCAAATCCTGATTGTTCTTGCAATTTTTCCATAAGGACGTTAAAATTTAAAGATAGTTGGGTAATCGCTCGGAAACGGGGGGATAGATGTTGGCATCCGAAATGATCATTAATCATCAGGAAAAAGCGCAGGCCTTGTTGCAGGCTGATGCTGAAAAAATATTAAAATTAATTAAAGTCCAAATGGATAACTTAACGATGCCCCAGTGTCCTCTTTATGAAGAGGTATTGGACACGCAGATGTTTGGCCTATCCAGGGAAATAGATTTTGCTATTAGACTTGGTCTTATAGATGAAAGGGATGGGAAGGCCATCCTTGAAAAGTTGGAAAGGGAGCTGTCAGCCCTTCACGAAGCATCTTTAAGAAAATGATCTGCCAACCCAAACACGAGTTGTTTGGGTTTTTATATTAGGAACGAAAATTCTGTATATCGCGGCTAAGGGTAACTTTTTTATGAATAAGAGTTACAGTTTCATTTCAATTTAACGAAATCGTATTTTCTTCAACTAAATAGTCCCTTTTTCATTTATAATAGACCTATTCATAATGATAGTGGGAAGGGTAATGATGAAAAATAAACTTAAATCCTATGATTATACGTTAATTCTGGCAATCATTGTACTTTCCATTTTTGGGTTAGTAATGGTTTATAGTGCCAGTATGGGAGCTGCGCTCAATCGGTACGGTTATGAGCACGACTTCTTTTATCAAAAGCAGAAAATGGCTTTACTTGGGTCAGCCGCCATATTTATAGTGTTTGCGTATGTTTTCCCTTACAGGCTTCTGAAAAAAACAGCTTGGCTGATTATGATTGTCCTGATTTCTTTTGGCGCACTAGGTGCTGTACTCATTATCGGCAAGGTAGCTGGAAATGCACAAAGTTGGTTTGACTTGGGATTTTTTAGTATCCAGCCAGCAGAATTTGCGAAGATTAGCGTAATTATTTACCTCTCAGCTGTATATGCCAAAAAACAAAGCTATATAAATAATTTTAATAAAGGTGTAGTTCCTCCTCTTGCGTATTTGATTATTATTTCAGGGCTGATTATCATGCAACCCGATTTTGGAACAGCTGCGATTGTTATCGCAATTGCGATTCTCATCATTCTTTCCTCAGGCATGAATATAAAAAATATTATGAAGCTTGTTGCGATAGGGGCAGCAGTATTAACGATATTCGCGCTTGGCTTTCAGGACTGGATTTTCTCTGAGGAGCGGCTTAGCCGATTATCCGTTCTTGAGGATCCCTTTGAGGATGTGAAGGATGAGGGCTTCCATTTATCGAACTCCTTGATTGCAATAGGTTCGGGAGGGATTACAGGCCTGGGATTAGGACAAGGTGTACAGAAGCTGGGGTATCTTCCAGAATCCCATACAGACTTTATTATTGCTGTCGTGGCCGAAGAGCTGGGGCTGATCGGTGTTGCATTTGTTGTACTATCCCTATGTTTCATTGTCTTAAAAGGATACCGAATTGCGATGAGATGCAAGGATCCGTTTGGCAGCCTGCTGGCAATCGGAATTTCGAGTATGATAGGCGTACAGTCAATCATTAATCTTGCAGGTGTTTCAGGAGTCATTCCCCTTACTGGGGTTCCGCTGCCATTTGTCAGCTATGGAGGTTCCTCGATTATGCAATTAGCTATGTCGGCTGGTATATTGGTGAATGTGTCCATGTATACGAGACTAGAAACCAATTCTAAAAAAGGAAATGTTAAGCCTGTACCTGAAAAACAGCCAGTCCGGCAGAAGGTATACAAAGCTAGGACAGGAAGATCACTTTAAACGCAAAAGCGTCACTTATGGAGCTGGATGTTCAAAAAAAGCCTCGCAGCGTTAATATTGCTGCGAGGCTTTTTTTTTACGACTTAAAGGTATTCATATCCCCATCTGGCTGAAGGAGTTGAAAAGTATCATTAACTTGCCGCTGATTTTGCTTACTTCTGTATACTAGCAGCAGGAAATAACTGAAAACACCGAAGAGGCATGTAATAAAGAAAGCATGTGACAGGGCGATATAGAGGTTTAACCTTGTGAATATAATCATTGCCCCAGCAATGACTTGTAATGATACTAGAATAAGGCAAATTATCCATCCCCAATATAGGACCCGTTCCGATTTATATTGCTTTATCGTAAGCCAGGTTATATACGCTACCCATAAAAATATCAACCCTGCAGCTGCTCTGTGCCCCATTTGGACCCACTCGTAAATATTGTCAGGAAGAGAGAAAACACCATTTGAGCAAAGCGGCCAGGAAGGACACACAAGACTTGCGTTCATATGCCTGACCAGGGCGCCGGTATATATGACAATATAGCTGTAAACAGAGATACCAATAATATGGAATGCCATTCTTGTATCGATTATTACTCTTTCTGCGTCAAACTTCTTATCAATTTCAAATATAAGTAAGGTTAAAAGGAAAACAGCCGCGAATGAAATCAACGATATCCCGAAATGGAGAGCCAAAACAAAATCCGATTGTCCCCATACAACAGCGGCAGCACCAATCAGCCCTTGCAGGACGAGAAAAGCAAACGACAGAGCGGACAGGAACTTTGTTTCCCTAATATGGCCTATCGCGCGCCAAGTCCAAATAGAAAGAATTAATACCATTAAACCAACCACACCTGATACGACACGGTGGGCAAGTTCGATGACTAACTCCGGTGTGATATCACCAGGAACGATTTCCCCGTTGCAAAGCGGCCACGACCTTCCACAGCCCATACCGGAATCTGTTTTGGTTACCAATGCTCCGCCAAGCAGGATAAAGATCATCCCGATAGTTGTAGCCACCGAAAACCACTTCAACGAACGCTTCAAATCTTTCACCTTCTTAAAATAGTTCAAAAATTTGTCATAAAATAAAACAGTCAGTATAATGAGTGGGGATGTACCCCCTATACATAATAGCTGAGGAAACAAAAAAAGAACAGAATAAATGTCGAAAGAAAATCCGGATACCTTCTACCATCTGATTTACTAAAATGTAAGCATAAAAGTTGAAGGGCAAGCAGTAAATTCAATATAGTGAAGTAAAGTGCGAATTTTCTTTCAATAATATCTTTTTCAACACACCATTATTTTACTATTATAAAACAATATTGTTGAATGCAGCCTTTTAAAGGGCGGCCACATCCAAAAAACAACACTTGATTAAAAGCTGAACTATAAAAAGGCTCAAGACAGGCACTTTTCCATTATCTTAATTTATTATGCTCCGAAAATATTAAATGCGGAATGATGCAATGACTATATGAAAAATAGTTATATTAAATTCAAAAAAAGTTCACAAAAAAGCCTATAAGTGTGATTTAATATACAGAGAAAGCGTATTTAATTCTAATTAATTTTTTAATTAACCTTTTTACTATAGAAGGAAAACAAATAGGGGCTTTGCTTTTTATGCAGGCATGAAGGAGGAAGAAGAATGTCCAATCCGAAGGCATACAGTGAGGCTTCGATTAATCAAGGCAGCCTTGATAGGTCAATGGTATTTAAAGATTTTCTGGCCTTAATTAAAATTGGAATTGTAAATTCAAATATGATAACAACGTTTACTGGGTTATGGCTTGCACTGGAATTTTCGGGCATGCGTTTCCTGGAAAACCTTGATATAGTTTTTTTCACACTTGCAGGATCATCCCTTATTATAGCGGGATCGTGTGCAATCAATAATTTTTATGACCGGGACATTGATCCTTTAATGGAACGGACAAAGAGCCGGCCTACGGTTAACGGAACCGTACAGCCCATGAAAGTCTTATGGCTGGGAATAGCGCTAATTATACTTGGGACCATCTCGTTGCTGTTTACAACAGTTACTGCTGCTGTCATAGGCATCGTTGGGGTTTTTAGTTATGTCGTCCTTTATACGATGTGGTCAAAGCGACAGTTTGTTTCGAACACGATTGTAGGAAGTGTATCCGGGGCAGTACCGCCACTGATTGGCTGGGCTGCTATTGACAGTAATCTGGACCCGGTTGCATGGGCGCTGTTTGCACTAATGTTTATCTGGCAGCCGCCGCATTTTTATGCTCTTGCAATGAGAAGGGTGGAAGAATACAGGGCAGCAGGCGTTCCGATGCTACCGGTTGTAAAAGGATTTGGAACTACTAAACTCCATATAGTCCTTTGGGTTGCTGCACTGCTTCCAATACCACTTTTCCTGACTTCCCTTGGAATCCCGTTTCTAGTGCTGGCCACCTTGCTTAATATTGGCTGGTTAGCATTGGGGATTTATGGATATATGATGAAAGATGATATCAAATGGGCGAAGCTTATGTTTGTGTACTCGCTGCAATACGTAACAATCATATTTACAGCGATGGTCATTGTAACAGTCATTTAGTTTCGCTACAGGATGCTTCCCTGCTGCGGGGTGAAGCGTCCTGTCAACAAACTTAATACGAAAGAGGGGTTTGATTAATCTATGAAAAGGCTTGCGAATTGGCGCTTGGTATCAATTTTTTCAATGTTGGCGCTATTCCTATCGGGCTGTGGAAAGCCATTCCTGTCCACACTGCAGCCTGCGGGAGAAGTTGCGGAAATGCAATACGGATTAATGAAGCTCAGTACCGGTATCATGGTAGGAGTTATCCTTGTTGTGACAGTACTGTTCGTTCTAGTGTTGCTTAAATTCCGCCGTAAAAGTGAAGATGAAATTCCGAAACAAGTTGAAGGAAATCACACACTTGAAATCGTTTGGACTGTTATCCCAATCTTATTGTTATTAATTTTGGCTGTCCCTACTGTATCAGCTACTTTCAAGCTTGCTGATGTTTCCGAAGCGGAAAAGAAAAATTCGGATGCGCTCGTTATCAATGTACGTGCGAATTTATACTGGTGGGAATTTGAATATCCTAACCAGAAAATCGTTACGAGCCAGGATCTTGTCGTGCCGACAGATGAAAAGGTTTACTTTAACCTTAAGGCTTCCGACGTTAAACATTCCTTCTGGATTCCAGCAGTTGGGGGAAAGATGGATACAAACACGGACACGTTGAATAAATTTTGGCTGGAATTTGACTCGCAGAAAGCCAATGAAGCAGGAAACCTCTTCTATGGTAAGTGTGCAGAATTATGCGGACCATCACATGCCTTAATGGATTTCAAAGTAAAAGCAGTTTCACGCGATGAGTTCGATAGTTGGGTGACTGCAATGCAGGATGTAAAGGAACCTGCTGCGGCAACTACTGCTGATGCACAGGCTGGCCAGGAAATTTTCAATCAAAGCTGCCTGAGCTGCCATGCTGTCACTCCAGCAAACACAACACCTGAAGCAGCTAGGATGGGGCCTAACTTGACTAACTTTGGTGACCGGGAGCTTGTGGCCGGTATTCTCCCACATGATAAAGAAAACTTGAAAAACTGGATCAAAAACCCTGAGAAGTATAAGCCGGGCAACAAAATGACTGGCCAATATGGCAAGTTAGATGAAAAGCAGCTCGATCAGCTTGCAGAATATTTGATGGGATTAAAAGTTCAGGAATAACCGGGGAATGGTGGAAAGGGAGGTAAAACTGTGAGTACCTACGCTCAAAAAAGGGGTTTCGGGGCAGTCTTATGGGACTATTTGACGACTGTCGACCATAAAAAAATTGCAATCCTTTATTTAATAGCCGGCGGATTTTTCTTTATCGTCGGCGGGCTGGAAGCGATGGTTATCCGCATTCAGCTAGCTGTACCGGACAATGATTTTGTCAGTGCAGGGTTATATAATGAAATTTTGACAATGCATGGGACAACAATGATATTCCTTGCAGCAATGCCTTTATTATTCGCATTTATGAATGCGGTCGTACCAATACAAATCGGAGCGCGCGATGTCGCGTTTCCATTCTTGAATTCGCTTGGATTCTGGCTGTTTTTCTTTGGAGGTGTGTTCCTGAACCTTTCATGGTTCATGGGCGGCGCTCCTGATGCCGGCTGGACATCCTATGCGTCACTATCAATTTATAGCGAAGGGCACGGCATTGATTTTTATGTACTAGGACTACAAATATCCGGTTTTGGTACTTTAATTGCCGGTATCAACTTCCTTGTCACTATCATTAATATGCGTGCTCCAGGTATGACCTATATGCGTATGCCGTTGTTTACTTGGACTACTTTCGTTGCTTCAGCACTTATTCTGTTTGCGTTTCCTCCATTAACAGTAGGTTTAACGCTAATGATGTTTGATCGCCTGTTCGGCGCCAACTTCTTTGATGTTGCAAATGGGGGCAACACTGTCATTTGGGAACATTTATTCTGGATTTTCGGACACCCTGAAGTTTATATCCTTATACTTCCGGCGTTCGGTATCTTTTCTGAAATATTCTCAATTTTTTCAAGGAAGCGCCTATTCGGATACTCCTCGATGGTATTTGCGACTGTCCTGATTGGTTTCCTTGGCTTCATGGTATGGGCTCACCACATGTTTACAACAGGGCTCGGCCCGATTGCCAACTCTATTTTCGCGGTTGCAACAATGGCAATTGCTGTGCCAACGGGTATTAAGATCTTTAACTGGCTCCTTACAATGTGGGGAGGAAGCATTAAATTCACAACACCTATGTTATATGCAGTTGCGTTTATTCCAAGTTTCACTGCAGGTGGCGTAACTGGTATCATGCTTGCGTCTGCAGCACAGGATTACCAGTACCATGATACGTATTTCGTTGTCGCTCACTTCCATTATGTTATCGTTGGTGGTGTCGTATTAGCCCTTTTGGCTGGCACTCATTTATGGTGGCCAAAAATATTTGGAACGATGCTTAACGAAACATTGGGCAAGATTACTTTCTGGCTGTTCTTAATCGGCTTCCATCTGACATTCTTCATCCAGCATTTCCTTGGTCTTTGGGGCATGCCGCGCAGGATCTTTAAATTCTTGCCGGGACAGGGACTGGACGCAGGGAACTTCGTGAGTACTGTGGGGGCATTCTTGATGGCTGCCGGCGTCATTGTACTGCTTTATAACATCGTCATGACACAGGTAAAGAATGTCCGGGTCGGAGCAGATCCGTGGGAAGATGGAAGGACACTTGAATGGGCTGTTGCTTCACCTCCACCTTTCTACAACTTTAAGCAGACTCCGCTTGTACGGGGGTTGGATGCTCTATGGCTTGAAAAAATGGAAGGCAAAAAAGGTATGATGCCGGCAGAACCGGTCGGTGATATCCATATGCCGAATTCATCATTTGTACCGTTTGTGATTTCACTTGGTTTGTTCATTGCAGCATTTGGTGCAATGTACCAGTCAGGGGATGATCCAAAGGCCTGGGCAATCCCGGTACTAGTTCTGGGTCTCCTTATTACATTTGGCTCCATGCTATTCCGTTCTATTAAAGATGATCATGGATTCCATATTCATAAGGAAGATCTTGTTGATGAGGACGATAGGGGGGTAAAGGCATAATGCAAGCTGAAGAAAAAATGACGTACGAAACATGGCCTGCTTCGCCCGAAAAAGCAACCCTTGAAGGAAAAAATAAATTTTTAGGCTTCTGGTTATTCCTTGGCGGCGAGACCGTTTTGTTCGCTTCGCTGTTTGCAACCTATTTGGCGCTGAAGGATAAAGTTCCAGATGATTCCCATAAACTGGCGCAGGATATATTCGACTTGCCACTTACATTTGTCGCGACGATGCTGCTTTTGACCAGCTCATTGACAAGCGTGTATGCAATGTACCACATGAAGAACTTTGACCATAAAAAAATGATGATCTGGCTTGGTGTTACAGTTGCACTTGGTGCTGCATTCCTGGTTTTGGAGATTTATGAATTCCAGCATTATGTTCATGCTTATAAGCATACCTTTACAAGCTCGGCATTCGGATCTTCATTTTATGCGCTTGTCGGTTTCCACGGCGCGCACGTAATCTTTGGCCTTGCCTGGATACTATCTCTTATGATTCGTAATGCAAAGAGGGGCCTAAGCCTGTACAACGCTCCTAAGTTTTATATTGCCAGCCTATACTGGCATTTCATTGACGTAGTTTGGGTATTTATCTTTACAGTAGTCTACTTAATGGGAATGGTGGGATAAACTGATGGCTAATCAAAATGTGAACTCAGGGAACCCCAAAATTGACCTTAAATATCGGAAGAAGAAAAGCAAAGAGGAAATGCGTTACCAGATTATCTCATTCTCGATGATGCTATTTCTTACCTTTATAGCATTTGGGGCAGTTGGAGTAGGATTTTCATCCTGGTTTACCGTTCCGCTAATTGTTCTCCTTGCGGTTATTCAGGTAATCTTCCAGCTTTACTACTTCATGCATATGAACCATAAAGGACATGAAATGCCAGCTATGTTCCTATACGGAGGCCTAGCTGTTGGCTTGCTTACCATTCTGACATTCCTAACCATAGTCTGGTGGTAACAAGAAAAGCGGAAGTCCCCGTTTAGCGCCGTATGGCCTGGAGGGCCTCGACATGAGATAAAGGAAACACGATGAACGTAGTGAATCGATGTTGACTTATCGTAGTGAGGGGACCGAAGGACACTAGGCGGTGGGGACTGCAGCTAGACAGGGAAAAGCGGAAGCGCCGTGGTCAGTCCCGAGAAGCACTCCTCGAAAATGCAAAAACGCATTTTCTTCGTGCGATGAGTATGCTTCCGAAGCATACTCTTGTGGGTGGCCCAAAGAGGAAGTTGTTCTTTGACTTCCACTGAGGGACCGAAGCAACCTCGAGGGACTCGGCGCTGCAGCTGGACAAAGAAAAGCGGAAGTTCCCGTTTAGCTCTACATTTTTCTAAAACAAAATAAAAAAAGAAAATCGGCGCAAGCCGATTTTCTTTTTAGAACAAAAGCAAGAGCTTTGCTTACAGATTCCTGCAGGTCTATAATATAGGGGAAATCTATTAAATTGAGGTGAAAGACGGTGCTTAGTTTAAACATATTTGGTTTTCAAGCGCTTTGGAGCCCGTATTTCTTACTATTTATCTTGGCTATAATCGCGGGTTATTTTTTGATAACCGTAAAGTTTAGAGGAAAAATTGAAGGAAGCGAGCCTTTAAGGAGGGGCCAGGCAGGTTTCTTTGTTACTGCCATGGCATTATTGTACGTAATTAAGGGTTCACCGCTGGATTTACTAGGCCATATTACGTTTTATGCCCATATGATCCAAATGGCAACACTTTACTTAGTAGTCCCGCCACTTCTGATTCTTGGTATACCGGAATGGCTCTGGAGAGCTATCCTTAGGCTTCCGATTATCGGAAAGTTGTTTTCTGTCGTGACCAAGCCACTAATCGCATTAATTGTTTTCAATGGAGCATTTTCTTTTTATCATATCCCGCTTATTTTTGATACAGTAAAACAATCAATTTGGATGCATGCGGGAATTACTTCTTTGCTCTTTATCCTCGCGATTTTTATGTGGTGGCCAATTGTCGCTCCGCTTAAGGAATACCAAACCCTATCTGGCTTAAGAAAAGTGGGCTATATTTTTGCTAATGGTATATTGATTACACCTGCTTGTGCACTGATTATCTTTACTAACACACCGCTTTATGTTACATTCTCAGACCCACGAGCCTGGGCGAAGGCTCTGGAATTGTGTGTCTCACCTACCTTGCTTGCCGGACTCGATTTAAGCGGGCCTCAAATGTTCAGTTCGATGTCGCTTCTCGAAGACCAGCGGCTTGGCGGTGTATTAATGAAAGTCATTCAAGAAATTGTATACGGAATTGCGCTGGCAAAAGTGTTCTTCCAATGGTATAGAGATGAGCAAACCGGCATCGATCCAGAACCCGAACCTTTCCTTGCAGAATAAGGTCCCAGTTGGGGCCTTGTTTTTTTTCAATCAATCAAATTATTCCGGGTTTGGCTTAATCCTTCATCCCTAAATAACTGGCATAAATGCATATAATAATTTTAGAAGCTTAACTTTATAATTGAAAAAGCACGGAGGCTCGTCTACACTTATAGTAGTACATAAGATTGTGAGGACAAATACAAATGGAGCATTCCCTACCTATTCTCCCAACTATCAGCACTACCTTCATTGTGCTGAGCGCTATTCTTGTTGCAATTGGCTGGTATCAAATTTCCAAGCGAAAGATTGAAGCTCATAAGAGGACTATGTTCTTTGCTGGCGTGGCCGCACTGATTTTTTTCATTATTTATGCATCCAGAACCATTTTTATCGGTAATACATCCTTTGGCGGGCCTGATGATATAAAAATTTATTATACTGTCTTTCTAATATTCCATATTACGTTGGCAACTACAGGTGCTGTTCTTGGAATAATTAATTTTTATACTGGATTTAAAAACAAGCTTGCCACACATAAAAGGCTTGGGCCGATTACAAGTATTGTCTGGTTTGCCACGGCGATAACTGGAGTTGCAGTTTATCTTCTCCTGTACGTTTTTTACAGTGGCGGTGAAACAACATCTGTCATAAAAGCAATTTTGGGAACATAAAAAAGACGGGCCACTCGGCAATAGAGTGGCCCGTTTGTTATAAGTATGAGGTACGGTCTGTCAGTCAGAGCTTGAAATTGAATTTAATGATTCCCGCTTCCCTCGCCGCGCTTATACTTATGACTATAATAGGTCCAAATATAATTCCTATTATTCCTGCCATTTTAAACCCGATATACATAGATGCGAGTGTTGCCAACGGGGAAAGCTTTAAATAGTTTCCAAGCATTTTTGGTTCGAGGTAATGCCGGATTGAGAAAAGGATGGCAGCCAGAAATACGAGTTTAAACGAGATTCCCATATTTCCCGCTACAGCATAGAACAATGCCCATGGTATTAAAATTAACAATGATCCTGCAACTGGAATGAAATCAAATACCCAAATTAAAAATGCGCCGATAATTGCTGCTTCAGGAAAATAAAGATAGAGATATAGAAGAGAAAAAGCGAGAATCACTATACTTACAAGCAACTGAGCTTTCAGGAATCCAGTTATAACGTAAAATAGCCTTGATGAGATTATATTGGCCTTCTCGGTTGTAGATGTTGAGAGGTACTGGTAAACTGTTTTCTTTAATGCAGGAATTTCTAACATGAATAAGAATAAAGCGACAAGATAAACGATAAATGAAATAAAAAGGTTCGGAATTTTAGTCAGGACCGTTCTGATGGTTTCAATATTTACATATTCCAGCAGTACACCGATAATCGAATAAATAGTATGTTCAATACGAAGTGTTGCCTGGTGGACAAGGGGAGCGGGTAAGTCTTCCAATGCTTTTGTCAAATTCCATTTGGTCTCGGCCCAAAGCTTTGAAACTTGATTTACGTAGGCTGGCACCTCATTAGCTAACGCAAATCCCTCTGCAGCTACCTTTGTTGTTATAAAATAGCCCCCAAGAGCAATTAAAGATAGAAACAAAAGGAAAACGAGAAGGACTGACATCCGCCTGCTCAATTTAAGGTGTACACCCATAAACCGAACTGCGGGTTCGAGCAGAAGTGCTGTTAATAGTGACAGGAGGATTGGGGCAGAAGCAGGTATAAGAAAATAGGCAGCAACAACTGCAAGTAAAACTCCAATAATCCGGATGATTCTTTTTTTTGAAAAAAATGCAGACATGCCAATACCCCTTAAATATAAGTGAATACTACAATTATATCCTTTTGAACAAATAAAAAGGAAGGCATATTGAATGCCTTCCGAAATTTCTTAAAGAGCAAAGATTTCTATTTCCTCTTTTACCTGGTCTATTAAGTTTTTGCATTGTGTAACCAGTGATGCAGGGAAGTCTTCACCTTCACCATACTCAACTCCATGAGGGTAATAATGCTTTCCAAGAAGTGGAGGCAGAAGCTGTATAACCGCTCGGTGCGCCCCAACATCACCTTCGACAGCGTAACCACGCAGCCTCAAATAATAGATGCTGTCTTTTATTTGAATTTTTTTGTCGTATGTAACTCTTTCATAATCCCATTGGCCCTCACGGACAAGCCCATGCTCAAGCATGATTTCATCGAGCCTGTTAAGGTCCGCTTTCAGGTTTTCAATCCCCGTGTTTTCAAACTTCACTGTTGATATCCCCCTTTAAACATGCATATGCTTTCACATTGGCACGTAATTCATTTTTATAATAGTTTAAAATGTCTTATTATGCAATGAATTCACCTGTTATTAGGTTCAGGTATTGGAATAAAACGAACCAGTAAAACAAAAGATAAGTGAGAAGTTCCTGTCTAAAAGCGGCAGATTTTGAACGGGAGGAATTATGATGGATAAAGTTAGTGAAATTATGACTAAAAATGTAGAAACCTGTTCCCTTCTCGATAATATGTACGAAGTAGCCCTGAAAATGAAAGAGTTGAATGTCGGAGCAATTCCAATTGTTGATGAAGGTACACTTGTAGGAATGATTACCGACAGGGATATCGTCATTCGCGGGACGGCTGAAAAACATTCTGGTTCAACAAAAGTGGAAGAAATTATGAGTAAAGAATTAATAACTGTCACTCCTGAGACAACAACTGAGGAAGCATCTCGGCTTATGGCTGACAATCAGGTCAGAAGGCTTCCGGTAGTTGAAAATGGGAAGCTTGTTGGAATTGTATCGCTTGGTGACTTTGCTGTACGTGATATGACAGACAGTCAGGCTAAGAAAGCACTATCGGAAATTTCCGAATCCAATTATAACGGTGTACAGCATTGAAAGGCGTCCTGACGGCGCCTTTTTATTTTTTTCTATAATTCGCTGGGGCTCTATTTTTTGAAATATTTATGGTGATATAATTAAATAAGAAAAACATATAGTATAAAGAATGAAAGAGAGGGGGGAGGGGTCTGAAGTCCTTAATTCGTATTTTATTTTTTGCAGCGATCTTTTTGGCAGTCGGTTTTTATGTCAGCCATAATGAGGCCCCAGAAAAGGACACCCTTATAAGGGAAGAGCCGGTGCCAGAGCCGGCGGACCAATCGAAGCTTGAAAAGCGGACTGGCTACGAAATACCGCCTCGGCCTAAAACCGGGTTATCTACATTAATAGGGAAATCGGCAAAGGCTGTTGAGAAGGTTCTTGGTAAACCAAACAGAATTGATAAATCAAGTTATGATTATGATTGGCATATTTACAATGGGAATCTAGATAACTACCTTCAAGCAGGTATTGAGGATGGCAAAGTAGTAACAGTGTTTGCAATTGGTTCAGACACCGATGTTAGTCCTTTTATAATTGGTCAGCCTCTTGAAGAAATCTTTGCAGCATTCGCTATCCAGACAGATATTATAATTGATTTTGATGGTAACTCTTATAGGCTTGAGCTTACCGATACAGACGTTAACACAAGACCGCTTATCCAATTTGGAGATATTTACGCACAGCTTTATATTGATAAATTTACTAGCACCCTATCAAGCATTCGCTTCCTTAATGCGGAGACACTCATTAAGCAAAGGCCGTATGAAGTCGCCTACAGGGGGCAATTGATTGAGTCGAAACCTCTAGAGGAGGAAGAGTGGAAGAAAGTAGAAGCAGGCAATGAACAACAGGTATTTGATCTGACAAATGTCCTCCGGCTCCGATTTGAGCTCGAGCCGCTGCAATGGGACGAACGGACAGCACAGGTTGCATATGGGCATAGTCTGGACATGTATGAAACAAACACATTCTCGCACGAATCAGAAAAATATGGCAAGCTGACCGACCGGTTAAAACAGGCAAAGGTAGTTTACCAGACTGCAGGTGAAAATATTGCCGCCAATTACACGGACTCCCCCGCGGCGGTTGAAGGCTGGCTGAATTCTAAAGGACATAGGGAAGCACTATTAAATGAAGAATTCACACATCTTGGTGTTGGAGTTCACCGGAAATATTATACACAAAATTTCATTCAGAAGTGGCTAGAATAAAGGTTTCCATTGAAACTTAGAACTGATAAGATATTTTTCTTATATTGTATAAAAAAGGATGGCGGCTGCCATCCTTTTTTATACAAGCTCAACCCGATTGGCATGGAACCATCTATCTTGCCAGCTTCCGTATATTTTGACCTGTTCACCTATAGAAAATTCCTTTATGGCAGCGTCCTTAATAAGCGGGATCTGGATTCTTACCTTGACCGAACCCGTTGTAGTTCTGACCATCATTTCCTGGACAAGAAGGTAGCGGTGATAGTAAAAGCGTTGTTTTTCCTGAGAAAAAGAAATAATCGTCCCCGATACGATCGCTTCTTCCTTTGCGAAGCCAGCCTCACGCCATTTAATTTCATATTCCTTTGTTTCTTTTATGGAAATCCATAAAAAATAGAGGATAATGATAGGAATTAAAATTGCAGTGACCAAAGGATATCACTCTCCGCTGCTTGGCTTTTTTTCTACAATAAAGAAAGTTCCAGTCGAATGGGCAACTTTTTTTCCATCGCTCCGGAATACCTCGCCACTGACGATAAGCGTATTTCTTCCAATATGGACGGCTTCGGCCCGGCAGCGAAGGTAGTCGCCAATTCCCGGTGCCAGGTAATGTACGTTCAGCTGGGAAGTTACCGCACCATATCCTTCAGGGACAAGAGCGTTTGCAAGTGTACCCATTCCGGAATCGAGTAAGGTGGCCGTAATTCCCCCATGTACAATACCCAGGGAGTTATAGATTAGCGGATTTATCGGAATTGTGACTTCCCAGGCATTATCGTCTGGGACTTTTTCATAATGGAGGAGCCCGCCTATATATGTACCTGTGTTTCCATCTACTTTATCCTTCAACCCGGTAAGAACATATTTTAAGACATCAACGTCTTCTTGAGTTGATTTTTCAAGGTATTGCTTTAGCAATAATTCTAGTTCATGGTCCAAAGTTTTTCTCTCCTTTTCTAATAAAAATACTATCATTATTGCATTTATTTTTACAGAGTTAGAAAAAGAAAGAGAATAATTCTTCCCGATACAATTTTTTAGCGGCACTTTCACAAATTCCGCATATGGGCATACGGTATTATAGGCAAGTTAAGAGGAGGGGATGGACTTTGGCGCAAGGAAGGAAGCTGCATCCATCTGTAAATAAATTCAAGGAGTTTGTGGCGGAAAATCCCCATCTGATCCGAGACGTCCGTAATGGGGATACTACATGGCAGCAGCTATATGAAGAATGGTACCTTCTAGGTGAAGAAGATCCTCGATGGGATAAAAACAGTGGGGTAAAAAAAGAAGAGGTTGAAGATGATAGTTCTAAAAAGGATTGGATGGGGCAATTGGCTGAGCTGGCGAAGAAGGTGGAACCTGGACAGATTCAATCCCACCTTTACAATTTGAGCCAGGCATTGGGTGCCATACAGGGTCTCATTGGCCAGTTTCAACAACAGCCTAGCCAACAAGCTCCGCCATCTGAACCAATCCCACAGCACCCGTTCCCGTTCCGAAAGGATTGATAGGAGGCCAGTGATGAGGCAGGAAATCAATGAGTATATTAACTCAAGAAAAGATTTACGGCAATTTCTCAGGGAACAGCCCGTTTGGTACCGCAAGCTATCCCGAAACCCGGGAGCACTAGATGAGTTTGAAATAGCATCCCTTCACCATTTTGAAAAAACAATTCCGCATCGGGTAGCCAAATTCGCCAATGGGGTACAGATGGCGTCCATGATGTTCCATATGTTCCAGTCGATGAAAAGCCCTAGTGGATAAAGCGCTTTACGAGGCTGTACATGGTGTATACACCATTCCCCTCATTGCTGTAAGTGGCTGTGCATCTTCCCTATACTGCTTTCCCTTGAGTTTTGGAATAATCCATAAGGGACAGGCGTTTTTTTTCCTGTAACGGAGAGGCTAGCTCTTTTTGATATAAGTCAAGCTAGCATCCGATCCGTTTATACAATGAAAGGTAAGCCAACGCCTCTTTTTCAGGTGAAAATTTTTCAAACATTGACTCTCTTGCCTGACGGACTACTTTTTCTCGTAAAGGAATATTGTTGACGATTGAATGGATGGCTTCTTTGAAGTCTGAAATAGTTTCGTAAAGCCAGCCTGTCTCTTCATGTAAAATTAGCTGCAGGTTGGCTTTGTTTTTTCGCCCTATAACTGGCAAGCCTAATCCCATAGCTTCCATTAATGCAAGCGGCTGGCCTTCGGACAGGGAAGAATTAATGATAATATCTGCTTTATCATATTCTTCTATCATTAATTCGTGGGGGACCGCCCCAACATAGTTAAACCATTTTCTTTGTTCTGCCTGCCTTAGCACCTGTTGATGAATGGACTCATCTAAATTTGCGCCAATTACTGTAAAAGTCATATCAGAATAATGGTGAATTATCTCATCAAGTCCCGGAAGGACGTTTAGGACATCCTTGACAGGCCGCAAACCTGCTGGAAGAAGGATAGAAGGTTTAAGTCTATCTCTTCTTGGAGAGATACTCCAGGGAAGCCAAAGGCCTTGTGGGATTACGTATGTTTTATTCAACCAGGCAGGGTAGAGCTCCCCGACTTTGTTTTTTGCATCCTCGGTAAAAACAGTAATAAAGTTCGCGCCATTTAAAAATAAGAAGATATCAGAGCTCATGCTGGTTTGTAAATCTACATTTATATCCGTACCACCCATTGTAACGATATAAGGGCGGTTAAAAGTAAAATGTTGTTCTTTTGCCCATTTTACAAATCTGGTAGCATGTAAAATGTGAAAGAAATCCCCATTAATTTTTTGCGTACTGCTGTTGTTTTCCTGATAGGTGACCACTGAGGGACGGACACCCGCCTTATTTAAAAAATAAATGAGGCGTTTTGCCGTTGTAGAATTGCCTCTTGGCTGATTAAAATAAGGTGTAAATAATGCTATATTCATAAGCGTCACCATTGAAATTGATACAGAGCATGCTGTCCGGTTTAAGTATAATGTAACTGCACGTTTTCATAAATAAGCAGTTTAGCCTTATAAAAGGTAAATCCAGGAAGTAAATAAGAAAATTTCACCTTTACCCTACCTTCATGGTAGAATAAGCAATGGAGGTGGGCAAATTTGCTTGCTACTAGCGAAAGAATAGAATTGATCGATTATGCCGATCAGGTGGGCAACATGGTTCTTGAGTCTGATGTTGCTGAATACTATCGGGATTGCCTATATAAATTGCGTACAAGCCAGGAAACGCAATTGAAAATCGCACGTTTTGTCAAACTGAAGGACCAATACGAGGACGTTCAGCGTTTTGGGAAGTACCACCCGGATTATAAAAGCATTATGAAAAATATCCGCGAAGCGAAGCGTGAGATGGATCTTGATGATCATGTTGCCGAATTCAAAAGGGCAGAAAATGACCTTCAGGCATTGCTGGACCAAATCAGCATGCTGATTGGACACTCCGTTTCAATACACGTCAAGGTTCCAACCGGAAACCCATTCTTTGATTCTGGTTCGAGCTGTGGCGGCGGATGTGGATCGGGCGGAAGCTGCGGCTGTTCCGCTTAATAATGAAAAATCAGCAGAGCTAATGGCTTCTGCTGATTTTTTTGTTGTTAATACCATCCATTTGGATTGAAGCGAACGCAATCTACGCATAAATTACCGCAGCAAAACATCTTTCTTTGGGGCACGAGGAAGCGGTGACGGAATACAAAGAAATTTTGTTCGCTTCTCACAAATATAGTCTCACTGCTCAGTTTTTTGCCTTTCATGGCTGTGGAAGAACAGCGGCGAATGCTTCTTTCAAGTATTTCTGGATTAATAGGAGAGGTAATTTTCAAATAGAGGAAAGGGATGCCAGCAATTCTTTTCAGGTCAACAGAGGCAATACTAGGGATTAGGCTGATTTCCTTTAAGAATGTTGACCAGACTTGTTCCATTTCCATACTTCATCATCCTTTTTCTCTTAATTGAAGAGCAAATACCGAACTTATGTCAGTTTTATTTGTTCTAGCAGTCAATAGGACTCGGCTATGGCAGGATTGATTTAAATGGCAATAATATGCTAGACTTATAAGAAACATCGTGTAAGAAGGGGAAAATCTATGTTTGGGCAAAGGCAAGGATTGGTGGTTTGGCTCTATACACTGAAGCAGGCCAAAATGCTAAGGCGATTTGGGAATGTTCACTATGTTTCCAAGAAGCTGAAGTACGCCGTCATATATTGTAATCAAAGTGAAATAGAGACCGTGATGGAAAAATTGAAGTCGTACTCATTTGTTAAAAAAGTCGAGCCTTCTTACAAGCCATTTGTAAAGATGGAATATGAGAATTCTGCTCCTGATAAAGCAAAAGAATACGATTATAAAATGGGAATCTAAAGTGAGGGGGCATCCCCTCACTTTTTGTGTTTATATGGTGGGACTTTGTAACTGTCTAGCTCCATAGGGAAGGCTTCAGCAGCATAGGCTTCGCACGAAGAAAAAGTGATAGACAAGGAAAGCGTCCCCGAAATACATCGCACGAAATTACGCGATAGCCGTAAAGTGATTTTCGAGGAGGCCATACGGCGCTGATCCAGGCGCTTTCGCTTTCCTTAGTCTAATGTAGCGGCTGGATGAAATGGTTAAGGTGCAATATCCCAATTAAATACTGAAAATATAAGTCGCGTTCGGCAAACATGCTGGAAGGCTTTACTGTCAACTCACAAACGGTTTTGTTCAGTGACGCTGCTGTCTCCTCAAATAAAGTGTACCGTTTGTTTGGGATCCTTCTCGGGTCAGGGATGCCCTCTCTGCATATATATACTGGCTGAAACTTGCCTTCACTGGCAGGGTTCAGTATGATTGCGAGGGAAACAACCTCTTTTCCATCTACTTCGGAATAAAGAGCCATCATATGGCGCAATCGGGCTGAGTTCGTTTTTGCAAGCTCGATTAATTCATATAGGTCACCATAGCCACTGCCAAGTTCTACAAAACGCTGAATCACAGGAAACTCTCCTTCGGTTTAGTATATAAATTAACATTAGCATAGATGTCCACGGCAAAAAAGAAAAAACCCCGCAGGAATCCTGCAGGGTCCTTCTATATCCCAAAGGGACAGAAGGCAAAGGGAGAGGAGAAACCGGAGGAAGAACTTATGGGGAAACGTAAGTCTTCTCCGCGGTTGGCAACAACATCCTCAATGATGTTGTTACTGTCATTATCTCCAGTGATGCAATGCTTATACACATTTTTCCACAAAATTTTCAGGAGCTGTCAAATTTCATTTGGGATTTGGCGAGGTCCTGCAAGTATGGTAGGATTATGAAATAGTAAATAGTAATGAGCGGTGATAGACATGAGAGTCGTTTCAGGAACACATAAAGGCCGGCAGCTAAAAGCTGTACCGGGAAGTTCGACCAGGCCTACGACTGACAAGGTTAAGGAAGCAGTGTTTAATATGATAGGACCTTATTTTTCCGGCGGGATGGGCCTTGATTTGTTTGCCGGAAGCGGAGGCCTTGGAATTGAGGCACTTAGCCGAGGCCTTGACAAGGTTATTTTCATAGACAGGGAGCCGAAAGCTATCCATACAATTAAGGATAACCTTAAAGCCTGTGAATTCGAAGACAGGTCTGAAGTCTACAGAACTGATGCTGAACGGGCTTTAAAGGCTGTGAAAAAGCGAGAACTCGACTTTGATTTCATCTTTCTGGATCCTCCCTATAAAAAGCAGCAGCTTGTGAAAATTCTCGAACAGATTGATGCTGATGGCCGGCTGAAACAGGATGGACTTGCAGTTTGCGAGCATGGCAAGGAAGTAAATTTACCAGATTCGATAGGAAGGCTTGAAAAGATAAAGTCTGAAGTGTACGGTATAATAGCAATCTCTATTTTTTCATATTCCCAAAACCACCAGGAGGTTTAGTAATTTGGCTACCATAGCAGTCTGCCCGGGCAGCTTTGACCCGATTACATACGGGCACCTTGATATCATTCGGAGGGGTGCTAGAGTATTCGACGAGGTGTATGTTGTTGTCCTAAACAATTCTTCCAAAAATCCGCTATTTTCAGTTAATGAACGAACAGAGCTTATACGTGAGGTAACCAGGGATCTTCCAAATGTGAAAATTGATTCTTTTCAGGGCCTGCTTATCGATTATGCTGAAAAGGTTCATGCTAATGCAATAATCAGGGGGCTCCGTGCCGTTTCCGATTTTGAATATGAAATGCAAATTACATCTATGAACAGAGTGCTCAACGAAAAGATTGAAACCTTTTTTATCATGACAAACAATCAGTATTCATTCCTTAGCTCGAGCATTGTCAAAGAAGTTGCAAAATATGGGGGCAATATCCACGAGCTTGTCCCTCAAACAGTAGAAGCTGCATTGAAAAAGAAATTTAATCTTTAATAAAAGCCAGGTGCTTGCACCTGGCTTTTCATATGGCCTAATAAGCTGAATTTCACTATCAACCGTTTCTCCTTCTGAATAGAATGGCAATATAGATTAGAAGGGAACCAATTGTAAGGAGCGGCCCTGCATATCCGATAATTGAGTGGGCTGATGTTAAGAAATTCGCATTGTTTTGTAAAAGGACTGGTATGGCATCGGAAGGAGCCCCGCTATCCGCAAACCTTGTGTATATAGGTTCCCAAAGCAAAAAGGCAAAAATGCTGGCGAAAAAGCCGTGCATAATCCTTGCGATAAAGAACGGCTGAAAACGGATGTCGGTTTGTGCCAGGATACTGGCTACCTGGGCTTGAACACTAAAGCCACTGAAGGCAAGTATAAAGCTGGTAACCATTGCCTGTTGGAGAAGAGTCGCTTCCTGCACCTGACTTGTTAGCTGGCTGCCCAGGGTGATTTCGAATAGGCCAGAAATAAACGGGATGCTGAGCATTTCAGGAAATCCAACCGTAGAAAAAAAGACTTCGACTCCTTTTGCCAAAAATGCTGTTATGTGAAGATGGAACAAAATTTTATTAACAACAGAAAACAAGATAATGAACCCGCCGATCATTAACAGTGTTTGGATGGATGAGGTCACGGCATCACCCAGCAATTTACCAATTGGACGATTGTCCTTAATCCTCGTTCTATGTAGGGCGGCAAGAGCTTCCCTTATTTTCAGCCGCTTATGGCGGCTGCTTCTTGTCATTCGTTCATCCTTTCCATGAAAGCGCATGAGTAAGCCAACACAAAAGTTGCCAAGATAATGGGAAGCGGCAAGAATGAAGCCAAGATGGGCATTATGGAAAAATCCGACTGAGACCGCCCCAAAGATGAATAAGGGGTTAGAGCAATTTGTGAAGGATGCCAGGCGTTCCGCTTCAACCCTGGTCAGGCTTCCTTCCTGCCTGAGTCTTGCAGTCAGTTTCGCACCGGCAGGATAGCCAGAAGCCATACCCATCGCCCAGACAAATCCACCCACACCTGGCACCTTAAAAAGAGGCCGCATGAATGGTTCGAGCAGAACTCCGATAAACTTGACAACGCCGAAGCCAATCAGCATTTCGGAAACAATAAAAAAGGGCAGCAAAGAGGGAAAAACGATTTCCCACCACATATTAAGGCCACGGACTGAGGCTGAGAAGGACTCCTGCGGATATGTAATCAAGGAAGCTGCCATAATGGTAACTGAGGCTGCCAAAAAGATAGTTTTGATTTTTGAACGGAACATATAGGGCCTCCTTAAGGAGAATGGCGGAGTATTTCAGGGTGTTACGGATGATTTGAACAATGTGGCTTTAGCACTGTCGGGAACCGGGCAGGCAAAGCCTTGTCCCTGTAAAACAATATACTCATAGAATATTTATTTAGACCATAAGATTGAAGGAGATTTAATCACGGTATCCACTTTAGAGGAGGCAGCAAGGATATGGCCCCAAAAATCGGCTTGGCGCTCGGCTCCGGCGGGGCGAGGGGGTTTGCCCATCTCGGTGTAATAAAGGTATTCCGAGATGAGGGAATACCTATCGACATGATTGCCGGTAGCAGCATGGGAGCGCTTATTGCATGCTTGTATGGGACCGGCATAGATTTGGATCGGTTTTATAAATTCTCGATTGGGTTTAAACGGAAATATTTTCTTGACTTTGCCGTACCCAAGATGGGCTTTATTGCAGGTAAGCGGGTAAAGGAGTTTATCAGGGTTTTCACCCATAACAAAAATATAGAGGATCTTAATTTGCCGATTGCCATTGTCGCAACAGATTTGATGAACGGGGAAAAGGTGGTTTTTACAACCGGTCCTGCTGCCGATGCAGTACGGGCAAGCATTTCAATCCCGGGCATCTTTATTCCTGAAAAAATAAACGGCAGAATTCTTGTTGATGGAGGTGTTGCAGATAGGATTCCTGTTTCAGTCGTAAAAGAGATGGGAGCAGACATCGTCATTGCGGTCGATGTTTCCGGCGTCAAACAAAATGCGGAAATCGATTCGATCTATGATGTAATTATGCAGAGCATAGACATTATGCAGGCAGAACTGTTGGTTAATCGCGAAGTCGCTTCTGACATCATGATCCGCCCTTCAGTAGGCAAATTCAGTTCGCGTGCCTTTACCAATATCGAAGACATCATTAAAATAGGAGAAGAAGAAGCACGAAAACATATCGAACCGATAAGGCAAGTTATTGGACGGTGGAAGGAGCAGCAGTAGATGCGCAAGAAATACCCTCGGATGCCCTGGATCCTTGCGGCGGTCCTGGTTTTGGCAAGCGTTTTTTATACGCTTCCCTATTATATTTCCAAGCCTGGACTAGCAAAGGAGCTTGAACCCATTATTGAAGTGGAAGGTGGATATGATGAGAAAGGAAGCTTTATGCTGACAACAGTCAGGATGGGCAGGGCTAATATTTACACCTATTTGATGGCAACCTTCAGTAAATATCAGGTAGTATATCCTCTGGAGGATATACTAAGACCCGATGAAAGTGAACAGGAATACAATCAAAAGCAGCTTCATTTAATGGAAGGATCGAAAGCAAGCGCCATTGAGGCTGCCTATACGAAGGCTGGCTTACCAGTGGATTATCGCTATAATGGTGTGTATGTGATGGAAGTCGTTCCTGGGATGCCTGCGGAAGGGAAACTTGAAGTTGGTGACCGGCTGTTGAAGGTAGATGGAAAAACGTTAAAATCGAGGGATGAGTTCATGAAGTACCTTGCTGAGAAAAAAGCGGGGGAATCAGTTGAATTGGTCCTTACACGGAATAACAAAGAGAGAACAGTAAGCGTTGAATTAGAAACATTTAAAGAGGATCCAAAACGTGCAGGACTTGGTGTAGCAATTGTTGATGACAGGGAAATCATTGTTGAGCCGGAAGTTGAGATAAAAACGGATGAAATAGGCGGTCCGTCAGCAGGATTGATGTTCTCGTTGGAAATATACAACCAGCTGACCAAGGACGATTTGACAAAAGGATATGAAATCGCCGGAACGGGTACTTTATCCGAAGGAATTGTAGGGCCGATAGGCGGGATTGAGCAAAAAATTGTCGCAGCTGACAAAGCAGGAGCCGATATTTTCTTTGCACCAAATCAAAAAGGAGCAAAGGACTCAAATTACAGGGCTGCCGTAAAGACTGCCAAAGATATTGGTACCAAGATGAAAATTGTACCGGTCGATACCTTTGATGACGCTGTCGACTATCTGGAAAAATTAAAGCCTGAAAAAGAAGGAAGATGAAGCGGTTTAGCGCTTCATCTCTTTTTTTCGCTTTTAAGGAAACGTGCGGGACTGGGATATCCGCTCACATTTTACTCTATGTATATAGGTGGCTGCCTGTACTCAAGTTTCAGCAATCTTTGTCCGTTGCTGCCTGGAATGGCCATCGAGTAAATAGATGCAGCACGGGTATCAAGCTCTATACCCGGATTAGAGAATCCTGAAAGCTTTGAAACAAGCTCGATAGGGAAACTTCCTTTCATTTTGTTCAGGTAGCTCCTGCCAGAAGCAGTCATTCCGAGCAAACGCAAATAACCAGGCTGCCCTCCATCACGGACGTCCATTTCGCTCTTATTAGCATTAACCAGAATGTGTGTACAAAGACGCTGTATCCTTGTCCATGTATAGCGCTTGGTTTTAGCAAGCTCCATAAAGCTGGCAAAGGTATCTGCCTTCCTTGCGCATTCAGCAAGACGATTTTCAAGGCCTTCCTCGGCTTCATAAATGCCAGCCAATTCACCAGGCCTTGCCTGAAGCAATTTATACTTTAACAAAGGCCAATACTGCTCCCATTGATGCAGACTTCCGTATGTATTAATATATTCCTGCAGTACGCTGGCTGAGGCTGTGGGTATATAGGCTGAGATTGCCGGTATATCAAGTGCATCGGAAAAAAATGCTTTTCTGATGCTTGTTGCGCTTGCAATAGTTGCTGATGAGAAGTCTTCATCGTGGTACTGGGCGTTTTTTCTTTTTACAGTTAAGGGCTTCATGCTGCTGCCCTGATCACGAATGGCTTTTACATAATGGAAGCCGAGTATATTATTTGGCTGGGAAAGCGGGATCATTCCATCCGGCCCATTTAATTCCGAAAGTGCAAGAGAAGCTGCCCGAGGGTAACTGACCCCGGACTTCATATGCTTCTTAATAAAAGAATTAAATTCTTCCTCGTGTTCTTCGAGGAATTCCACTGTGCTAATAAAATTGGCGGCATCACCTGCTTCGCTTCCAAAGCATAAACTTGAACAACCCACAGCCTGCAAAATTGAAACAGCTCCTGAGGCAAAAATTTCAGCCTTTTGTACAGCGTATTGGTAAGGAATCTCGAATACAATATCCACTCCATTCAAAAGCGCCATTTTTGCACGGGACCACTTTGAGGCGAGCGCAGGTTCCCCGCGTTGGAGGAAGTTGCCGCTCATCGCGGCGATGACAATATCTGAACCAGAGATTTCTTTTGAAGCGTGAAGATGGTATAAGTGACCGTTATGAAAAGGATTATATTCAACTACAATCCCGACAGCATTCACAAGTGTAGCCTCCTTTCTACTGAATTTCTTCTTTCTACTATAAATCATCAATACCACTTAAGTAAAACAGCTCCTGTATGCTATAATGTTTCCTTCAGCTATATTAGGGATAAACTATTTAGGAAGGAAATTAAAATGTTAAAAACACTGATTGCACCTGCAATTTCGGTGTAAAGAAAAAATATTGACAAATAGTATGCATAAAAGTATAATTACCTTTGTTGCCTTGGGGTGATGTAAATGAAATGGACAATTAGCCAACTACAAAAAAACCGCAACAAGGAAATGCTGATTGATGATACAGTGAGTGCGGACGAGATTAGGGAAACTGACCCAACCATTAGGGATGTATCCCCGATTCACGTAACCGGACGGGCCGATATCGGGTCATCGCGTGTGACCTTTCATATCAGGATTAAAGGCCATCTGGTCCTCCCTTGTTCACGGACTCTAGTTGATGTCATTTATCCAGTTGATGTAGAGACAACGGAAACGTTCCTTTTCAATATGTCTGGATATGAAACTGATGAGGAAGCTCACCAGGTTAAAGGCGATGTGGTCGACTTGATGCCTGTCATCAGGGAAATTCTGTTGCTTGAAGTTCCGATGCAAGTTTTCAGTGACGAAGCAAATCCTGAAGGCGCGGCTCCGCAATCCGGAAAGGATTGGGAGGTCGTAAGCGAAGAGGACGTACGCAACAAAATTGATCCAAGGCTTGCTGGCCTGGCCAAGTTTTTTGACGACAACAAACCATCCGATTCATAATCGGCAAAAAAAAGTAAGCAAGTGAAGAACCAGCAATTTCTGGCCTTCATAACTTTCTTATAACTCTTTAAGGAGGTGGGAAGAATGGCTGTACCTTTTAGAAGGACTTCTAAAACTGCGAAAAGAAAACGTCGCACTCATTTCAAATTAAATGTTCCTGGAATGGTGGCATGCCCAAACTGCGGAGAAATGAAACTTGCTCACCGCGTTTGCAAAGCTTGCGGAACATACAAAGGAAAAGAAGTAGTTAACGACTAATTTTCCGTTCGAACAAGCACAGGGGAGATAATCCCCTGTGCTTTTTTCGTTATAATAAAAGAATATAAAATACTTTATGGCGAGATTACGTGGGCCTTACACTGCTAAAAGGACGAACATGCCTTTAAAGTGTTATGGAAAAAATTCTGATTTGAAGATACCCTATGATTGAAGAGGAAGACGCGAGGCTCGTCGAAAAAGCAAAAAACGCATTTTCTGCCCGCGTAAAGCGAAGCGCCTCGTGACAGGAAAAGAACGCCTCGCGGCAGGCAAAATGCGCCTGTCTCTGCGATGTTAATTCGCTGGAGCTTTCCGAAATCACGGTTTTAAGTTCATTCTTTTACATATTAGTCTTTCAGGAGGGAACGCACTTGGCATATACGATTACCATGCTCGAAGAAGGAATTCTCTTATTTACAATCGATAGGGAAGAAAAGCGGAATGCGATTAGTTTCGAAGTCCTGGATGGATTGAATCAGTTAATTGAACTATCTAAGGACGATAAGGTAAAAATAGTCGCGGTTACAGGAACTGGTTCAAAAGCTTTTTGCTCTGGCGGGGATTTGTCTGAGTTCCATAAATTAAAAACTAAAGAGGATGCATATCCAATGCTATCTAAGGCGGCTGCCATTCTTTACTCTCTTGCAACCTTATTAAAACCTACTGTCGCTGTCCTGAATGGGGCTGCTGTGGGCGGTGGCTGCGAACTTGCTTCAGCTTGTGATTTCAGGATTGCTGCAAAAGGAGCAAAAGCTGGATTTATTCAAGGGAGGCAAGGAATCATCACCGGCTGGGGCGGTGCATCACTTTTATCAGAAAAGCTGTCAGGTCCTGTTGCAATGAAGCTAGTAATGGATGCAAGCCTTCATTCAGTTGAGGAACTGACGGTAACTGGATTCATAGACAGCGTCTTTGATGGTCAGCCAGCAGACGCGCTCCGCGAATTCTGCAGTGAAATGCTTTTAAGAGAAGGAGCAGTCCTAGGAGGATATAAACGTGTCTGGGTCAACAAATGGGAGCGTGCTGGCCTACAGGAGAGAATTGATAAAGAAGTCGAGCTTTGTGCAGAACTGTGGCAAACAGAAGCCCATCATAAACAGGTGGCTAAATTCCTCGAGAAAAGTAAATAGCAATTCAAAAAATGAGACTTGCATACTAATTCTATCTTTCCTATTACCTGCATAAGTATGAGGTAAAACGATAGGAGGGATCAGAAGGATGTCATCGACACGACAGGACGCATGGACCGCGGATGAAGACCTGCTTCTAGCCGAGGTAATCCTGCGCAATATAAGAGAAGGCGGCACACAGCTTCAGGCATTCGAGGAGGTGGGAAGGAAGCTGTCCAGAACCTCCGCGGCATGCGGGTTCCGATGGAATTCCCATGTGAGGAAACAATACAAGGCTGGTATTGAACATGCAAAAAAACAACGCAAGGAAGCAAAAAGGAACTCGCGTGAATCCAAGGAACAGCAGCTTGAAACACCAAAACAGCCGGTAGTTCAACTGCTTGAAGATTCCCAATCAGTTGAGGATGTTCAATCTGTCCAGCCAAACCCAGGCTCCTCAATTCCAGAATTTAAGGATGTGCTGGCCTATTTAGAGAATCTTTATGCAAGCGCGGGGAATTCGGCAAATGAATATGAGCAAGCCCTTGTAAGGATACGAGAACTTGAAAGGGAAAATGAAAGGCTGTTAAAAGAGCTGAACACTCTTGAAGAAGACTATCAAGCATTAATGTCCATCCTTGACAGGGCGAGAAAAATGGCTGCCGATAAGGAAGAAGCGGCACAGGGCCAGCATAAAGCAAAATTTCAGATTGATAAGTTTGGAAACCTTGAAAGGGTAGAGTAAGTGAAAAGGCTGAACGGAAGAAAATCCGTACAGCCTTGTTTATTGTTAATGAGATTAGAAATTTTTTATTCAACTTGTCTACGTCTAGCTTCAGCGCGAGGGCGCTTACGCTTTTGTTCTTTTATCAGAAAGTATATCTTTTCTTTGAGAACTGTCTAGCTCCAGCGCCTAGCGCCTAGTGCCCTTCGCTCTCCGCCCTACGATAAGTCAACATCGAATCGCTACGCTCTTCGTGTTTCCTTTATCTCAGTTGGAGAGACTCCAGGTCATACGGCGCTGGGCAAGGCGCTTCCGCTTTCCTTATTTAATGATGCTGGGCGCTTACCCCTTCCGGATACCATACCAGCGGGTTTTCGCCAAGATCACGCTCTACTTCATATTCAACGTTTATAAATCCGTGCTTTTCCCAAAATCCTCTTGATCCGACACGAGGGTTTGTCTTGATAGGAAGCCCGAAATCTTTTGCGAACTTTACCAGAGCCGAGCCATATCCTTTGCCTTGATAGGCGGAGAGTACTTCAAGTTTCCAAAGTTCCAAATAATTTTGCGGAGGGTCAAAATAAAGATCTCTCTTTGCATCAACTTGATAGAGGCTCATCCGGGCAACCAATTTATCCCCGAAATAAATCCCGTAAAAGGGAGATTCGCTATCGTTTTCCAGAATGTTTGCTTCCAGATCCTCAAGCATGGACAATTCCTGGACTCCATATTCTTTAAACTTCTTAAACTCTTCAAGCGTTTTGTAATTGACTTTCAGTTTTTCAACTTTTATTGCCATTTAGTAGCCCCCTTTTAAAAATTCTCCCTATCCATTCATAACAAGTAAAAAAATAAAAAGCTTAAGCCAAACAATTTCTTTAATTATTCTAATTATATACTACGAATATGAAAAATTCTGCATTTTAGCATGAAAAGGTGTTTTCAAAATTTGCAGGATATTCAGAATGTATGGTAGAACCATAGTATAGGGCATGCAGGATTGGATAAATGAAAAAGTGACCTTCTTTCGGCTGCCCTTGGGGATAGAGTAAGCGAACAATGATTCTTGGGGAGAAAGGGGTATAGTGTGCAAAGGATACTAATTGCCAATCGAGGCGAAATAGCATTAAGAATAATTAGAACGTGTAAAAGGATGGGAATCGAAACGGTTGCTGTCTATTCTGATGCGGATGCTGGGCTTCCTTATGTATTGGAAGCAACTACAGCTGTAAGAATTGGCGAGCCTCCTGTCGCCAAATCGTATCTGCAAGCGGAAACAATTCTCCATGCGGCAAAAAGTACAGGGGCTGAAGCCATTCACCCCGGGTATGGGTTTTTATCGGAAAATGCAGAATTTGCTGAGCTTGTTGAGAAGGAAGGACTTGTGTTTATAGGCCCAAAATCAGATGCAATCCAATTAATGGGAGATAAAGTCGCTTCAAGGGCAGCTATGGAAAAAGCGGGTGTACCTGTTGTACCTGGGAGCGATGGCGGTATAGCCGCTGTAGATGAGGCGAAGGAAGTTGCGGAAGGTATTGGCTATCCGGTCATGCTCAAGGCTTCGAGTGGAGGAGGCGGAATCGGCATGGTCAAATGCTCCAATGAAGCTGAACTGGAAAAAGCGTTTGCTTCAGTCAAGGCAAGGGCAAAGGCTTATTTTGGTTCTGATGAAGTGTTTTTGGAGAAATTCATAGCCAATGCCCGGCATATTGAAGTACAAGTTTTTGGTGATGAAAATGGAAACATCGTCCACCTTTTCGAGCGTGATTGCTCAGTCCAGCGCCGCAATCAAAAAGTGGTGGAAGAATCCCCATCACCATTTCTTTCCGAAGGGACTCGTTCAAAGCTTTTTGAAACCGCTATCAATGCGGCGAAGGCAGTGGATTATAAAAATGCGGGTACTATTGAATTCATTTTTGATGAACACGAGAACTTTTATTTTCTTGAGATGAACACCCGCCTACAGGTAGAGCATCCTGTTACGGAAGAAGTTACTGGTATTGATCTTGTGGAGTGGCAAATTCTTGTTGCCAGAGGGGAAGACCTGCCAAAAAGCCAGTCAGAGATAAGCAGCGGGGGACATGCAATCGAGTTCCGACTTTACGCAGAGGATCCGGAAAAATTCCTGCCATCTCCGGGTAAAATTGATCGCTTCGAATTTCCCGATGGTGAAGGAATCCGGGTAGATTATGGCTATAAATCCGGTGATACAGTAACCCCTTTTTACGATCCGATGATTGCAAAGTGTGTCATGTATGGGGAAACAAGGGAACAGGCACTGGAACGTGGCAGGAATTTTTTTAAAGAGCTTACTGTAAGCGGAATAAAGTCAAACGCTCCTCTCTTCAAAAGAATCCTTGAGGATGCCGATTTTGCAAAAGGGAATTATACAACATCATTTTTACAAAAATAAATCTGAAGTCTTAGAAAATGGGGGAGGAAGAAATCATGAAAGAGATTCATGCAACAATGGCAGGCACGGTACTGAATATCCTGGTCTCAGCTGGAGATGAAGTGACAGAAGGCCAAGAAATCATCGTTATCGAGTCAATGAAAATGGAAATTCCGGTTGAAAGCAATTTTGTCGGAAAAATTACAGAGCTCAAGGTCAACATCGGCGATTTCGTCAATGAAGGCGATTGTCTGGTTGTCCTGGAATAGGGGGGATAAGGATGGCTGAAACTACAACATTATCAGATAAGCTCAATGAGAAAAAGTCTGTCGCCGAAACAGGCGGCCACCCGAAATACCATGAAAAAAATAAAGAACAGGGCAAGCTGTTTGTCCGTGACAGGCTTGCGTTGTTGTTTGACAATGGCAAGTATGAAGAAGACGGCAAGTTCGCCAATAATCAGGCGGAGGGTCTTCCAGCAGATGGCGTAGTAACAGCAATAGGCAAGGTTGGCGGGCAAACCGTCTGCGTTATGGCTAATGATTCAACTGTAAAAGCTGGATCGTGGGGCGCCCGGACAGTTGAGAAAATCATACGAATCCAGGAAGTTGCTGAAAAATTGAAGGTGCCGCTTTTCTATTTGGTTGATTCCGCCGGTGCAAGGATTACTGACCAGCTTGACATGTTTCCGAACAGGCGCGGCGCAGGCAGGATATTTTACAATCAGGTGAAGCTGTCCGGGATGATTCCTCAAATATGCTTATTGTTTGGCCCATCTGCTGCAGGTGGAGCATACATACCTGCATTTTGTGATGTTGTCATTATGGTTGATGGGAACGCATCTATGTATCTTGGGTCACCAAGAATGGCTGAAAAGGTTATTGGAGAGAAAGTTACTCTCGAGGAAATGGGCGGTGCCCGCATGCACTGTACGGTTAGCGGATGTGGAGACATCCTGGCAGCTAACGAGGAGGAAGCAATTGAGTCTGCTAAAAAGTATATTGCCTACTTCCCTGCAAACTTCCAGGTAAGGCCCAAAACTGTTGACTCTGTCCCACCTGTTTCCGGACGTTCTCTAGAGTCAATCGTTCCTGTAAATCAGAATGCGCCATTTGATATGTATGAAGCAATCAATAGTTTGATAGATGAAGGAAGCTTTTTTGAAATTAAAAAACTGTTCGCCCCTGAATTAATCACGGGGTTGGCGAGGATGGACGGCAGGCCAGTCGGTATCATTGCCAACCAGCCAAAGGTAAAAGGCGGTGTCCTGTTCGTCGATTCAGCTGATAAGGGTGCTAAGTTCATTCAACTTTGCGATGCCTTCAATATTCCGCTTTTGTTCCTAGCGGATGTGCCAGGCTTCATGATTGGGACCAAGGTTGAACGTGCTGGTATTATTCGCCATGGGGCAAAGCTCATTGCTGCTATGAGTTCAGCGACTGTGCCGAAAATCTCAGTCATTGTCCGCAAAGCCTACGGCGCCGGCCTGTATGCGATGGCGGGCCCAGCTTTTGAGCCGGATGTATGCATTGCACTTCCTACCGCGCAAATCGCGGTTATGGGGCCGGAAGCTGCCGTTAACGCAGTCTATTCCAATAAAATCAATGAAATTGCCGATCCGAAAGAAAAGCTTGCTTTTGTACAGGAAAAGCATCAGGAATACAAGGAATCGATTGATATTTATAAGCTCGCATCAGAGTTGATAGTCGATGAGATTGTAGCAGCCGATGAGTTGAGAGAGGTACTGATTAATCGCTTTGGCTACTATGAAACAAAGGAATTGAACTTCAGTACCCGAAAACATCCGGTTTATCCAGTTTAAGTATTCACACCTACCCTTTCGCCCTGAGCGGAAGGGTTTTTGGTTCAGGGATTAGTCTCTGTGCAGGTATCTACAAAGACCAGCTATACATAAAGAACCTCCATAATTGGTGCGCTCGCCAAAGGAAAAACGAATAAGTTCATTCTAAATAGGAAATTAGCCATACAAAGCCGGTCCCATTTTGGTAAAATGTAGGTAAACAAGAAAAGCGGAAGCGCCTGGTCAGCGCCGTATGGCCTCCTCGAAAAAGTTATCACTTTTTCTTCGTGCGATGCTGATGCTGCCGAAGCCTTCCTTGTGGAGGGCCTCGAAGGAGATAAAGGAAACACGATGAGCGCAAGCGAATCGATGTTGACTTATCGTAACGAGGGGACCGAAGTACACTAGGCGCTATGCGCAGGAGCTAGACAAGAAAAGCGGAAGCGTAACATGTAAATAATTGCGGGGAGTTAGAAGAATGAGAATTGCTGTAATAGGTGGAGGATCAATCGGGTTGTTGTTTGCTGCATATCTGCAAAACCGGTTTGATGTCCTTTTATATACACGTACAATCGAACAAGCTGAAGCTATAAACAAGTCAGGGATTACAATCCGCCGTGGTAATGAACCTTTTAATGCAAAGGTTGTAGCGAAACCTTTGGCCGTGGGATTGCCTAATGTAGATCTCGCGATTATTGCTGTGAAACAGTACCACCTTGAGAGCGTTCTAATGCAACTCGACGGCATCCCCAACGTGCTTTTTTTACAGAATGGCATGGGTCACTTGAAGTTCTTTGAAAAACTTACAGGCTGTAATATCTTTGTTGGGTCTGTTGAACACGGCGCGTTAAGGGAAGGTCCGGCATTTGTAAGCCATAATGGAATTGGGGTTACCAAAGCAGCAGTAGTGAAGGGTGACGGTGAGTTGCTCAAGGAACTTGCGGCAATTTCAAGAACGAATTTCCCATTCTTAGTAGAAGAAGATTATTATATGATGCTGGCCAGCAAACTTTCCGCCAACGCTGTTATAAATCCGCTCACCGCTATCCTCCGTGTTCAAAATGGCGAGCTTATTACAAACTCGTATTTTGAAAAGATGCTTGAGGATGTATTTGCTGAGGTGGTGGATATCCTGGGATTTAAGGATAAGGCCGGGCAATTAAAGCTTGTTAAAGAAATTTGCAAAAAAACAGCGGAGAACCGTTCTTCAATGCTGAAGGATATTGAGTCAGGCAGAATGACGGAGGTTGATGCGATTCTCGGCTATCTTCTTGAGCAGGCTGGAGACATGGGGAAGAGCGTTCCCCTCATAACCGCTTTTTATCATATGATTAAAGGAATTGAATGGGGACAGGGGGGGAATACATGAGCACAGTCATTTCATCGTTTCTCGCTGCATTCATCGTTATGCCGCTTTTGGGATACTTGCTCATCTTTATAATAAGCAAGTCGATAACCGGAAACCACAGGCGTTCGGTGCGTAGTGCGGTGGATTTTACAACTTTGCTCCTAATTCTTGCCGTCCATTTCTTAATTAGAACCATTTGGGGACAATCTTACCTCTGGCTAATTTTGATTATAGTGTTTGCCACAGCAATGATTTTTGCCGTCCTGCATTGGAAAATAAGAGGGGAAGTAGTTCTTGGAAAAGTCTTCAGAGGATTTTGGAGATTTAATTTCCTTTTGTTTTTTATTGGGTACCTAGGGCTGATCGTATTTGGATTAATTCAACGTGCGACAACTGCCGTCCAATTTCCTTAAAGTAGATTGTCAGGCAAAGTTTTTTTTGTTTACGTAATGTAAATGCTATACTCATATGGTATTGATACACAATTGTTTTTGCAGAAAGGAAGTACTGTATGGAGGTTTCAAATCTCTTATTGCCTGCGGCAAATCCGTTTGCATCTTATTATTTGCAGCAGACAAATGAAGTAATGCCATTTTTCCACTATACATATAATGAGCCTGGAGCTGACAGGGCAAGGCTTGATGAACTAGCTACAAGGCAATTTCCGAGAGAAGAGCTTGCCGTACATATCGAAAAGTATATGGCGCGTTTCCAGCCGTCTGCAGCAATTAAAAACTCGCTTGAAAAATTGAAGCGGCCGGACAGCGCGGTAATTATTGGCGGGCAGCAGGCGGGCATCCTTACCGGGCCTTTATACTCGATACATAAAGTCATTTCCATTATTCAACTAGCCAGGCAGAAAGAGAAGGAACTTGGAATCCCAGTCGTTCCCGTTTTCTGGATTGCCGGTGAAGACCATGACTATCAGGAAGTGAACCATGTTTATGTCCCGATTGGCACAAGGGCGGACAAGTGGATTTTTCCTCAAAAAGTAATTCAGAAAAAGATGGTCACTGACATCCGGATAGATAAGGAGCTTTGCCGTTCTTGGGTTGCCAGTATACTTTCCCTTTTTGGGGAAACCGGACATACTCGGCAGGTTAAAGCATTTATGGAGGACGCGTTAAAGCGTTCCGAAACATTCACTGACTTTTTTGGAGACTTAATTACCGGTCTCTTTCCTGACTCCGGTCTCTTGCTAATTGATTCTGGGAATCCTGAATTAAGAGAAATTGAACGTTCGAGGTTCGAGGACATCATCCTCGGCCAGGAAGCAATTATTTCTGCATTGCTCCGTCAGCAGGAGGAAATAAGCAAAGGCGGTTTCCCTAAAACGATAGATGCTTCCGAGAACTCAGCAAATTTATTTTATTATGATAAAACTATCAATGAACGAGTTCTGCTTGATTTTGATCCGATGTCAGGGTGTTTCGTCGGCAATAAAGGCAGCCTTTCATTTACCCTTGAGGAATTGCTGCAGATAGCCAGGAATGAACCTGCCAGCCTTAGTAATAATGTTGTGACAAGGCCATTAATGCAGGAATGGCTGTTCCCGGTCTTGTCGTTTATAGGGGGTCCGGGAGAAATAGCTTATTGGGCCGAGCTGAAGCTTGTGTTTGAAAACTTCGGCATGAAAATGCCCCCAATTGTGCCAAGGCTGAACATTACATTCATCGATAGAACTATTGAAAGAGATATTCAGGAACTTGACTTGAATGTATCTGAGACAATTAGGCGGGGGACAGGGCCGGATGAGGAGAGGTACCTTGATTCAATCCAGGACCCTGAACTTGAATCCGTTTTTCAGAACGCCATCAAGGAAGTCAATGCTCAATACAGGCGGATTGAAGATAAAACAATTGAAATTGAACCGGCTATTCTTGCTTTAGTGAAAAAGAATGAAAGTATCATCCTTTCGCAAATCGGCTTTATGCAAAAGAAGCTTGAAGAAGCAATAAAGATGAAGCATTCCATTGCCCTCGGCAAATTTAATCGGGTTTCTCTTGAACTAAGGCCAGAAGGGAGCCCGCAGGAACGGGTCTGGAATATCCTTTATTATGTGAATAAGTTTGGACTTGATTTTCCAAGCCGGCTTCTCGAGCTTGAGTATGAATTTGATGGTACCCATAAATTAGTACGGATTTAAAAAAGGTTCCGCATACAGCGGGACCTTTTTTTCCTTGAAGCCTGTTTATGTTTTTCCTCCACTTTGCACCACAGTCTCTGAAATTTGAGCGCCAATTAACTCAATCAAACGTTAAAAGTTTCCCCGCATCTCACTCTATCCTCCACTACCACCCACTCAGCATTGTTTTCTTACTAAAATTCATTAGTTCCATATTTATAAATCGTAAAAACATTAAAGGTGCTGGCAGCAAGCTTATCTTTTTAGCAATGTTTTTAGTCTATTTTTCTTTAGACAGATTATTCCGTTATAGACAGCAGATTTTTCCATTAAATCTTTTTTTATAGGAGGTAATCTAATCCTTTAATCCCGCAATACACCGCGGTATTTGACGATTTTTGTCTATTGATGATAGATAATGCAGAACCATCATAGTCAGAATTGTATACCAACTTAATAAAGTAATAATAAAAAATAGTGGAGGAAAGTGGAGGATTGTGGTACATTCTTATTAGAAAGTGGGGGTAACGGGTATGTTCATGGGTGAGTACCATCATAACATCGATAATAAAGGCCGCCTGATCGTTCCTTCCAAGTTAAGGGACAATCTGGGGGAGATGTTCATCATAACCCGTGGTCTTGACCGATGCTTGTTTGGTTACCCGCTCTCTGAATGGAGTGAGATTGAGGAGAAACTGAAGGCTCTCCCGCTTACAAAAAAAGATGCTCGCGCTTTTACAAGGTTCTTTTTTTCCGGCGCGACTGAAAGCGAAATAGACAAGCAGGGAAGAATTAATATACCTGCTCCATTACTTGACTATGCTCAACTGCAGAAAGAATGTGTGATTTTAGGTGTTTCCAATCGAATTGAAATCTGGAGCAAGCAGTTATGGGAAGAATATTTCCAGGAATCCGAGGATTCTTTTGCTGAAATCGCAGAAAATATGATTGGGTTCGATATATAGAGGGGATATTATTCTGGTATAATTTCTTTTTTTTGTATCGTTCGATTGGAAGGGTGGCTAACGATGTTTGAACATACAACAGTATTATTGGATGAAGCTGTAGAAGGATTGAATATTAAACCAAATGGAATTTATGTCGATTGTACACTTGGAGGCGCGGGGCACAGCTTGAAGATTGCCCAGCAGCTTGGTGCCGGGGGCCGACTCATTGCCTTTGACCAGGACGAAACAGCAATCGCACATGCTCGTGAAAAGCTTTCTGCCTATGCGGACAAGCTAACAATTATCAAAAGCAATTTCCTTCATCTTGAAAGTGAATTGGAGAATATAGGGATACATAGTGTTGATGGTGTGCTATATGATTTAGGGGTTTCGTCTCCCCAGCTTGATACACCGGAGCGTGGTTTCAGTTACCATCATGATGCCCCTCTGGATATGAGGATGGACCTTGAGGGCGACATTTCTGCCTACGATGTAGTTAACCATTGGTCATACGAGCAATTGGTCAAAATCTTTTTCCGCTATGGAGAAGAAAAGTTTTCAAAGCAAATCGCACGAAAAATTGAAGCGGCAAGAGAAAAAAAGCCGATCGAAACTACGGCAGAGCTTGTCGACCTTATTAAGGAAGCCATCCCTGCACCGGCCCGGAGAACGGGAGGCCATCCGGCCAAACGAGTTTTCCAGGCCATCAGAATAGCTGTAAATGATGAACTTGGAGTATTCGAAAAGTCTCTTCACCAGGCAATCAAGCTTTTAAATACGGGCGGCCGCATCTCGGTTATAACCTTTCATTCGCTTGAAGACAGGATTTGCAAGGTGGCATTAAAACAGGCCTCGGAAACACCGCCATTGCCGCACGGACTGCCAATCATCCCGGATGAATATAAGCCGATTCTCAAGCTTGTAAACAGGAAGCCGATTATACCAGGAGAGCATGAGCTTGAAGAGAATAATCGCGCAAGATCGGCAAAATTAAGAATAGCAGAAAAACTTTAAATGAAAAAATAGAGACACTGGTCCAGGGATATGTCTATGGAAAAAATAGTGAATCAGGAGGGGAACGAATGAGCAGTTTGGCAAGAAAGCTCCAGGAACAGCAAAATGAGCAAAGACAACAGGCGGCCCAACCCGAGAGGCGCAGGTCGACATGGCAAAAGGTAACTCCGGGGGAACGTTTCATATGGATGTTATTTGCGGCATTCCTAAGCTTAGGTGCTGTGCAAATCATCTCCACCCAGGCAGAAATTTATCAAACCAACAAGGATATCCAGGAAATGAAAGTGGCAATCAGTAAGCAGGAAAAGCAGAATGGTGATCTAACAGTCCTCAAACAGGAATTAAGCAGCTATGAGCGGATTATGAAAAAGGCTCAGGAAAAAGGCCTTACACTTGATGACAAAAAAGTCAAGGTTGTGCATTAAATGCCAAAGAAACAGCCTAATATAAACAGGGGAGCAGTTGGATTGTTTTTCACTTTCCTCCTGCTCTTTTTAGTCGTACTATACCGTTTTTCTGTTATTGGCATCACTGGGGAAGCTGCCGGACAGCCGCTAGCTGCCAAGGCGGAGCAAAAGCATATGAGACAGGACACCATTGAGGCGAGAAGAGGGACAATCATGGACAGATCCGGCGAGGTTGTCGCCGAGGACACCGTGTCGTACAACCTTGTTGCAATCCTTGATAAAAAAATGACAACCAATCCAAAAAAGCCACGTCATGTTGTCGACCCGGAAAAAACTGCTGCAACCCTGGCAAAATATATTGATTTGAAAGAAAGCGAGATTTTACGCATCCTCTCTAAAAAAGAAGAAAACCCTAAGCTGTTCCAGGTGGAATTTGGTAAAGCCGGAAGGGATATCTCTTATCAAACAAAAATGCAGATAGAAAAAGAAGAGTTGCCCGGGATTATTTTTCAGCCAGATTCAAAACGCTTTTATCCGAATGGCGTCTTTGCATCGCATTTAGTCGGCTTTGTTGAAAAGCTTGAGAAAAAGGGTGAGGAAACAAGGAATATTGGAAGGCTGGGGATTGAGAAATCAATGGACTCAATCCTTAAAGGAAAAGATGGAAAAATCAAATTCGAAAGTGATGTCTGGGGATATCTGCTCCCGGACGGCAAAGAAATCGTTACCCCTGCCGATAACGGCAAGGATATATATTTGACGCTTGATAAAAAAATCCAGACGTTCCTTGAGGATTCGATGAATAAGGTAGTCGAGGAATACAATCCGAAAAAAATAATCGCAATAGTCGCCGATCCAAAAACAGGCGAGATTCTTGCAATGGGACAACGGCCGTCTTTTCATCCTGAAACAAGGGAAGGGCTGGAAGAAACCTGGCTTAACGAAGCGATAGAATATCCATTTGAACCCGGATCGACGATGAAAATTTTCACGCTTGCTGCGGCTGTAAACGAGGGAAAGTTTAACCCCAATGAGCAATTTCAATCAGGGTCTTACCAGGTTACAAAAAGAGACAAACCCATTCGTGACCACAACTGGACAGGCTGGGGCAAGATTTCATATCTTGAAGGTGTCCAGCGTTCATCCAACGTGGCGTTCGCCAAGATTGCCAAGGAAAAGTTGGGGTTTGAAACCTTCAGGGAGTATTTGTCAAAATTCGGACTTGATAAGCCAACCGGTATTGATCTGCCGGATGAAGCAACAAGCCAGCTCCGCTACGAATGGCCGATTGAAAAAATCACCACTTCTTTTGGACAGGGTACAGCCATTACCGCAATTCAGCAAATCCAGGCTGCTACTGCGATAGCCAACGATGGAAAAATGATGAAGCCCTATGTCATAAAAAAAGTAGTAGACCCTGATACAGGCGATATCCAAGAAAAGAAGCCTCAGGTCGCGGGAACGCCGATTTCCGCCGCTGCTGCAAAAGAAGTTCGGGATATCCTTGGAACGGTCATTACCTCCAAGAAAGGAACTGGTAATCGATATAACATTGAAGGCTACAGCGTAGCTGGGAAAACAGGAACAGCGGAAATGTCCCAAGGAGGGGGATATTTGGACGGGCCGGGAGATTATATCTTTTCATTCCTAGGCATGGCACCAAAGGATGACCCGGAACTGGTTGTGTATGTTGCTGTCCAACAGCCAGAAATTGATCATTATTCCAAAGGCTCAATTCCAGTCTCGATGATTTTCAACCCGGTAATGAAAAACAGTCTTCAATATCTGAACATTAAACCATCGACCAAGGAAGCACCTACTTCCGTTAAACTTCCGGATTTAACAGGAGAGCCCTCGTCTAATGCTGTGAAATCACTAAAGGATAAGGGACTTGAAGCAGTCGTCATTGGAAAAGGCAGTGAAATCGCAGCTCAGGTTCCAGCGCCAGAGGAAACTGCCATGGAAGGGGAACGAATCATCTTGCTTACAACAGGTAATGCAACGATGCCGGATATGAGGGGATGGTCGCTTCGCGATGCAATGAAAGTGGCAACCCTTGCTGGCATCAATCTTGATTACAAAGGTTCTGGATATGTTTCCAAGCAAAGCATCACCAGGGGCACCACTTTGAAAAAAGGGGATATGCTGACCCTTGAGCTTGAGACTCCAATTGAAAGCTTGAATGATGATAAAGAAGAAAAGAAAACAGATGTAAGGTCATGAATTTTGCCGGCGGGGTTCTCCGCCGGCATTCTATTTTTTCCAAGACCCGCATAAGAATGAACGAACAAGCATGTCCTTCTTTTTGTCCAAGTATCGGCATAGGAGGATCGATGAAAGGGGAGCATTCTTAATGCGGGTTTCAAATGTGACAGTACGCAGGCGCTTAATGGCAGCTTTGTTTATCGGAATCTTGGTATTCCTGATTATTGATGTCAGGCTTGGGTACGTACAGTTCTATTTAGGAGATATGCTGACTGATAGAGCAAAAGGCTCCTGGAGCAGGGATATCCCATTTGCTCCTGAACGTGGTGAAATAGTCGACCGGAATGGTGTACCGTTGGCAACTAATATCAGCGCGCCAACAGTCTGGATTGTCCCAAGACAAATTGTGGATCCTGAAGCAACAGCAGAAAAGCTTGCCTCTATCTTGAATTCGTCAAAAGAGGCAACGCTACAAAGCCTGACTAAAAAAGAATCCATCATTAGGCTGCCGGCGGGGAGGAAGATTTCCCACGAGAAAGCAAAGGAAATCAGGTCGCTTGGTTTAAAAGGCATTTATATCGGTGAAGACTCAAAGAGGCACTATCCTTATGGAAGCTATCTTTCGCATGTGCTGGGATTTGCTGGTATTGACAACCAGGGGTTAATGGGACTGGAGCTGTTTTACGACAAAGAATTAAGCGGAGAAAAAGGGTCCGTGCAATTCTATGCCGATGCAAAAGGCAGAAGGATGAACGATATGGCCGATGATTACCAGCCCCCGCTTGATGGGCTGGACTTGAGGCTTACTATTGATACAAAGATACAGACCATTGTAGAAAGAGAGCTTGATATCGCTCAAAAGGCATACAATCCGGATGGAATCATTGCGATTGCTATGAATCCGAATAATGGAGAAATCCTTGCCATGTCGAGCCGGCCCAATTTTGATCCAGCGAATTTCCGTAATGTTCCACAGGAAGTATATAATCGGAATCTTCCTGTCTGGAGCACATACGAGCCTGGATCGACCTTCAAAATTATTACCCTTGCTGCTGCGCTTGAAGAAGGGAAGGTTGATTTGAAAAACGACCATTTCCATGATTCCGGGTCTGTTGAAGTTGGAGGCGCTAGATTGAAATGCTGGAAGCGCGGAGGCCATGGCAGCCAATCATTCCTCGAAGTTGTCCAGAATTCCTGCAACCCGGGTTTCGTTGAGCTTGGGGAGCGGCTTGGCAAGGAAAAACTGTTTGGTTATGTTAAAGGCTTTGGGTTCGGCCAAAAAACAGGCATTGACCTTCAGGGCGAAGGAACAGGGATTCTTTTTAACATCAATCGCGTTGGGCCTGTTGAACTTGCGACAACGGCGTTCGGTCAGGGTGTTTCTGTAACACCCATTCAGCAAGTTGCGGCTGTTTCCGCTGCTGTCAATGGTGGATATTTGTATACACCATATATTGCAAAGGAGCTTATCGATCCTTTAACAAAAGAAGTTGTTATG
Source organism: Bacillus sp. FJAT-18017 (assembly GCF_001278805.1). Taxonomy (GTDB): domain Bacteria; phylum Bacillota; class Bacilli; order Bacillales; family Cytobacillaceae; genus Bacillus_D. The sequence goes on along the minus strand of NZ_CP012602.1, from coordinate 3,372,069 downwards.
AAAAATTCCCCGAAGCTGAAGCATAGGGTCATATCCGAAGAGACGTCGAAACAAATCAGACATGCTCTTGAAAGTGTTGTCGCCCAGGGGACAGGTGGGAAGGCGTTTGTCGATTCCTACCGTGTTGGCGGGAAGACAGGTACTGCCCAAAAGGCACAGGGCGGCCGCTACCTGGAAAACAACCATATTGTCTCCTTTATCGGCTTTGCACCTGCTGATAATCCACAGCTTGTCGTCTATGTTGCGGTTGATAATCCAAAAGGAACTGTTCAATTTGGGGGAGTCGTTTCCGCGCCAATTGTTGGAAATATCATGAAGGATTCCCTGCGCGCAATAGGCGTCCCTCCAAGTAAGGACCAAATCGAAAAGAAAATGACCTGGTCCGATGTGCCGATGCTTGAAATGCCAGAACTTGAAGGGTTGACGAAAAAAGAAATCTCCGAACAAATGGTAAATTTGAAAATAGAATCCAAGGGAGAGGGCGATGTGGTTGTAAAACAATTGCCGCAAGCGGGCGTTAGAGTAAAAGAAGGCTCAACCATCATTCTTTATTTTGGTCAAAAAGAAGAATAAAAGGCTGGCGGAGGGTTCCTCCGCCTTCTTGGTATTTATGGCGGAAATTCAATGATTAATTCTCGTGATTAATGGCTAAATAGAGATGAATAATGTAAAATAAGAATCGATTGCTAGCTGGGAGAGGATTGAAAGTATGAAATTGCAAGAACTTCTTGGACATCTCCACCTGCTCCGTCCATACGCAGGGGAGAATCCGGACATTACGTCCATTGAAAATGATAATAGAAAGGTCCTTGAGGGGAGCCTGTTTATCTGTATTAAAGGGTATACTGTTGATGGGCATGACTATGCTAAATCAGCTGTTGATAAAGGTGCGGCAGCCATCATCGCTGAGAGAGACCTGGATGTGGATGTTCCTTTAATTATTGTTCCAGATTCAATGAGGGCGATGGCTGTACTTGCCGATGCATTTTACGGGCATCCAAGCCAAAGCTTCCATCTTACGGGGATTACTGGGACGAACGGCAAAACAACAACAAGCCATTTAATAGAAAAAATATTTGCGGATGCAGATAAAAAAACCGGTCTTATTGGGACAATGTATACCAGGATAGGCACAAAAGTCTTTGAGGCAAAAAATACAACACCTGAAAGCCTGGCTCTTCAAAAAACGTTCCGCAGTATGGCGGAAGCGGGAATTCAGCATGCCGTGATGGAAGTATCATCCCATGCTCTCGATTTAGGCAGGGTCCATGGAGCCGATTTCAATGTAGCTGTTTTTACAAATTTGACCCAGGATCACCTTGACTATCACAAGTCTATGGAAAGCTATAAGCATGCGAAAAGCCTTCTGTTTTCCCAGCTTGGAAATGCTTATTCAGAGAACCCCAAATTTGCTATCCTGAATGCTGATGACCCGGCATCAGTTGATTTCAAGCGTGCAACTGCAGCGCATGTCGTTACATATGGGATTGATAATCAGGCAGACCTCCGGGCTAAGGATATTATGCTTTCTCCAAAGGGGACTTCATTCATCCTGAATGCTGCCGGACAGACTTATTCGGTATCCATGAAACAGATTGGTAAATTTAATGTGTATAATTCACTTGCTGCAATTGGTGCAACGATTTGTTCCGGAATCAGCATGGATGAAGCAATTAAGTCAATTGAGAGTATCAAAGGTGTTGCGGGGCGATTTGAGCTTGTTGACGCGGGTCAGGATTTTACGATTATCGTTGATTATGCCCATACACCGGATAGCCTGGAAAATGTCTTAAAAACAGTGAAAGAGTTTGCGGAACAGAGGGTTTTTGTTTTGGTAGGCTGTGGTGGCGACCGTGATAGAGGGAAGCGCCCGCTAATGGCCAAAATCGCCTGTGATAACGCTACGGACCCTATCCTGACGTCTGATAATCCCCGGACTGAGGATCCGATTGACATCCTCGGCGATATGGAACAAGGGGTTAATGGCCGGGATTACAAAGTAATTCCTGACCGTAAAGAGGCAATTGAATATGCAGTAAACCAAGCCCGGGCAGGAGATATCATCCTTATTGCAGGGAAAGGCCACGAAACGTACCAGGAAATCAAGGGTGTAAAATATGATTTTGATGACAGAATCATTGCCCGTGAAGCCGTGGCTAACAGTAAGTAGTTTAAAATAATTTATTGAAATTGGAGTATAGACAGAGATATGAATTGTTTACTAGATGTTTTTTCAGAAAAAATCCTTCTCGCATTGTGGGATGGAACATATGATATACCTGTAGCGGGTGGCATTTGCCCGTCCGTTCGTCCCGGAAGGAGGGCTTGCAATGCTTGAGCAGGTTATCTTTTTTACTATCCTGATGGGTTTTTTGGTAACAGTGTTACTTTCTCCTATCTTCATCCCGTTCCTTAGGCGCCTTAAGTTCGGTCAAAGCATTAGGGAGGAAGGGCCAAAATCCCACCAGAAAAAATCAGGTACACCAACAATGGGCGGAATCATGATCCTTTTATCGGTAGTTGTGACTTCCCTGGTTATGATTTCTAAATTCGCGGAACCGACCGCGCGAACTTATATGCTTATCATCGTTACATTAGGCTTTGGCCTCCTCGGATTCCTTGATGACTTTATCAAGGTAGCCATGAAGAGGAATCTCGGCTTGACATCAAAACAAAAGTTAGTGGGACAAATCATTATTTCGGTGATTTTTTATCTAATGTATCGACAAAATGGTTTTCCGTCCGAATTGAATATACCGTTTACTGACTACTCTCTTCATCTAGGCTGGTTCTATCTGGTGTTCGTCATTTTCTGGATGGTAGGTTTCTCCAATGCGGTTAATCTGACTGATGGACTTGATGGTCTTGTTTCCGGAACGGCCGCAATAGCATTTGGTGCTTTTGCTGTTCTCGCCTGGAATCAATCGCAGTTTGAGCTGGCAATCTTCTCCGTTGCTGTCGTTGGAGCGGTCCTTGGATTCCTTGTCTTCAATGCCCACCCGGCAAAAGTATTTATGGGTGATACGGGTTCGCTCGCGCTTGGCGGGGCAATAGCCGCTGTATCCATCCTTACCGGGCTTGAACTGTTACTCCTGATTATTGGTGGAGTATTTGTCATTGAGACACTTTCTGTTATCCTCCAGGTAATTTCATTCAAAACAACAGGGAAACGTATTTTCAAGATGAGCCCGCTGCATCATCATTATGAATTGTCGGGCTGGTCTGAATGGCGTGTTGTGGTAACATTTTGGTCTGTAGGGTTACTCCTTGCAATACTTGGAATCTATATCGAGGTGTGGTTATAGTGAAGAAGATAGATATCTATAAACATAAAAAAATACTGGTGCTAGGGCTGGCCAAAAGCGGAGTCAGTGCAGCAGACTTGCTGCATCGGCTCGGTGCTTTTGTGACGGTCAATGACTTTAAGCCACTCTCTGAAAATAGTGAAGCCAGAGGCCTGCTTGAGCAGGGAATCAAGGTAATTTGCGGAAGCCACCCTGCAGAATTGATGGATGAAGGATTTGAACTTGTTGTTAAAAACCCTGGAATCCCTTATTCAAATCCTCTTGTTAAAAAGGCTGTTGAAATGGGGATACCGGTTATTACCGAAGTAGAACTAGCCTATCAAATTTCAGAAGCTCCATTTATAGGAATTACCGGAACAAACGGAAAGACAACGACAACCACATTGATTTTTGACATGCTGAACGAAGGCGATCGACATCCGCTAATCGCCGGGAATATCGGAACAGTTGCTTCTGGTGTCGCCCAAGAGGCGGATAAGAGCAATACGATTGTTATTGAACTATCTTCCTTTCAGTTGATGGGTATTAATGAGTTCAAGCCGAAAATTGCTGTTTTGACTAATTTATATGATGCCCACCTTGATTATCACGGTACAAGAACAGAGTATATTTCAGCAAAAGCGAACATCACCAGAAATCAGAATGAGGCGGATTATTTTATTTATAATGCGGATCAGGAAGATGTAGCAGCAATTGCCAGACTTTCCAGGGCAAGGCTAGTTCCATTTTCGGCTACAACGGACCTTGGTGAAGGAGCTTATCTAAGTGATGGCTGGCTTTGCTTTGAGGGAGAGAAAATCATTCTTCGTGAAGAAGTCGTCTTACCAGGAGCACATAACCTTGAGAACATTCTCTCTGCAATTGCCGCAGCGAAGCTTTCTGGTACAAGCAATGAGGCGGTTCGGAAGGTGCTGACAACCTTTACAGGTGTCCGCCATCGTCTCCAGTTTGTCACCGAAAAGGATGGAAGAAAATTCTTTAATGATTCAAAGGCAACGAATATCCTCGCAACAACAAAAGCGCTTGAGGCGTTTGAAGGCTCTGTCGTTTTGCTGGCTGGAGGGCTTGACCGGGGAAATAAATTCGATGAATTGATTCCTGCTTTGAAAAATGTCAGGACCCTCGTCACATTTGGCCAAACTGCCGAAAAACTCGAAAAGGCAGCGAGTGCCGCTGGAATAAAAACTGTTATCCGTGCCGATAATGTTGAGGGTGCAGTTCCGGTCGCATTCCAGCATTCAGATCCAGGTGATGTGATTTTGCTTTCACCTGCTTGTGCAAGCTGGGATCAATATAAAACTTTTGAAGTTCGTGGCGACATGTTTATCGAGGCCGTGCATAAGCTTTAGTAAGGGCTTGTCTCTTCTGTGGGCCGGCAAAGTTAATGCCCGGCCCTGCCGGAAAGCCCTAAATTAGCGGGCAGAGGTGTATGGCGGTGCCAGTAAAAAAGAATACTCCTGATATAATCCTTATGATCATCACGTTCACGTTGCTGGCCATAGGCCTTATGATGGTATACAGTGCCAGTGCAATTCAGGCGGAATTCAATTTCGGTGATTCTTTCTTCTTTGCAAAGAGGCAATTGCTTTTTGCGGGAGTTGGGATTGCTGCGATGTTTTTTATTATGAATGTAAATTATCAGACATGGCGTACCTGGGCAAAAGTGGCTGTTATCATTTGTTTCGTCCTGCTAGTCCTTGTTTTGATTCCCGGCATTGGTGTTGAACGGAACGGGTCCCGAAGCTGGATTGGGGTAGGAGCTTTTTCAATACAGCCCTCCGAGTTTATGAAACTTGCGATGATAGCCTTTTTGGCAAAATATTTATCTGAAAAACAAAAAATGATTACATCGTTCAGGAAGGGGCTCGTTCCTTCACTCGGCCTGGTTTTTCTCGCTTTTGCAATGATTATGCTTCAGCCGGACCTTGGAACGGGAACTGTTATGGTTGGAACCTGTATCGTGATGATTTTTGTCGCCGGAGGGCGGATCCTCCATTTTGCCGGCTTGGGGCTGTTAGGGATTGCTGGATTTGCGGCTCTCGTTATTTCGGCTCCCTATCGGATAAAAAGGATTACTTCGTTTTTAGACCCGTGGTCAGATCCGCTTGGTGCGGGTTTCCAAATGATTCAATCATTATACGCAATTGGCCCGGGTGGATTGTTCGGCCTGGGGCTAGGGGAAAGCCGGCAGAAGTTCTTCTATTTACCAGAGCCGCAAACGGACTTCATTTTTGCTATTTTGGCAGAAGAATTAGGATTTATCGGAGGCTCATTCATTTTGATTCTATTTGCCCTCCTTCTGTGGAGGGGAATCAGAATCGCACTTGGTGCCCCGGATTTGTACGGTAGTTTCCTGGCAGTAGGAATCATTGCAATGGTTGCTATCCAGGTGATGATCAATATTGGTGTTGTAACCGGACTTATGCCTGTCACTGGGATCACCCTGCCGTTTTTAAGCTATGGGGGGTCTTCGCTAACCTTGATGCTAATGGCAATTGGTGTGCTTTTGAATATAAGCCGGCATGTGAAAATCTAATAAAGACTGAGATCCTTTATAGGGTCTTTTTTTTATAGAATGGTTCCATGAAAATAAAGGTTATATTGGAGGCATTAATATTATCAACACCGTCCTGTCGTACTTTTGTATTGAGGCAAGAAAGGGTTAAGGTGTTATCAAGGAAGGTTTATAAGTTACATTTTGGTGTGGAAAATAAGTCAAAACGTCATCAAGAATACTTATTGGTTACATTTTGCTTTTGAAATTGGTTCAAAATGTTGCCAAGGAGTCCTATTGATGATATTTTGCTTTGGAGATTATCTCAAAATGTCACCAATGAAAAAGCCGAACTGAAACTTTAAGTACCCTACTTATCCACTACCATTGCTACCGCAGGAATTAAGGTCGGTAAGGCATTAGGAAAAAAACTACAGTGATTCCATAGAAACGTTAGTGTTTTTCGATGTTTCCTGGTTTAAAGTATAGTAGAATGGGGGTAAATAGAGTGGGTGCTTTTTATTGGCCCTGCTGGCATTGCATTGAAAGATATAAAAAAGAGGTGGAAACATGAAAATCGCCATTAGCGGCGGTGGTACCGGTGGACATATTTATCCGGCACTTGCACTAGTTCGAGAAATTCAAAAAAAGGATCCTGATGCAGAATTCCTTTATATCGGCACAGAAAAAGGACTTGAAAGCACACTCGTTCCCAGGGAGAACATTCCATTTGCATCTATACATATAACAGGCTTTAAAAGAAAGCTATCCTTTGAAAATATTAAAACAGTATTGAGATTCCTAACGGGTGTCCAAAAAAGTAAAACAATCCTTAAAGAATTCAAACCGGATATCGTGATTGGTACTGGCGGCTACGTGTGTGGGCCGGTCGTTTATGCAGCATCCAAACTAAAGATACCTACAGTGATCCACGAACAAAACAGTATACCAGGGCTTACAAATAAATTCCTAAGCCGGTATGTGAACAAAATAGCAATCTGCTTTGAGGAAGCTGCCAGCTTTTTTCCTAAAGAGAAGGTTGTGTTCACTGGAAACCCAAGAGCATCGGAGGTTTTAGGGCGCGACGGAATAAAAGGGCGCCTTTCGACTGGTCTCAAGCTCGGAATGCCTGCAGTTCTTATTTTCGGAGGCAGCAGGGGCGCTCGTCCTATCAATGAGGCGGTTGTACAATCCCTTGGAGAATTTGCTTCAAAACCATATCAGGTTCTGTATGTCACAGGCGATGTCCACTATGAGGATGTTAGGAAGGAAGCAGAGCTGCTTGGCAGCCCTGACAACGTAATTATTAAACCATTTATCCATAACATGCCCGATGTATTAGCAGGCATTGATTTGGTCGTGTCACGCGCAGGTGCAACCACCCTGGCAGAGCTGACTTCGCTTGGTATCCCGGCTATCCTGATCCCTAGTCCGTATGTAACCAATAACCATCAGGAAAAAAATGCGCTCTCCCTTAGTGATAAGGGGGCGGCAGTACTTCTGGCAGAAAAAGAACTGTCAGGCAAAAAGCTGGTCAGCACCATTGATAGCATCACATTGAATAAAGAAAAATTAACAGCCATGGCAAAGGAAGCACGTAAACTTGGGGTCCAGGATGCCGCCGAAAGGCTTTACAAGGTCATGAGGGAGCTTGTTTCCCAAAAATAAGATAGGATATAGGCATTAGATGGGCTGTAACCCAATGAATTACATTGCATAGTATGCAATAACTCTATTACGCAAAGATAGGGAGGATCTTATGGATGAGCTGAAAAGAGAATTGGAATCTGCCGGTGTAGGCAAGGTGAAGAATATGGAACCACTGGCAGGCCACACTACAATAAAAATTGGCGGGCCTGCAGATTTGTTTGTCGAGCCATCTTCCGTGGAGAACCTGTTCAAGACGATGGAAATTGTCCGGAATCACAATGTCCCCTGGAGGGCGATAGGGAGAGGTTCGAACCTGCTTGTTTCCGATAAAGGAATAGAAGGTATTGTTGTGAAACTCGGTCCTGGTCTTGATAAGCTGGCAATTAACGGCACTGAGGTAACTGCGGGCGGCGGGCAATCGCTTGTTTCAATGGCAACTTCCATAAGCAGGAAAGGGTTAAAAGGTTTAGCGTTTGCAGGCGGCATCCCGGGTTCGGTCGGGGGTGCGGTATATATGAATGCGGGAGCTCACGGGTCGGATATCAGCAAAATCCTCAAGAAAGCCCATATCCTATTTGAGGATGGAAGCATGGAGTGGCTTTCGAATGAGGAACTTGAATTTTCCTATCGTTCCTCCGTATTGCAAAAGAAACAGCCGGGAATCGTTGTCGAAGCAGTCTTTCAGCTCGAACAGGGAGAAAAAGAGACCATCGTTAAAGAACTTCAGAAGAATAAAGATTACCGAAAAGAAACTCAACCATGGAATTACCCGTGCGCGGGAAGTATCTTCCGGAATCCGCTCCCTAATTATGCTGGGAGACTAATTGAGGTTGCGGGATTAAAAGGGCACCGGATAGGCGGAGCGAAAATTTCTGAAATGCATGGGAATTTCATTGTGAATGATGGCAATGCAACGGCAGAGGATGTCCTTGCCCTGATTCAGCATGTCAAGGATGTCATTCTGGAATCATATGATATTAAGATGGAAACAGAAGTTGAAATAATCGGCAGAAAATAGCAGGAAATATATCTAAATGGCTGGAGTTTGTGTGCTATAATATTTCCATTGAAATCTGGTTAAAAAGCTGTTTGCAGAAACGACGGCATGAAACTATCGTGCCGTTGTTTTCGATTAAAAAAGATATGGGCACCAGCTTGGTCGGAGGTGGAATGCATGCAAAAGGGGAAAGTTCTTACTTTGGAAGACAGAATTCCGAAGCTTAAGGAGCAAAGGCGGAAAAAGGCAAACAGAAGGCTTATTTTATTGCTGTTCATGTTTTTTATCCTTATATTGTGCGTTATCTATATTCAATCTCCCCTCAGTCATGTTAAAACTATTGAAGTCCGCGGCAATGCGGCCTATACAGAAGAGACAATTGTAAAAGCCACAGGAATTACCGCCGAGACGAATATCTGGAAAGTGGACAAGCAGAAGGTTCGAGATAAATTGAAAAAGCTTCCTGAAATAAAAGATGCAAAAGTGGGACTTCAGCTGCCTAATACGATTATGATAAATATTCAGGAATATAAAAGGATTGCATATATCGTCAAAGAATCAGATTTTTATCCTGTTATGGAAAACGGCCGGATACTAAAAGATATAGAGGGAGCACCTTTGACAGTGAATGCACCTGTGCTATCAGGATTTAAAGAAGGCAAGGTCCTGGATGTAATGTGTAAATCACTTGAAAATCTTCCCGCAGAAGTTTATAACTCCATTTCTGAAATCCACTATACCCCTCAAAAGACAGATGAATACCATATTTCTCTGTTTATGAATGACGGATTTGAAGTCAGTGCCTCACTGCGGACATTTGTTGATAAAATGGTTCATTATCCATCCATTGCCAGTCAGCTTGATCCGAAAGTTAAGGGAGTCATTGACCTGGAAGTTGGTTCGTTTTTTAGGGCATATGAAAAGGAGGAAGGGGAGGAAGGCCTTGAAGAAACTGAAGGTGAAGGGTAATCAAGTAATTCTATCCCTTGTATGCCTTGTACTTGGATATATGATGGCCTTTTCTTATCATTTAACACAAGTCGAGAATGAAGAACGGAATCCCGCTGTTACCGGGAAACAGTATGAGCGGACATTAGGCCTGAGAAATCAGTTGATATCTATGGAAGAAACTAACCGAAAACTGCAAAAGGAATTTAACAAGAAGCAAGCACAGGTGCTTGAAAATGAAAAAGCTCTTTCAAACCAAGAGGAGACATTTTCCGAGATAGCTGAGGAAGCTGAAAAGTACAGAATGTTTCTTGGCAGGGTTAAAGTGCAAGGGCCCGGGGTGCAAGTTACGCTTGAAGATGGCGAGTATGATGCTGAACAGCCAAATATCAATGATTATCTTGTCCACGAGTATCACGTTTTCAAAGTTGTAAATGAATTATATGTTTCAGGTGCTTCTGCTGTAGCAATTAATGGCCAGAGGCTGACTAGCCAATCTTACATAGTATGCAACGGCCCAGTTATAACCGTTGATGGAACGCAGCACCCTGCTCCTTTTGTAGTAACAGCAATAGGGGACCCTGGGGTAATGGAGGCAGCTTTGAATATGACGGGCGGAATCCGGGATCAACTGGTTAATGATAACATTATATTCACATTGGAAAAAAACGATCTGATTTCCTTGGATCCGATACTGTAAGTTGGTGTAGTTTCGCCACAGTAAATGTCCACAGAAAAGGTTAGGTGAACACAGTGGACAAACCCAAAAATAAAATCACAAGCTTTGCAATAATAGCTGCCATTATTGGTTTTATGATTGCAATTCAATTCCAGTCAATCAAGGAGCCAATAGCGCGTGATACCCGGGATATTTGGCAGCTAAGGGAAGATTTGCTTAAAGAAAAGAAATTTCAATCAGATTTGCTGTCTGAGATTCGTTCTACCGAGAAAAAACTTGCAGGATATGAGACAATGAGACAGCAAGGTAAGGGACAGGTCCTGAAGGAAACGCTAGAGGAATTGAAACAGGAAGCCGGAATGACTGAAGCAGCCGGCCCCGGAATCATTCTGACGATTGAACCTGTCTTCGAAGAGGTTATGCTAGGTGATCCTATCAGTAACACGATTACTCCGGATTTACTAAAGCGGCTTACAAATGAATTGAATATGTATGAAGCTAAACATATCTCGATTGATGGGCAGCGAGTAATCAATTCAACCGTCATTCGTGAGATTAGCGGGGAAACGAGAATTGATGGCCATAGCCTTCGTGAGCTGCCGATTGAAGTCAAGGTCTTGGCGGAAAATGCAATGGATGCCGAAAAATTGTCCAATAAAATGAAAGCTTCCCAGGCGGCGGAAGAGTTTTTCATTGAAAATCTAAGACTTACAATCTCTGAACCTATTCAGGAAATTAAAATCGAAGCATATGATAGCGAAATTGAAGTATCGAATATGAAACCGGCCGGATCCGGTGAAGGAGGCAAACCATAATGTGGCTTCCGCTGTTATCCCTTATTATTGGGGTGATACTCGGTCTTATGACCGACATCAGGATTCCCGATGAATACTCTAATTATTTGTCGATTGCTGTTTTAGCAGCGTTGGATACCCTTTTCGGGGGAGTCAGGGCCCATCTTCAAAATATCTATGATGAAAAAGTTTTTGTTTCCGGGTTCTTTTTTAACATCATCCTTGCGGCAAGTTTAGCTTTTCTGGGAGTCCATCTTGGTGTAGACTTGTATTTAGCTGCTGTTTTTGCGTTTGGAGTCCGGCTTTTTCAAAATATTGCCGTAATCCGAAGGTTATTATTGACAAAATGGTCAACAGCTCGTGAAAAAACAGAAAAAAATTGATTTTTTTTAAAGGGAATCATTTTGTTCTGACGAATATTTTTATAATATAAATATATATTTACAATTTTATGAACAATAAAAAGTAGAAATAGAAGGGTTTCTAAAGGAGGTGCCATAGGATGAACAGCAATGAAATATTTGTTAGTCTTGACATCGGTACATCCAGTGTAAAAGTGATCATTGGTGAAAAAGTCAATGACTCGTTAAATATTATCGGAGTTGGCAATGTAAAATCAGCTGGCCTCAGGAAGGGTGCCATTGTTGATATAGAAGAAACGGTTCATTCTATCAATAAAGCAGTTGAACAGGCTGAGAGAATGATAGGAATGGAGATTCGCCAAGTCATTGTCGGTATCACTGGCAACCATGTTATGCTTCAGCCATGCCATGGAGTAGTTGCCGTATCTAGCGAGAATAAGGAAATTACACGTGAGGATATTTACCGTGTCGAGGATGCCGCAAAGGTTGTTTCGATACCGCCTGAACGGGAAATTATTGATGTTGTCCCAAGGCAATACATAGTGGACGGGCAGGATGAAATTAATGACCCAATCAATATGATGGGTGTCAGACTTGAAATGGAAGGTACGATTATTACAGGTTACAAGACAATCCTACATAATGTACTAAGGTGTGTGGAGCGTGCCAATCTTGAGGTGCTCGATATAACACTCCAGCCGCTTGCGGCCGGGATGTTCTCCCTCTCGAATGATGAAAAAAGCCTTGGTACAGTCCTTCTAGATATAGGGGGAGGCACCACGACAATCGCTGTATTTGAAGAGGGCTACCTTAAAGCCACAAGTGTCATCCCTATCGGGGGGGACACTATAACAAAGGACCTGTCAATTGTCCTCAGGACTTCAACAGAGGACGCTGAGAAGATCAAGATTAAATATGGACATGCGTTTTACGAGGATGCTTCTGGTGAAGAGGTGTTCAGTGTCCCTGTAATCGGGAGCGACCAGCACCAGCAGTTCACTCAGCTTGAAATTTCCGAAATCATTGAAGCGCGGCTGGAAGAAATTTTCGAGCTTGTACTTCATGAATTTAAAAGAATGGGTATACGTGACTTGCCAGGGGGATACGTTCTGACTGGAGGGGTCTCCAACTTAGATGGTATCCTTGATCTTGCCCAGGCAGTATTCCAGAACAGGGTAAGAAAGGCTGTACCCGATTATATCGGGGTTAGGGAGCCTCAATATACAAGTGGTGTCGGGCTCATCAAATACGCTGCGAGAAACAACAGGCTGGAAGGGTACACAGTCCAATCTGTAAAAATTCCTCAGGGTTCCGAGCAGAAAGAAAAGAGACAGGTTAAGCAGCAGCCGAAACCAAAGCAGGAAAAGCAGCCCGAAGAGAAAATGACATCAAAGGTTAAAAAATTCCTGGGTTACTTTTTTGAATAAGGTAACTGCCTGCTAAGTGGGGGTTTCTCCAGCAGGCAGCTAGCCAAATCGGGCCATTAAGGGACAGGTATTCCCATTACACGGAAATTGGACGAATTAGGAGGATATGGCATGTTGGAGTTTGATACAAATTTAGACCAGCTAGCAACCATAAAAGTAATTGGTGTTGGAGGCGGAGGGAATAACGCAGTAAACAGAATGATTGAACATGGCGTCCAAGGGGTGGAATTCATCGCTGTAAATACGGATGCACAGGCTTTGAACCTTTCCAAAGCAGAAGTCAAAATGCAGATTGGCGCAAAGCTGACCAGGGGACTGGGGGCTGGCGCAAATCCTGAAGTAGGGAAAAAAGCTGCTGAAGAAAGCAAAGAACAAATTGAAGAAGCGCTTCGCGGAGCCGACATGGTATTCGTTACTGCCGGCATGGGCGGAGGGACAGGCACTGGGGCTGCTCCTGTCATTGCACAAATTGCAAGGGATCTTGGCGCATTAACAGTTGGAGTTGTCACAAGGCCGTTTACCTTCGAAGGCAAAAAGCGCCAGGGCCAGGCTCAAATGGGTATCTCCGGAATGAAGGAAGCGGTCGATACATTAATTGTTATCCCAAATGACAGACTGCTTGAAATTGTCGACAAGAGCACTCCGATGCTCGAAGCGTTCCGTGAAGCTGACAATGTTCTGCGCCAAGGGGTCCAAGGTATTTCCGACCTTATCGCGGTTCCGGGCTTAATCAACCTTGACTTCGCGGATGTAAAAACAATTATGTCCAGCAAAGGTTCCGCGCTGATGGGCATTGGCGTTGCTTCAGGTGAAAATCGTGCAGCTGAGGCAGCTAAAAAGGCAATCAGCTCTCCTCTCCTTGAAACTTCAATTGACGGAGCACAGGGTGTCCTGATGAATATCACAGGGGGATCAAACCTGAGCCTTTATGAAGTACAGGAAGCAGCTGATATTGTCGCATCCGCTTCCGACCAGGAAGTCAACATGATCTTCGGTTCGGTCATCAATGAAAATTTGAAGGATGAAATCCTTGTTACTGTTATCGCAACAGGTTTCAATGAAGAAGCAATCCAACAGAGGCCTTCAGCAAGACCGTCATTTGGACAGCAAAAGGCGCCAATGGGGACTGTGAAAAGGGAACCAAAGCGGGAGGAACCTGTCCAGGAGCCGGTAAGGCCTTCATCTGTATCACAGGAAGATGCTCTGGACATTCCAACCTTCCTGCGCAACCGTAACAGAAGAAGATAATTTCATCTCTACAAACGGCATAGCCCCAAGGGCATGCCGTTTTTCAAGGTTAAGGTGAAATACTGCAAGTCGTATTGCAAATTTCTCCTCAAGATAGTAAGGAGTGGATGCATAAATGGCTGAATTGCTTCCATTAATGTTAGAACGAGTAGGAATACTGATTATTGTCACATTCCTGCTTTCAAGGATGCGTTCCTTCAGGGAGGTCATCCATAATGAGCATGGTCTGAAAGAGAAGATGATGCTTATTCTCATCTTTGGGCTTTTCGGGATAATCAGCAATTATACAGGGATTGAGATTGACCATGGCGAAATAACTTCGCAGGTTTGGCAGGTTGGTGTTGAAGATGATGGGGCTATTGCAAACACAAGAATCATGGGGGTTGCAATTGGGGGCCTGCTGGGCGGTCCGCTTGTCGGTTTTGGTGCTGGGCTTGTTTCTGGTCTTCATCGTTTAACACTTGGAGGTTTTACCGCTGAAGCGTGCGCCATTTCAACTTTAATAGCAGGAGTGGTCGCCGGCCTTATAGGCAGGCGTTTTGATGTGAAAGGCAAAAACTCTGATATGAAGGCAGTGATAATTGGACTACTAATGGAAGGTGCCCAGATGGGAATCATACTTCTTCTTGCCAGGCCTTTTGCCGAAGCATATCAACTCGTCAGTCTGATTGCTATACCAATGATTTCAATTAATGCCTTTGGTACATTGCTGTTTATGCTAATGATTCAGGCGATGGTTCAGGAAGAAGAACGGACACGTGTACTCGAAACACATAAAGCTCTATATATTGCCCAACAGACACTGCCTTTCTTTAGACAGGGGTTATCGACCGAATCCGCAACGGATGCCGCAACCATTATCCTTAAATGGACGAACGCTGATGCAATTGCCATAACCAACCAGGATGAAGTTCTCGCTCATGTTGGGGAGGGTGGGGACCATCATATTGCAGGCCAGAAAATGGTGACTCTTTTAACAAAAAAGGTTATTTGCGAAGGAGAAATCCTCAAGGCCAAGTCCACAGAGGAAATCCAATGCAATCATAAGGGCTGCCCGCTTCACGCTGCCATTGTCCTGCCACTTAAAGCCAATGGAACGACAATTGGAACACTCAAGCTTTATTATAAAAACCCAAAAAGGCTGGATTTGGCTGAAAGCGAGCTTGCAGAAGGCCTAAGCAAGCTCTTCTCAACCCAATTGGAGCTTGGAGACGCAGAGTTGCAGCGGCGGCTTTTGAAAGACGCTGAAATCAAAGCCCTTCAGGCACAGGTGCACCCGCATTTCTTGTTCAATTCAATGAATACCATTTCAAGTCTGATTAGGACTGATGCAGAAAAGGCGAGGAAGTTATTGTTGAAATTAAGTACTTTTTTCAGGAGCAATTTACAGGGAGCAAATCACATGCTGATACCTCTTAAAAAGGAACTTGAGCATCTTGAAGCATATATGTCCCTTGAACAGGCGCGCTTCCCTGATAAATATAAGGTGGAAATCGACGTGAGCCCTGACTTGCAGGAGAGTTTAATTCCCCCATTTATCCTTCAGCCTCTGGTTGAAAATTCGATTCGCCATGCGTTCCAACGAAAATCTGTTGGAAGAGTGACAGTCACTGCATTTTCAGAAGAAGGAAAAATGTATATTGTCACGCAGGACAATGGAAATGGAATCCGTGCTGCCAAGCTTCAAATTCTTGGAGCGGATACGGTTGAGTCTGAGGAGGGGAGCGGCACTGCCCTCTGGAATATCAAAAAAAGGATAAAAGAGCTGTACGGCCATTCCGGCTCATTCAAGATTGAAAGCGACGAAGGCATTGGGACAACTGTAACAATCGCCTTGCCGTTATCCTATTCCAAAAAGGAGGGAGAAAACCTTGAAAGCATTTATAGTTGACGATGAACCGCTAGCCAGGGATGAACTGGCATTTTTACTTAAAGATACAGGCTATGTTGAAATTGCAGGGGAAGCCGAAAATATTAGTGAGGCTTTGACAGGATTGCAAAAGGCAGGCGCGGACGTTATCTTCCTTGACATCCAGCTTGCTGAAGAAACCGGCCTTGAAATTGCAAAGTGGATAAATCAGCTGGAGAAACCTCCGTTTATCGTGTTTGCGACAGCTTATGACAACTATGCATTGACAGCGTTTGAGCTCAATGCGGCTGATTATATCTTAAAGCCATTTGATGGAGATAGAGTCCGCCAGACCATTGAAAAGCTTGAAAAACTGATAATCAAGGATCCAATAAAACAGGAATTAAATCCAAGGATAATCAATAAGCCTGAAAGACTTGCTATCTCAGCTGATGATAAAATTTTGATTCTCAATGTCAAGGAAATTGTCTATATTAGTGCTCTAGAAGGCAGAACAATAATTGTTACAGAAAAGGACCGGCTGGAAACCGCCGATCCATTGATCAGTTTTGAAAAAAAACTGCAGAATACCGACATTTGCAAGGTACATCGTTCTTATTTGGTCAATCTTGATAAAGTGAAGGCAATTGAACCGTGGTTTAATTCGACTTATAATCTCGTTCTTGAAAACGGCGAGAAGGTTCCTGTAAGCCGGACATATGCAAAGGAAATAAAATCAATTCTAGGGTTCTGATTGCATTTCAATCAGAACTTTTTGCTTTTTACCCCGGAATTTCTGCATTTTATCCGAAAACGCACAATAAAGCGCTTTCTTTCGATAAAATCATCTTGAAAAGGAAAGGGGAGTTATATAGATGAATGCGATTTCTATAGTCATCGGATCCATTTGTGTTTTGGTGATTGCCTACAGGCTTTATGGAACTTTCATGGCTGTAAAAGTGTTAAAACTGGACGATTCCAAACCAACACCAGCACATGAACTGAACGATGGGAAAGATTATGTCCCTACAAACAAATGGGTCACTTTTGGCCACCATTTTGCAGCGATTGCCGCAGCAGGGCCTCTGGTAGGGCCAATCCTTGCAGCGCAGTTTGGTTATTTGCCAGGTTTGCTTTGGCTTTTAATCGGAGCGGTTATCGGTGGTGCTGTCCATGATGCAGTAGTTCTATTTGCATCAATGCGTAAGAAGGGACAGTCGCTCTCTGAAGTTGCGAAAGAGGAGCTTGGCCCGGTTGCTGGCTTTTGTACAGGCCTTGCCATGTTATTCATCATTACAATCACGATGGCTGGCTTATCCATGGTTGTCCTCCATGCACTAGAGAACAATCCGTGGGGCACTTTCGCCGTTGGTGTGACCATTCCGATTGCGATGGTAATGGGTCTTTATTATAAAAAGACCGGCAACTTAAAGGTTTCTACTACAGTGGGCTTTATTGTCCTTATGGCATGTGTTCTGGCAGGGCCTTCTATCCAGAATACTGCATTAGGCGAGTTGTTAACCTTAGATACTAAAACACTTGCTATCATTCTTCCAATCTATGCATTCTTTGCTGCTGCTCTGCCTGTCTGGCTGCTGCTTGCACCTAGGGATTACTTGAGCAGCTTTATGAAAATCGGTGTATTCATTGCTTTAATTATCGGTGTATTTTTCATTAATCCTGCAATTGAAATGCCAGCATTTACCGAATTTATCGGTGGAGGCGGACCGATTCTTGCCGGCCCTGTTTGGCCATTTATTTCAATCACTATTGCTTGTGGCGCGATTTCTGGTTTCCATGCGTTCGTTGGTTCCGGTACAACACCGAAAATGCTTGACCGCTGGAGCGATATTAAGGCAGTCGGTTTCGGAGCTATGTTGGTAGAATCTCTTGTCGGTGTCATGGCCTTGATTGCAGCAACAGCACTTCACCCTGGTGATTACTTTGCAATTAACTCTACACCTGAAGTATTTAAAACACTTGGAATGAACGTGGTCAATCTGCCTGAATTGGCAAGGGAAATCGGGCTGGATCTTGAAGGGCGTACTGGCGGTGCTGTTACGTTGGCAGTTGGGATGACGTATATATTTACTGAAATCCCTTGGTTCAGCAATATGGCAGCGTACTTCTTCCAATTCGTCATCATGTTCGAAGCTGTCTTTATCCTGACAGCAATTGATGCGGGTACGCGTGTTGCCCGCTACTTAATTCAGGACTTCTTTGGGGATTTTTACAAGCCTTTGAAGAAGACTGATTGGGTACCAGGATCGATTTTTGCTAGCGCGCTAGCGTGCTTCTTATGGGGCTATCTCCTTTACTCCGGTGATATCGGTTCGGTTTGGGCGCTCTTTGGCGTATCCAACCAGCTGATGGCTTCAATCGGTTTGATTATCGGAGCTACCGTTATCTTGAAAATTGCCGACAAGCGCCGCTATATGCTTACATGTTTAATTCCATTGGCATATCTATTTGTAACAGTCAATTACGCAGGCTACTGGATGATTACGAATGTCTACCTGAACACTGCAGCAGCAGGGTACAATGTTCTGAACGGTATATTATCAATCATCATGCTGATACTTGGCATAGTAATCATGGTTACAGCTATCAAAAAATGGATTGAAGTTTGGAATTCTTCGACGAGGCTGTTGGATGCAAAAGCAGCATAAGTATTTTAAGCTTTTATAAGCCGGATGAAAATTTCTCCTGGCTGAGGTACAAAAAATTACGAGAAAAAGAACCGGGAATGAACCCGGTTCTTTTTCCGTTATTTCTGTATAACTTCTAATTTCCCCTTGCACCAATATCTCCATTGAGAAAAAATCCAAAAGAGCTTTCCTGCTAAACCTATCAGGAATACTGACAAAAACTGCATACATCAGCTGAAATTTCCTTAATTTCACATACAGGAAGTGACACACTTCCAACTCTCAGATAGGCTATACTTTTTCGTAAACAGAACACGGTTCCCTAAGTTAAGGTCTAATTAAGTGAACCTTCCTTCAGTTGGGGGTTGCCAACCTTCACTGATGGTTAGTCTCGCGCAAAGCGGGATTGGTTTTTCCAAAGCCAGCGGCTTCAAGAAAAATCTAAGTTCATCAATCAGATCTTTACGGGCTGTTATTCCCCGCTAATGTTCTTGTTTACCTTTGAATCTTGAGGTGGGGTTCTACTTCCCGTTAAGAGTGGGAGAAAGGAGGAGCGTGTGACTGTTTATCTGGATGTTATATGGGCTTTGAACTTTTTATTTGATTGCCTTTTGCTTAGTCTTGCCGCGCTGATTATAAAATGTCGAGTCAGTATGTGGCGGCTTGCTGCCGGTGGTCTTCTAGGTTCCTTGATCATTCTGCTTCATTTCACTTCAATTGGCTACTATGCAACCCATCCGTTAACGAAATTTGCATTCTCGATCCTGATGGTACTCGCTACATTTGGGTACAGACAATTGAAATTTTTCTTTTCAGCACTCCTGGCCTTATACTTTTCAACTTTCCTGATAGGCGGAGCGCTAATGGGCGCCCATTATTATTTCCAAACTGCAGAGGGAGCTGCTTCCGAATTCCTTGCATCGGCTTCTGCGGGGCTGGGGGACCCGGTCAGTTGGCTGTTCATTGTACTCGGCTTTCCGATTGCTTGGCATTTCTCAAAAAATCGCATTGGAAACATTGAAATGGCAAAAATCAAATACGATCAGCTCGTAACTGTAGAAATAACTATCAACGAACAGTGTTATCATTTCTCCGGTCTGGTAGACAGTGGCAATCAGCTTTATGATCCTTTGTCACGGCTGCCTGTCATGTTTGCATCCATAAAGGAAAGAATCGAGGAATTGCCTCAAAGTTTTAAGATGTTTACAGCTTCAGCTGATGAAATGATTAACAGTGAAAAAGCCATCCCTGAGGGGTGGGAAGGCCGGATGAGAATAGTTCCTTACTCAGTAGTTGGACAAGAGCATCAGATGGTCGTTGCAATAAGGCCTGATAAAGTTTCAATTCATGCAAACGGGCAGTCATTTACAACAACGAAGGCTCTTGTATCCTTCACTATGCAAAAGCTATCTGCTGATGGCTCCTTTGAATGCATTGTCCATCCGAAACTGCTGTCCGGAGTACCCGATAATGGGCCCGGTGTAGCAAGTTAATATAAATATACTCACAGATACATAATTTAGAAGGAGGAAGACACTTTGAGTAAATGGAAACTACGAATATCCTATTATTGGACCAGACTGTTAATCAAGCTTGGTATAAAAAAGGATGAGGTCTACTATATAGGAGGCAGTGAAGCCCTTCCCCCGCCGCTTAGTAAGGATGAGGAGGAAGTTCTCCTAAAAAAACTCCCTGGCGGTGATAAAGCAGCAAGGTCAATCCTGATTGAGCGTAATTTGCGCCTTGTCGTGTACATTGCACGCAAATTTGAAAACACCGGTATTAACATTGAAGACTTGATTTCGATAGGAACAATAGGGCTGATCAAAGCAGTCAATACATTCAATCCCGAGAAAAAAATCAAGCTTGCTACATACGCTTCGCGGTGCATCGAAAACGAAATTCTGATGTTCCTAAGAAGAAACAATAAAATCCGTTCAGAGGTTTCTTTTGATGAACCGCTGAATATTGATTGGGATGGAAATGAGCTGCTGTTATCGGATGTTTTGGGGACAGATGAGGATATTATCACAAAGGATCTAGAAGCAAATGTAGACAGAAAACTTCTCGCCAAAGCACTTCATCAATTATCAGACAGGGAAAAGCAAATTATGGAGCTTCGATTCGGACTTGTGAATGGAGAAGAGAAAACTCAGAAGGATGTCGCTGATATGCTTGGGATATCTCAATCCTATATTTCAAGGCTGGAAAAAAGAATCATAAAACGCCTAAGGAAAGAATTCAATAAAATGGTTTAATGAATTTGATAAAGTGATTTTAAAAATGCTGTCTTTTTCAAAAAAAATTTTTTCCATTAATTCCTTATAGGACTTGGCTTGAGTTAATTGAACGTGGTACCAGAGGCATGAGTGCCTGCATATTTTTCCTTTCCGCGGAGATACTGTTTTTTGAACAGCAGCTCCTGTAAGGAGGGAAAAGGCATTGACTCGGAATAAAGTTGAAATTTGCGGTGTTGATACGTCCAAACTTCCGGTATTGAAAAACGAAGAAATGCGTTTGCTTTTCAAGGAAATGCAAGAAGGGGACATATCCGCAAGGGAAAAGCTGGTCAACGGGAATTTGCGGCTTGTGTTAAGCGTCATCCAGCGTTTCAACAACCGTGGCGAATTCGTTGATGACCTGTTTCAAGTGGGCTGTATCGGCCTGATGAAATCGATTGATAATTTTGATCTTGGTCAAAATGTAAAGTTTTCAACTTATGCAGTTCCAATGATTATTGGGGAAATCCGCCGCTACTTGCGTGACAATAACCCAATTCGTGTTTCAAGGTCGCTGAGGGATATTGCCTACAAAGCCCTCCAGGTAAGAGAAAGGCTGATGAGTGAAACCTCAAGGGAACCGACAGCCGAAGAAATTGCCAGGGTACTCGAAGTACCTCATGAAGAAATCGTTTTTGCACTGGATGCCATCCAGGACCCTGTTTCATTATTCGAGCCCATCTACAATGATGGCGGAGATCCAATCTTTGTCATGGATCAGCTCAGTGATGAACGGAATAAAGATTCAAATTGGATTGAAGAAATTGCCCTTAAAGAAGGGATGCGGCGCCTGAACGAAAGGGAAAAGCTTATCTTGCGAAAACGCTTTTTCCAGGGGAAAACCCAAATGGAGGTTGCCGAAGAAATAGGTATCTCACAAGCCCAAGTCTCCAGGCTTGAAAAGGCTGCGATCAAACAAATGAATAAGAACATCCAAAGCTAAGCTGCCTCTAGGGGCAGCTTTTAAATTTGTTGATTTCAATGATTAAACCAAAAGAGAGGTGTGATTATCTCTGTATTTGGTACAAAAGTCCGTTGATCTCCACTCTTCAGTGGGAAGATTCCAAGAATAATAATCGCAGGAGAAAATGCGCTTTTTGCATTTTCGAACGAGTCTTCCCGCCTTCCGCTACAATCAACTTGGTTCCATAAAATTTCTTTCCTAAAAGCAATTAGTTTACGAAGACATTTTTTAAAATAAACATCTTTATCCTATAAAACAACCTTAGCTAAAAATGAGTAACATTTCACGTGTTCCAGGAGGTTAAAATGTCATTCATAGAGGCGATGAGTGACATTTCGGGTTTGCCAGGAGGTCAAAATGTCATTCATAGAGGCGATGAGTGACATTTCATGTTTGTCAGGAGGTCAAAATGTTATTCAAAATACCATGAGTGACATTTCATGTTTGTCAGGAGCTCAAACTGTCATTCATTAAAGCAAAACAGCCAAAAACTTAAGTTGACCCGATATAGTATAAATTTCATCTTTTTATTTAAATCCCTCAATAGACGAGCCCATTGAACATATATTCTTAATAGAACAGGACAGGAGTGGGTAAAGATGATTCGTATATCAGATTTTCAGATGAAGGATGTCATCAATGTTGCTGATGGGAAGAAGCTTGGCAATATCACAGATATAGATATCAACCTGGCTTCCGGGAAGATCCAATCCGTTGTTATTGGAGGAACAGGCAAAGTATTGGGGCTTTTCGGGAAGGATGAAGATATGATTATTCCCTGGCCGAATATATTGAAAATTGGAGAGGATGTTATTTTGGTCAGGACAGCTGGGTTAAGAGAAAAGTCTGCACAAGAGGAAGAAAACACCGTTAGTTGAGTTCTGCAGTTCCGCAAAAAGCTCCCTTGTGATACACTAGAGAAAAAAACAAGGGAGCCACCATGGAACCATTTATCTCCAAAGAAGGAACGGTTTTTGTTTTAGAGCAATGGATGGAAAAGTTTCCTGGCCTCGTTGCTGGCTTTTCTTCAAAAAATGGCGGCGTAAGCCAATCGCCTTTTATGAGTCTGAATACCGGCTACCATGTTGGCGATGATCAGGGTAGCGTAGTGAAAAACAGAGAAATTATTGCTAATATTGTAGGATTTCCTCTTGAATCATGGGTTTGCGCGGAACAAACTCATGGCGCCAATATAGTAAAGGCTGCCCGTTCCCACATGGGAAAAGGTGCGGATGAATATACAAGCTCTGTCAAAGATACAGATGGATTTTATACAAATGAAACCGGCCTATTGCTTTCACTCTGCTTTGCTGATTGTGTTCCGATTTATTTCATTGCTCCGGAATTCAAGATGGCCGGCGTCGCCCATGCCGGATGGAAAGGCACGGTATCAGGGATAGGGCCGGAAATGGTGAAGGCATGGAAGGCTGAGGGAATTAAACCGTCAGATATCCTGGCTGCTATTGGCCCATCTATTTGCGAAAAATGTTATATTGTAGATGATTATGTTTTATCTTTTGTAAAGAAGAGACTGGAACATGTCGAAAAAAAGCCATATAATCAGATTAGTACAGGCCAATATGGCTTAGACTTGAAAGAGATGAACCGGCAGCTTCTCCTTGAGAGCGGCATACCGGAAAAGAACATAACAATTAGTAACTATTGTTCCAGCTGTGATTCAGGAAGCTTTTTCTCTCATCGCCGGGATTTAGGCAAGACTGGGAGGATGGTTGGATTCATAGGCTGGAGAGAGGGTGCCAAGAAGTAATGGAAGTAGCTAAAAACCTCAGGGATATTCAGGCAAGAGTAAAAGATGCTTGCCAAAGGGCTGAAAGAGACCCAGGGGATATTAGGATTATTGCTGTAACTAAATATGTCAGTATAGAGAGAGCAATCGAAGCAGTGGAAGCGGGGCTTACAGATATCGGTGAAAACCGCGATGACGGGCTTCTTGCCAAATGGGAACACCTTGAAGGCAGGGCGGCATTTCATTTTATTGGCACACTGCAAACGAGAAAGGTCAAGGCTGTCATTGGCAAAGCGGATTATATCCACTCACTGGACAGGCTATCTTTGGCCGAAGAAATCAATAAGCGAGCGAGTGGCCCTGTCAAATGCCTAGTACAGGTGAATGTTTCTGGCGAAGAGAGCAAACACGGTCTAAGTCCTGAATCAGCAATTGACTTCATTTCGGAGCTTGTCAAGTTTGAGAATATTGTTGTTGAGGGATTAATGACAATGGCTCCGTTTACGGATGAAGAAGAAGTTCTGAGAAAATGTTTTAGAAACCTGAGAGAGTTACGCGGCCGCGTTCAGGAAATGGGTCTCCCATACGCGCCTTGCAGGGAATTATCGATGGGGATGTCAAATGATTTCGAACTTGCTGTTGAAGAAGGGGCTACAATGATCCGGATTGGGACAGCGCTAGTGGGGAAAAACGATACGGAGGTGCAGGTAAATGAGCATTAAATCAAAATTCAAGACATTCTTTTTATTGGATGACCAATACGACGAGGAAGAGGATTACATTGAAGAGCCTGAACCGTTGAGGCCCCAGAAGCAGCAGACTGCTGTGAAGACACAGAATGTCGTCTCTCTTCAGAGCGTGCAGAAGTCTTCTAAAGTTGTTTTGATTGAGCCAAGAATGTATTCCGAAGCGCAGGAAATTGCCGATCATTTGAAGAATAGGCGTGCAGTAGTTGTCAATCTTCAAAGGATTGAGCATGATCAGGCGAAGAGGATTGTCGATTTCCTTAGCGGAACAGTATATGCTATAGGTGGCGACATTCAAAAGATTGGATTAAGCATTTTCCTTTGTACTCCGGACAATGTTGAGGTTTCTGGCAATATTTCCGAGTTGATGCAAGAAAGTGACTTTCAAGATTCGAGGTGGTAAGGAGTAAATGGAGTTTGTATTAGATATTCTTGAAAATATAATCGGTCTCTATTATTGGGCATTGATTATCTATATACTGTTGTCCTGGTTTCCGAATGCGCGTGAGTCAGCAATCGGCCAATTTTTGGCGAGGATTTGTGAACCGTACCTTGAGCAATTTAGGAGGTTCATCCCTCCGCTAGGCATGATTGATATTTCTCCGATTGTCGCAATCATAACCCTAAATTTGGCCAGTACTGGGTTGAGAAGTGTATTCGGATGGCTCACTAACAATTTTTAAAAGTTTAAAATGCACTGGCTTGAAAAGAGCCAGTCCTTTTTAATTGCAGGTTTACTACATAAGGAGTCTCAAATGAATATTTATCAGCATTTCAGACCTCAAGAACGTGAATTTATTGATCAGGTCCTTAATTGGAAAGACACAGTCGAGAATTCGTATGCGCCCAGGCTTACTGATTTTCTCGACCCAAGAGAGCAGCATATTCTGAAATCTTTAATAGGGGATAACAACGATATCCGTTTAGAACTGTATGGTGGCCCTGATTATGCAGAAAGAAAGAGGGCATTATTGCTTCCCGATTATGCCTTAAGCAGCTCGGAGGATTTTCAAATCAGTTTAATCGAAATAAAATACGCTTCAAAATTTGTAACAATAGAACATCCTCAGGTTCTGGGAAGCTTAATGTCACTAGGACTGAAACGTGAAAAATTTGGCGATATCCTTGCTGATGGCAATAAGGTCCAATTTCTTTGTGCGTCTGAGGTGTCGCCCTATGTAATGAGCCAGCTTGAATCAGTTGGCCGGGCTTCGGTAAGCCTGACAGAAGCTAAAATGACTGAAGCTATCATGCCTGCCGAAACGTGGTCAGAAGACACTACCACCGTCAGTTCATTAAGACTTGATGCTGTTCTTGCGGCAATTCACCATATTTCCAGACAAAAAGCCCAGCTTTTGATTCAGCAGGGAGTAGCCAAGGTGAATTGGGCTGTTACAGAAAACACGGCTTTTGAGTGTGGTGAAGGCGACATGATTTCAGTCCGCGGATATGGCAGAGTGAAAATCCAGTCTATTGAAGGTAAGACGAAGAAAGATAAATGGCGTATAACAGTGGGGAAACAAAAATAATCTTTAAAATATGCAGGAAAATGCCTGTTTCTGTCGAATAACAAAATAGTACATATAAAGCTCGTAACGGGCTGATGCGCCGGATTGGCAGATAAAGAACTCAATTAGGGAGGTGGCGTCATGCCATTAACGCCGTTAGATATTCATAATAAGGAATTCAATAAAGGGTTCCGGGGATACGATGAGGATGAAGTAAACGAATTTCTCGATCAGGTAATCAAGGATTATGAACTGATCCTCAGGGAGAAGAAGGACCTGGAAGAACGATTAAATGATATGAATGATAGACTCGGTCATTTTACCAATATCGAGGAGACTCTCAACAAATCAATTATCATTGCTCAGGAAGCAGCTGAGGAAGTAAAGCGCATTGCCCAGAAGGAAGCAAAGCTAATCATTAAAGAAGCCGAAAAGAACGCAGACAGGATTGTTAATGAATCGCTGTCAAAAGCCCGCAAGATTGCCCTTGAAATCGAGGATTTGAAAAAGCAGTCCAAAGTATTCAGGACCCGCTTCAAAATGTTGATTGAAGCACAGCTTGATATGATCAATAACGACGATTGGGATCATCTCCTTGATTATCAGGTCGATGCAGCCGAATTGAAATCAAGCCAGGAAGAAGACTCGCTCGCTTGACGTTTACCAGCGTTTCGCATATAATTTTTAAAATGAAAAGCGTAAATGCCCGTTAAGCGACGTATGGCCTCCTCGAAAATGCACAAAACGCATTTTCTTCGTGCGATGCATATGCTTCCGAAGCCTTCCTTGTGGAGGGCCTCGAAGGAGATAAAGGAAACACGATGAGCGTAAGCGAATCGATGTTGACTTATCGTAACGAGGGGACCGAAGTACACTAGGCGCTGGGCATTGGAGCTAGACAATAATTAATGGCAATGACAGGGACAGTAAATTATTCATCAGCTTTTTCCAGAGAGCCGGGTATGGTGGAAGCCCGGCAAAGGCAGGAATAATTGAATATCACCCTGGAGCCCCGTGCCGAAAAGCATCTGCTGACTAAGCACAGGCGTCACATCCACGTTACGGATGTTTGAGCGGACAGTTTTGAACTGTCTATCAGGGTGGTACCGCGGGAGTATACAAACCTTCTCGTCCCTATTTGGGATGGGGAGGTTTTTTGTTTTTTCGAGAGTCGTAAAAGCGGCCACAGCCAATCTAAAGTTTGAAGCAATTTTCGGGAGGAAAAGGAAATGGATTACAAAGACACGTTGTTAATGCCGAAGACGGATTTTCCGATGCGCGGAAACCTTCCAAAGCGGGAACCAGAAATTCAGGAAAAATGGAATGAAATGAACATCTACGCCAAGGTACAGGAACGGACAAAAGGCCGCCCGATGTATGTTTTGCATGACGGCCCTCCGTATGCCAATGGTGATATCCATATTGGGCATGCACTTAATAAAATCTTGAAGGATATCATTGTTCGCCACAAATCAATGACAGGCTATAATGCGCCTTATGTACCTGGCTGGGATACACATGGCCTTCCTATCGAGCAGGCACTGACCAATAAAGGTGTTAAGCGCAAGGAAATGACGATTGCCGAGTTCCGTAAGCTCTGCACGGAATATGCTCTGGAGCAAATCGACAGCCAGAGAAAACAGTTCAAACGGCTCGGAGTCAGGGGAGACTGGGAAAACCCTTATATCACGCTTAAGCCTGAGTATGAAGCACAGCAAATCAGAGTGTTTGGGGAAATGGCGAAAAAGGGTTATATCTATAAAGGCCTTAAGCCTGTTTACTGGTCTCCTTCCAGTGAATCCGCCCTCGCTGAAGCTGAAATTGAATATAAAGATAAAAAGTCTCCATCGATCTATGTTGGATTCAATGTGAAAGATGGAAAAGGCGTCCTGGACACAGATACAAGCATTGTCATCTGGACAACAACACCTTGGACTATTCCTGCTAACCTGGGAATCTCAGTACACCCTGAGTTAACTTATGTTGTAGTTACTGCAGGCGGCGGCAGCTATCTTGTTGCTGAAGCACTGCTCGAATCAGTTGCGGCAGAAATTGGCTGGGAATCATGGGAAGTGACCAAGAAGGTTAAAGGAAGCGACCTTGAATATGTTGTCGCTGCCCACCCGCTTTACGGACGTGATTCGTTGGTAATGCTTGGGGAGCATGTAACGACAGATGCTGGTACCGGGTGTGTCCATACAGCTCCTGGCCAC
Source organism: Bacillus sp. FJAT-18017 (assembly GCF_001278805.1). GTDB lineage: Bacteria > Bacillota > Bacilli > Bacillales > Cytobacillaceae > Bacillus_D. The sequence continues at coordinate 3,344,211 of NZ_CP012602.1, read as the reverse complement.
GGGGAAGACGACTTCCAGGTCGGCCAGAAATATGGCCTCGATGTCCTAAGCCCTGTTGACGATAAAGGTGTTATGACAAAAGAAGCTGAAGGCTTCGAAGGTCTATTTTATGACACAGCTAATAAGCCAATTACAGAGGCTCTTAAAGAATCAGGCGCCCTGCTTAAACTTTCATTCATCACTCACTCTTATCCACATGACTGGAGAACGAAAAAGCCGGTTATTTTCCGGGCAACAGCCCAATGGTTTGCCTCCATCAAGGATTTCCGTGATGATTTGCTTGAAGCAATCAAGGAAACGAAATGGGTGCCGGCTTGGGGTGAAACCCGCCTGTTCAATATGGTACGTGATCGTGGTGACTGGTGTATTTCCCGCCAGCGTGTCTGGGGTGTGCCAATCCCGGTGTTCTATGGTGAAAACGGCGAGCCAATCATCACAGATGAAACGATTGAACATGTTTCAAACTTGTTCCGTGAATATGGCTCAAATATTTGGTTTGAAAGAGAAGCAAACGATCTGCTTCCAGAAGGGTTTACACACCCTGCATCGCCAAATGGCAAGTTCACGAAAGAATCGGATATCATGGATGTCTGGTTTGATTCCGGCTCTTCCCACCAGGCAGTACTGGAAGAGAGAGAAGACCTGCAGCGCCCTGCAGACCTCTACCTGGAAGGCTCTGACCAATATCGCGGCTGGTTTAACTCTTCTTTATCAACTGCAGTAGCAGTGACAGGAAGGGCTCCATATAAGGGAGTGCTTAGCCATGGCTTTACCCTTGATGGTGAAGGCAGGAAAATGAGTAAGTCACTGGGTAATGTAGTGGTGCCAGCAAAGGTAATGGACCAGATGGGTGCAGACATTCTCCGCCTGTGGGTATCATCAGTAGACTACCAGTCGGATGTCCGTGTATCCGATGCCATCCTGAAACAGGTATCAGAGGTTTATCGCAAAATCCGGAATACGTTCAGATTCTTGCTCGGAAACCTTGCTGATTTCAATCCCGCAACAGATTCGGTACCGTATGAAGAATTGCGTGAGGTTGACCAGTTCATGCTCGTTAAGCTGAACAAGCTAATTAAACAGGTAAGGGATTCTTATGAACGATATGAGTATTCTGTCATCTACCATGCAGTAAATAATTTCTGTACACTGGATTTAAGTGCATTCTATCTCGATTTTGCCAAAGATGTTCTCTACATTGAAGCGGTTGACAATAAGGAACGCCGGGCTATCCAGACTGTCCTGTATGAGTCGCTTGTTTCGTTGACTAAGCTTGTATCGCCAATTCTTTCGCATACTGCCGATGAAGTATGGAACTTTATCCCTGGTGTCGAGGAAGAAAGCGTACAGTTGACAGATATGCCGGAACACAAAGATATGGCTAATGGAGAAAAACTTGAAGAGAAGTGGACTTCATTCATGAAGCTTCGTGACGATGTTTTAAAAGCATTGGAAGAAGCGCGTAATGAAAAAGTCATCGGCAAGTCCCTGACTGCGAAGGTGACTTTATATGTTAATGAAAAAAGCCAGGCTTTGCTCGACTCGATTGATGAGGATGTTAAACAGCTGTTTATTGTATCCGGATTCGAAGTTGCAGGTACGTATGACCAAGCGCCTGAGAATGCAATCAAGCTTGAGCATGCCGCACTAGTTGTAACAAAAGCTGAAGGCGAAACTTGTGAACGCTGCTGGGTTGTTACCCCAGAGGTTGGCGAGGATCCTGATCATCCTACACTATGCCCGCGTTGCGCTAGTGTTGTAAAGGAATCCTACTCAAACGAAGGTTCACAAGAGTAAACCTTGGAAAAAAGCCTCAATGTACCAAAAAGGATTCTGATTTTGGGTGCATTCTAATTAAAACACACAAGAAAAGACGTATGAATTGGCATACGTCTTTTCATTATTATCAAAATTTCTAAGGTCCTTGTATTTCTAATAAAGAAACTATTTATATAATAGAAACCTTGCCCTATAGGAATGGGCTACAGGACAAGGCTCCGATTTAAAAGGTTATGGCCAATAGGGGCGAACTATCGGACCAAACCTTTAAATCCGTTCATAGTGTATTAAGGTTATTGCTTTAAGACTCTCTTTGCCCCAACATAGCGGTCCTTCCAATACTTCGAATCCATGGATTGAATAGAAACTCCTTTGCTTACAGTAACGGCGATGAATTTGTTTTTGCCTAGATAGATACCAACAAATGATACGCCTTTGCCATCCGTGTTGAAAAATACAAGATCGCCTTCTTTAAGATTTTTCTTCGCTACAGCTTTGCCAATCTTATATTGATCTTTTGAAGTACGAGGCAGACTGATTTTTGCAGCAGACTTTTTATAAACGAATTGAGTGTAGCCTGAAGCATCAAAGCCTTTAGGTGTTGTACCGCCCCATTTATATGGTGTTCCGATATACCGTTTCGCAACTTCGGTAACTTCCTGACCCCAGGATACGGATGCCTCCGCCTTCTTGGTGAATGGAACTGCAAACATAGAAACAACCAGCGCCAATATTACTCCCCATACTATTAACCCCTTTGAAACGTGAAACCGTACTGCCATTTTGATGACCCCCAATTAAGTGAATTTGTTTGACACAACACAATAGTCGAAGAGGAATCAAATTTCGTTTCAACTTTTTATAAAGAACTGTTCGACAACATTATTTGCTAAAAAGGGTCATGTTTTCTCGAATTTAATAAGTACCTATTAGAAAATCCTATTATTTTTGTGCAGCATTGCATGTTTGTGCTAAAATGCATTAGAAGTCATCGAGAAGATGTGGAGGGTTTATTTGGTGCTTTATTACTTAATTGCGGCTTTTATTATCCTGCTGGACCAAATTACGAAATGGCTGATTGTGAAATATATGAATATAGGAGATAGCATTCCGGTTATAAATGATTTCCTTTATATAACGTCACACCGAAACAAGGGTGCTGCTTGGGGCATTTTGCAGGGGCAGATGTGGCTGTTTTATGTAATAACCGTCATTGTTATCATTGGAATCGTGTATTACATCCAGAAAGAGACTAAGGGCAAGACTCTGCTAGGTGTTTCTCTGGGTTTTATGCTGGGAGGGGCGATTGGCAACTTTATCGATCGTGTTCACCGGCAGGAAGTAGTCGATTTCATCCACACATTCATATTTAACTACAATTTCCCAGTATTCAACATCGCGGATTCCGCACTTGTTATTGGAGTATTTCTATTGATGATACAAATGATAAAAGAAGAACGGGAAATGAAGAAGGAGAAATCGTATGGAAAAGATGGAACACACCATTCTTGATAAAGAGAAGGGTGACAGGATTGATAAGGTAGTTGCATCCCTTAATGAAGAATGGTCAAGGACCCAGGTACAGGCCTGGATTAAAGAAGGCAACGTACTTGTCAATCAAAAGCCTGTCAAAACAAATTACAAATGCGCGCTGAATGACGTGATTGAAGTAACGGTCCCGGATCCGGAAGCACTTGATGTAGTGCCGGAACCTATGGATTTTGATATTTATTTCGAAGATAGTGATGTTCTTGTTGTAAACAAGCCTAAAGGAATGGTCGTCCATCCTGCGCCAGGACATTTGACAGGGACGCTTGTCAACGGGTTAATGCATCATTGCAAGGATTTGTCGGGCATTAATGGGGTTCTTAGGCCTGGTATCGTCCACAGGATTGATAAGGATACGTCAGGGCTTCTAATGGTGGCAAAAAACGACATGGCTCATGAAAGCCTGGTGAATCAGCTTGTTGAAAAAACAGTTACCAGGAAATATAAAGCAATTGTCCACGGCACCATACCGCACGACTATGGGACGGTTGACGCTCCGCTTGGGAGGGATACCAGGGACAGGCAAAGCATGACTGTCGTTGATGGCGGGAAACATGCTGTGACACATTTCCATGTTCTCGAGAGGCTTGAAGATTTCACATTTATTGAATGTCAGCTGGAAACGGGAAGGACCCATCAAATACGCGTCCATATGAAATATATTGGGTATCCGCTTGTTGGTGATCCGAAATACGGACCTAAGAAAACCCTCGATCTAGGCGGGCAGGCATTGCATGCGGGAATACTTGGATTTAAGCATCCTCGTACCGGTGAGTATCTTGAATTTGAAGCACCTCTCCCGACATATTTCGACAAACTCCTAGACGAATTGCGCAAAAAGAATTGACAATCACCTTACATTGAAGTACTATAGCTATAGTTTAATAAGCCCTTTAAGAGCGGTCCTGTGAGGCTGAGAAGGAAACGGACATGTTGAGCGCCCAATGGGTGTACTCTTCTATGGAATTTCCAACCTCCCACAGCTGCTGGGAGGTTTTTGTTTTAATATAAGGCTTGCGCTTTTCTAATTATTTCTTCACCAGAAGGATGGAAGTTATATGGGACAAAAAGCAGTTGTTTTAGATGAACAGGCAATCCGAAGGGCATTGACCCGGATAGCCCATCAAATCATCGAAAAGAATAAAGGCATTGAGGATTGTATTCTTGTTGGTATCAGAACAAGAGGCGTCTATCTTGCAGAAAGACTTGCTGAGAAAATCCAGCAGATTGAGGGAAAAGACATTGCGACCGGGGAACTTGACATCACCTTGTACCGCGATGATTTAACTAAAAAAACCGAAGATAGTGAACCGCTTGTTAAGGGTTCGGATATCCCGGCGGGTGTAACTGACAAGAAGGTTATTATGATTGATGATGTCCTATATACAGGAAGGACAGTCCGCGCAGGAATGGATGCAATCATGGACCTTGGCCGTCCTGCACAAATCCAGCTGGCCGTCCTCGTTGACCGTGGACATCGTGAACTTCCAATCAGGGCCGATTATGTTGGCAAAAACATCCCGACCTCCAGCTCAGAAAGAATCGTGGTTGAACTGTCTGAACTTGATGGCAGTGACCAGGTAAGCATTTACGAGTAAAATTAAAAACAGAATATCCCTTTTAATTGCAGTCCAGAGAGTCTGCCAAGGGGGAAATGCAGGATAGCAGGGCTGATTATGCCCTGTCCGATACAGGATACTTCGGTGTTCTGCTGCATTCAACCTCCTTGCACATTCTGCTGCAGGGAGGTTTTTTTGTAAAGTGAAATCAATTGAATTGATTAACGCAGTCTTTGTAAAAGAGAAAAGCGCGAAAATGGCGCAATAAAAATTATTGGGGGAGACTCATGCATAACAAACCAGTTCTAGACGTAAATGAAAAACCAAACATTATCCAGTTAATTACCTTGAGCCTTCAGCACCTGTTTGCGATGTTTGGCGCGACCATTCTTGTACCGTTCCTGGTCGATTTGAGCCCCGCGATTGCGCTAATCTCAAGCGGCCTGGGAACTCTAGCCTTCATGGCGATTACCAAATGGCAAGTACCAGCTTACCTAGGATCTTCCTTTGCATTTATTTATCCGATTTTGGCCGCAAAAGCGACTGATGGCCCCGGCGGCGCAATGATTGGAAGCTTTATGGCAGGTTTGGTTTATGGAATTGTCGCTCTTATTATTAAAAAAGCTGGCCACCGCTGGATAATGAATATTCTGCCTCCAATCGTTGTAGGCCCCGTCATCATCGTAATTGGACTTTCACTCGCTGGAACAGCGGTAGGCATGGCTATGAATACAACAAACGGCCCTGAGCATTATAGCTTGATTCATTTCTCGGCAGCACTCATAACCCTTGCATCCACCATCATATTCTCTGTTTTCACCAGAGGGATGCTGAGTATCATCCCAATTCTCGCAGGCATCGTGGTTGGCTATCTTTACTCGCTGGCTGTAGGTATTGTTGATTTTTCAAAAGTGATAGAGGCAAAAATCTTTGAAATGCCAGAGTTTATCATTCCTTTCGTTCACTACGATATTAATATCACACTTGACCTTGTCCTATTGATGGTGCCGGTCGCAGTTGTCACATTGTCCGAGCATATTGGCCATCAGCTTGTCCTCAGCAAAGTCGTTGGCCGTGACTATATTAAAGAGCCAGGCCTGCACCGCTCCATCCTCGGAGACGGGGTAGCAACAATGATTTCTGCACTGATTGGCGGGCCGCCAAAGACCACTTATGGTGAAAATATTGGTGTTCTGGCCATTACAAAGGTTTATAGTGTCTATGTCATCGCTGGAGCCGCCATTGCGGCAATAATTTTCGGATTTATTGGAACAATCACAGCGTTGATCGGTTCAATCCCACCTGCTGTAATGGGAGGCGTATCCATCCTCTTGTTCGGAATCATTGCCTCTTCAGGCTTGAGGATGCTAGTTGACAGTAAAATCGATTTTGGAAACAATCGTAATCTTGCCATCTCCTCGGTCATCCTTGTAGTCGGTATCGGAGGAGCGTTCATAAAGGTTACTGACAGATTTGAAATCCAGGGCATGGCTCTGGCAGCAATTCTTGGAATCGTGCTGAACCTGGTCCTTCCAGGCAGGGAGTCTGCACAGGAGAATATGTTTGAAGTAAATGATGACGAAAAAACAGCCTAATATTACACCTTTTAAACAGGCCCAGAGAGGCAAGTAAGGGTGCAGAGCTACATTCGGGAAGACCATCTTGAATGCAGCATACTTAGATGCGCCCTGGCCCTTAGCCTGGGCGTATTTTTTAAAATCGAAAGGGGATTCCGCTATGCATTTACTGACATTAGACGAACTGGAATTGACTGAGATACTCGGATTGTTGAAGGATGCCGGGGAGTTTGCGAAAGGGGCGGAATGGAGCCCCTCCAAGAAGATGTACGTTTCTAACCTGTTTTTTGAACCGAGCACAAGGACCAAATGCAGCTTTGAGATGGCCGAAAGGAAACTTGGCATGGAAATCATCTCATTCGAAGCCCATACATCAAGTGCGCTAAAAGGCGAGAGCCTCTATGATACTGCCAAGACGCTGGAGGCAATTGGGGTGAATGCATTGGTCATACGTCATCCCTCAGACCGCTTTTATCAGGAATTAAGGGGAGTCCATATTCCAATTCTAAATGCAGGTGATGGATGTGGTGATCATCCCACTCAATCACTGCTTGATTTAATGACCATACAGCAGGAATTTGGCAGATTCAAAGGCTTGAAGATTGCTATCATTGGCGACATTCGCCATAGCAGGGTAGCCCATTCAAATACCCAAGCGTTGACCAGACTTGGTGCGAAGGTTGTTTTCTCCGGGCCTGAGGAATGGTTTGAACGAACGCTACCATACGAATCTGTCGATAAAGCTGTAAGAAGCTCTGATGTTGTCATGCTGCTGCGTATTCAGCATGAACGCCATGAGTCTAGGAGCAGCCATCCCGAGAACTATCATCAACAATTTGGTCTGACACTTGAACGGGAAGCATCTATGAAACCTGGGTCAATCATCATGCACCCGGCACCAGTGAACAGGGATGTTGAAATTGCTGGCAGCCTTGTTGAAAGCAGCCGTTCGAGGATTTTTAAGCAAATGGAAAATGGTGTGTATGTTCGGATGGCTGTCCTAAAAAGGGCGCTTGAATCAACGAATCTATCACGAGTCTATTCTACATACCCTTTTATGGTAAGAAACTGAGTATCAGCAGTAACAAGCAAAATCAGGCGGTGGAGCGGAGCAAGACCATACAATGGTCTGGACTAGAAATATTATTACTACTAAATTACCAGTTTAGCAGTTTGGATTGGCGAAGCTCCGCCCCTTTCCATAAATAAGGAGGCAGACAATATGAAACTTTTAATAAAAGACGTGCAACTGTACTGTGAGGACAAACATGAACAAAAGGATATGTACATAGAAAATGGAATCATCGCATGTATTGGAAAAAATCTCGAACTACAAGCAGACCGGATAATCTATGGGAACGGGCTTGTTGCAGCTCCAGGGTTTATTGACCTGCATGTTCATCTAAGGGAGCCTGGGGGCGAGAGGAAGGAAACAATAGAGACAGGAACAAAGGCTGCTGCAAAAGGTGGATTCACAACGATTGCGGCGATGCCGAATACAAAGCCTGTCCCTGATACAAAGGAGCAGATGGAGTGGCTGCAGGGCAGGATATCAGAAACAGCCTCTGTGAGAGTCCTTCCATATGTATCCATTACAATTGGCGAGCAAGGAGAGGAATTGACCGATTTCGCAGGGCTAAAGGAAGCTGGTGCATTTGCCTTTACTGACGATGGTGTTGGTGTCCAGTCAGCGGCGATGATGCTAGAAGCAATGAAGCGTGCCGCTAAACTTGATATGCCGGTTGTTGCCCATTGCGAAGAAGAGACATTGATTAATCAAGGCTCAGTTCATGAGGGTTCTTTTGCTAGCAAGCACGGGTTAAGGGGAATTCCGTCTGTGTGTGAGAGCGTCCATATCGCCAGGGATATACTGCTTGCCGAGGCTGCAGGATGCCACTACCATGTTTGCCATATTAGCACAAAAGAATCCGTCCGTGTTGTCCGCGATGCGAAGCGTGCAGGGATTAAAGTCACTGCCGAGGTTACACCCCATCATTTACTATTGAGTCAGGATGATATTCCCGGACAGGATACGAATTTTAAAATGAACCCTCCGCTACGGGATAAACAAGATCGGAAGGCATTAATAGAAGGGCTGCAGGATGGAACAATTGATTTTATTGCGACCGACCATGCCCCGCATACTCAAGACGAAAAAGCTAAGGGAATGGAGAGTGCCCCGTTCGGCATAACCGGGCTGGAAACGGCATTTCCGCTCTTGTACAGCAATTATGTTGAAAAAGGAATCATGTCCCTAAAAGAATTAATAGATTACATGACAATCAAGCCTGCCCAATCGTTTGGACTGGCCTATGGAAGGCTGGAAGAAGGGGCTCCTGCCGATATCGTCTTGCTCGACTTGAACGAAATACGCAAAATCAATCCGCTTGACTTTTTATCAAAAGGAAAAAATACACCATTTACAGGATGGACTTGCAAGGGGTGGCCGGTTCTGACCGTTGCAGCTGGAAAGATTGCTTATGAAGAGGAGCGTGTTGAAGCATGAAACGCCAACTAATATTGGAGGATGGCAGCATTTTTATAGGCGAAGCATTTGGTGACCTTTCTGAGGCAAAAGGAGAAGTTGTCTTCAACACCGGTATGACAGGCTATCAGGAAATACTCTCTGATCCCAGCTATTGCAGGCAGCTAGTTGTCCTGACGTACCCGCTTATAGGCAACTACGGAATAAACCGCGATGATTTCGAATCGATCAATCCGTCAATTAGCGCGCTAATTGTAAAGGAAACCGCCGATTTTCCCTCTAATTGGCGGAATGAAATGACTTTGAATGAATACTTGAAGATGAAAAAGATTCCCGGGCTGAAAGGAATCGATACACGCAGGCTTACAAGGGCAATCCGCGAACACGGCACAATGAAAGGAGCAATTTGCGGGGTGGATTCAGACCCTGGTAAAGTTACAGCCGAGTTAAGGAATGAGCAGATTCCAACCGACCAGGTTAAAGAAGTTTCTACGAAAAATCCATATCCGAGCCCAGGACGGGGAAACAGGGTTGTTCTCGTCGATTTTGGAATGAAGCATGGCATCTTGAGGGAACTGAATCAGCGAGGCTGTGATGTGACTGTCGTTCCTTATAATATGACGGCAGAGGAAATACTTCAAATGAGACCGGATGGCATCATGCTTTCAAATGGACCGGGAGACCCGAAGGATGTACCAGAAGCCATTCAGATGCTGAAAGGCGTTCTAGGCAAGGTTCCGGTTTTCGGTATTTGCCTGGGCCATCAGCTGTTTGCTCTTGCCTGTGGAGCCGACACAGAAAAAATGCCTTTTGGCCACAGAGGCTCCAACCATCCTGTAAAAGAGCTTTCAACTGGAAAAATTTCAATTACTTCACAAAACCATGGCTATGCCGTGAAAGAGGGATCTCTTACTCATACAGAGCTGGAAATCACTCATATCGCATTAAACGACGGCAGTATTGAAGGCCTGCGGCATAAGACTTTACCTGCCTTTACCGTACAATACCATCCGGAAGCATCACCGGGGCCTGAAGATGCAAACGCACTATTTGACCAATTCATGGAAATCATTGAGATACATACAAGGGAGGAACAGCGATATGCCAAAGCGTAGAGATATTAATACAATCATGGTTATCGGTTCTGGCCCAATCATTATCGGCCAGGCCGCGGAATTCGACTATGCGGGCACACAAGCTTGTCTTGCCCTTAAGGAAGAAGGCTACAAGGTTATCCTTGTCAACTCAAACCCAGCAACGATTATGACCGATACGGAAATTGCTGACAAGGTGTACATCGAGCCACTGACATTGGAGTTTGTGTCGAGAATCATTAGGAAGGAACGACCGGATGCACTCGTTGCAACTTTAGGAGGGCAGACAGGGCTGAACCTCGCTGTAGAACTAGCCAAATCCGGTGTCCTGGCAGAATGCGGAACAGAAATCCTTGGGACCAAGCTTGATGCAATTGAAAAGGCGGAAGATAGAGAATTGTTCCGGAATTTAATGAACGAGCTGGGTGAACCAGTTCCTGAAAGTGCAATCGTCCATACATTGGCGGAGGCAAAGGCCTTCGTTGAAACAATCGGTTTTCCTATTATTGTACGCCCGGCGTTTACGCTTGGTGGAACTGGCGGCGGAATCTGTTCGAATGATGAAGAGCTTGAAGAAATCGTTACAGGCGGGCTGAAACATAGTCCCGTCAGCCAATGCCTCCTTGAAAAAAGCATCGCCGGCTACAAGGAAATCGAATATGAGGTTATGCGGGACGCAAATGATACAGCCATCGTTGTATGTAACATGGAAAATATCGATCCAGTGGGTATTCATACTGGTGATTCAATTGTCGTCGCCCCAAGCCAGACGCTGAGTGACAGAGAATATCAGCTATTAAGAAATGTATCGTTAAAGGTAATCAGGGCGCTTGGAATTGAGGGCGGCTGCAATGTTCAGCTCGCTCTTGATCCCGAAAGCTTCAATTATTACATTATTGAAGTGAATCCAAGGGTTAGCCGCTCATCCGCACTAGCCTCGAAAGCAACCGGCTACCCGATTGCGAAGCTTGCCGCTAAAATCGCTGTGGGTCTTACGCTTGATGAGATGATGAACCCTGTCACCGGAAAGACATATGCAAGTTTCGAGCCGGCCCTTGACTATATTGTTACGAAAATACCAAGATGGCCATTTGACAAATTTGAAACAGGCAACCGGGTCCTTGGGACGCAAATGAAGGCGACCGGAGAAGTAATGGCAATCGGACGGACGTTTGAAGAATCACTGTTAAAGGCGATTCGCTCCCTTGAAGTAAATGTTCATCATTTCGAGCTCCCTGATGCTCAAGGAATTTCAGATGAAATCATCGAAAAGCGGATCCGTAAAGCTGGCGATGAAAGGCTCTTCTATATTTCTGAAGCGTTAAGGCGAGGTGTCACGATAGAAACGATTCATGATTGGAGTAAGATTGACCTGTTTTTCCTTCATAAGTTTAAAGGAATAATTCAGATTGAAAAAGAGTTAACAGAAAGCCGATTCGATGTGCAGGCCTGCCGCGAAGCCAAAAAGCGCGGGTTTACTGACATGGCAATCGCCAAAGCATGGGCATGTCCTGTGAGCGAAGTAACTGTTTGGCGGAAGCAAAATGGAATTATCCCAGTGTATAAGATGGTTGATACATGTGCATCAGAGTTCGAATCACAAACACCTTATCTCTATGGGACGTATGAAGAAGAAAATGAATCCGTAAGAAGCGGCCGGAAAAGTGTTGTTGTACTTGGATCAGGGCCAATCCGGATTGGCCAGGGAATCGAATTTGATTATGCGACAGTCCATTCTGTCAAGGCAATCCGCGAAGCTGGCTATGAGGCAATTATCATCAACAGCAATCCGGAAACTGTTTCAACAGATTTCAGCATTTCCGACAAGCTTTATTTTGAACCGCTGACCATCGAGGATGTGATGCATATCATTGAACTCGAGAATCCAATTGGCGTTGTGGTCCAATTTGGCGGCCAGACGGCAATCAACCTCGCTTCAGGCTTGGCAGAGCGTGGCGTCCGGCTCTTGGGCACGTCGCTTGAGGATTTGGACCGTGCTGAAGACCGCGATAAATTCGAGCAGGCGCTGCTCGAACATGGTATTCCAATGCCGCTTGGGAAAACAGCTTTGTCTGTTGAAGAAGCGGTTGATATAGCGGAGGAGATCGGCTATCCGGTGCTCGTAAGGCCTTCGTATGTACTTGGAGGCAGGGCGATGGAGATTGTTGACCGTGAAGACGAGCTCATCCATTACATGGAGAATGCTGTGAAAATCAACACAGGCCACCCTGTCCTGATCGACCGTTATATCACAGGAAAGGAAATTGAGGTTGATGCCATATCGGACGGGTTCGATGTGGTGATTCCGGGCATCATGGAGCACATCGAACGGGCTGGCGTCCATTCTGGCGATTCAATTGCTGTTTACCCGCCTCAATCGCTGACTGAGGAAAACAAGCGAGTGCTTGCCGATTATACTGAGCGGCTTGCACGAGGCCTCAACATCGTTGGGCTATTGAATATCCAGTTTGTCCTCTCTGATCACGGTGTCTTTGTTCTTGAAGTAAATCCGCGTTCAAGCAGAACAGTTCCTTTCCTAAGCAAAATTACAGGCGTGCCTATGGCTAAAATGGCGACGAAGGCAATGCTTGGTATCTCGTTACGGGAACAGGGCTTCACTAGCGGCTTAATTGAGGAGCCGAAGGAAGTATATGTAAAGGTTCCAGTGTTTTCTTTTGCAAAATTAAGGAGAGTCGATATAACTCTTGGACCAGAAATGAAATCGACCGGCGAGGTAATGGGCAAGGATTTCACCCTGGAAAAGGCGCTCTATAAGGGACTTGTTGCCTCAGGCATCTCAATAAAGAAGTTCGGGACGGTCCTTATGACTGTTGCCGATAAGGATAAGCAGGAAGCTTCCAAGCTTGCTAAGAGGTTTGCCGCTGAAGGCTACCGTGTCATGGCAACGAGCGGGACAGCAGCTGCAATTGCCGGCATGGGGGTTCCGGTCGAAGTAGTTGGAAAAATTGGTTCCGAAGGCCCTACACTTGTCGACATTATTCAAAAGGGTGAAGTTCAGTTTATCGTCAATACCCTGACAAGAGGGAAGCAGCCGGAGAGGGACGGTTTTAGAATCAGGCGAGAAGCAGTTGAAAATGGTATTCCTTGCCTGACTTCATTGGATACAGCTGAAGCAATCCTGGGGGTAATTCAATCAATGAACTTTTCTGCAGAAGTGATTTCCTCCAGCAAGACGGAGGTGCTGGTTTGATAACAAAAGAGATTTGCAAGGTTGTAGACAAAGAAGAAATCGCCGATTCTATTTTCCGGATGAAAATAAAAGCAAGGCTGGCTGGTTCTGCGCTGCCTGGCCAGTTTATCCATATCAAGACTGGCGGCGCTTATGGCCCCCTCTTGCGGAGGCCAATCAGTATCGCTTCAGTAAATGATGAAAAAGAAGAACTCACCTTGATTTTCAGGAAATCAGGCCAGGGTACCATTCAGCTTTCCGAAGCTTCCCCCGGCCTGGAAATCGATGTGCTTGGCCCTCTAGGTAACGGATTCCCAGTTGCCGAGGCGCCTTCAGGCAGCACGGCGCTGTTGGTTGGAGGAGGAATTGGTGTCCCGCCTCTTTATGAGCTTTCACGGCAGCTCGTTGCCAGGGGTGTTAAAGTAATACATGTACTGGGCTTTCAAACTGGCAATGCTGTTTTTTATGAGAAAGAGTTTGCTAGTCTCGGAGAAACCTATATTACTACAGCCGATGGCACTTACGGGGAAAAGGGCTTTGTTACCGACCTGATTTCAAAGAAACAGCTCGAGTTTGATACGTTGTATGCCTGTGGCCCAGTTCCGATGCTGAGGGCATTGGAGGAACGGTATCCCGAGAAAAAGGTATTTCTTTCTCTTGAAGAAAGAATGGGCTGCGGAATTGGCGCATGCTTTGCCTGCGTCTGCCGGGTACCAGATGATGTTTCGGGCACTTCCTATAAAAAAGTATGCAGTGATGGGCCGGTATTCCGGGCAGGGGAGGTTGTACTATGAGTATGCTTGATATCAAGCTGCCGGGACTCCAGTTGAAAAATCCAATTATGCCTGCTTCAGGCTGCTTTGGCTTCGGACGTGAGTACAGTCAGCTTTATGACTTGAATATCCTTGGAGGGATTATGATAAAGGCAGCGACTTCTGAACCGCGGTTCGGAAATCCCACCCCGCGGGTAGCTGAGACTCCGATGGGAATGCTTAATGCGATTGGTCTGCAAAATCCAGGTGTGGAGAAAATCATTGCGGAAGAGCTTCCTTTCCTTGAACAGTTTGATGTTCCAGTCATTGCCAACGTAGCAGGCTCTACGGAAGATGATTATGTTAATGTTGCAAGCAAGATTTCAATGGCTGGCAACGTACGGGCACTTGAATTGAATGTATCCTGCCCGAATGTAAAGGAAGGCGGGATTGCCTTTGGTTTAGATGCTGATGTCTTAAAAAACCTGACTCGGAAGGTAAAAGATGTTTCTGAGGTGCCAGTTTATGTGAAACTTTCACCCAATGTAACAAACATTGTGGAAATTGCCCTTGCTGCAGAGGCAGGCGGCGCGGATGGTCTGACAATGATTAATACATTGCTTGGGACACGGATTGACTTGAGGTCAGGCAAGCCGATTCTCGCCAATGTTACAGGCGGTCTGTCGGGACCGGCAATCAAGCCGGTAGCACTCAGAATGATTTATGAAGTAAGCCAGAAAACGAGTCTTCCAATTATCGGAATGGGAGGAATCTCTTCCGCGGAGGATGTAATTGAGTTCTTTTATGCAGGAGCGAGTGCAGTGGCGGTTGGAACTGCCAATTTTGTAGATCCTTATGTCTGTCCTACTATAATTGAAAAATTGCCAGAACTACTGCATGAATTGGGATTTGAACACATTTCCGAATGCAGGGGAAGGAGCTGGAATCATGCAAGACAACCCGTTAATTCTCGCGCTTGATTTTGCAGGGATAAAGGAAGTGGAGGAATTCCTGGAAAACTTCCCGGAAGATGAGCTTTTCTTAAAGGTTGGAATGGAGCTTTTTTATAAGGAAGGCCCCGCAGTTGTTTATAGGATGAAAGAATTGGGACATAGAATTTTCCTCGATTTGAAGCTTCATGACATCCCTAATACGGTTAAAAGTTCAATGAAGGTACTTGGCGGGCTTGGCTGTAACCTGGTCAATGTCCATGCTGCAGGGGGCATGGAAATGATGGAAGCGGCTTTGGAAGGATTGGAGGCTGGGACACCAGCAGGCGAAGCTCGGCCTGCCTGCATCGCTGTCACGCAGCTGACAAGCACTACCGAAGAAAACATGCGAAATCAGCAGCTGATTCCGGTTAGCTTGGAAGAGTCAGTTCAGCATTATGCAAATTTGGCAAAGCAATCTGGCCTAGACGGTGTTGTCTGTTCTGCCTGGGAAGCAGCTGGAATAAGGAAAATGCTTGGTAAAGACTTTTTAACGGTAACACCAGGTATCCGCCTTTCTTCTGATGAAGTACAGGATCAAAAGCGGGTTGCGACACCGGAATTTGCCCGGTCCAACCAAATTTCGGCCATTGTTGTAGGAAGGCCGATCACAAGGGCTGAAAATCCTTACAAGGCCTATCAAACCTGGCTTGAAGCCTGGAAAGGAGCGATTGTATGAGTAAGAGAATTGCAGAACTATTATTGGAAATCAGTGCGGTTTCGTTAAGTCCTCAGAACCCGTATACATGGTCTTCTGGAATGCGTTCGCCCATTTATTGTGACAACCGGCTGACCATGTCTTATCCTGAGGTTCGGAGGGAAATTGCCAGTGGCCTTGGTGAGTTAATACGCGAACATTTTCCTGAAGTTGAGGTCATTGCCGGTACTGCGACTGCAGGTATTCCGCATGCTGCATGGGTTAGTGCAAAACTGGATTTGCCAATGTGCTATGTGCGCAGCAGTGCCAAAGGTCATGGAAAAGGCAATCAAATTGAAGGTAAAGTGCTGAGTGGGCAAAAAGTTGTCATTGTTGAAGATCTTATTTCAACTGGGGGCAGTGTCATTACTGCCGCTGACGCATTGCGTGAGGCAGGTGCTGAAGTGCTGGGTGCCGTTGCTATTTTTACATATGGTTTGGATAAAGGAAAGCAGCTTTTGTCTAATGCGAATTTGAAAGCTCTCGCATTGACCGGCTTCTCGGACCTTATTGAAACAGCAAAAGAGAAAGGATATATTTCCGGATCCGATATGGAGGCTCTTCTGGAATGGAAGCAAGACCCCGCAAGCTGGAGCCTTGCTAGGTTGAGTTAACGAAGAAGAGAGGTCAGCTGGCGACAATTCACTGTCGTTGGTTGGCCTTCTTTTTATTTCGCCTAGACGCCTTGCGAACAGTAGGGGTTCGGGTGCTTATTAGGGCATAAGTAAGTAAAAGGCCATTAAATATGTTCTTTGAATGACAAAACAAGGTTACCGAGGCAGCGAAATATCATTCAAATAGCCGATGAATGACAAAACAGGGTTACCGAGGCAGCGAAATGTCATTCAAAAAGCGGATGAATCACAACTCAAGGTTACCGAGGCAGTGAAATGTCATTCATAAAGCAGATGAATGACAACTCAGGGTTCCGGAGATAGCGAAATGTCATTCATAAGCCGTTGTGGAAAAAATTAAGGTACTGGCATGTAGAAAGGCCTTGAAGGGGTGCGAGTACAAATTGACGACATTGTAACAGAGAAATGACTTGAACTCGTCAATCTCTCCTTGAGCTTTTTAGGCAGAAAACTAAAAAAACAAAACAAAAGCTGTCCCAAAAAAGTCGTGAATCAACAACCTTTTGGGACAGCTTATTATTTCTTCTTGAGGGATAGCACAGTCTCTTCATCTGGTGTGACATATACTGTCCTTTGATTGTCATATATAACGAACCCGGGCTTCGAGCCGCTTGGTTTTTTTACATGGCGGACTCGTGTGTAATCGACAGGTACGGAGCTTGAATTCCGTGCCTTTGAAAAATAAGCACCCAGCATTGCGGCCTCTTGGATTGTTTCGTCCGAAGGTTCTTTGCTGCGGATGACCACATGTGAGCCAGGGATATCCTTTGTATGCAGCCAGATTTCGTCCCGGGCAGCATGCTTCGTTGTTAAGTAGTCATTTTGTTTGTTGTTTTTGCCAACAAGTATTTCGGTTCCATCAGCCGCTACATATTTGTCAAGGACAGGCTTAAGGTTTTGTAGTTTTTTCCCATTCTTTCTTGCCCGGTGGCGAATATAGCCGCCCTCGGCAAGCTCCTCCCGCATTTCCTCGATATCCTTCGGCGATGCTGAGTCAAGCTGCTGGATAAGAGTATCAAAATAAATTACTTCATCCTCAGCTTTCTTAATTTGCTCAAGAACGACAAGCACTGAATTCTTTGCCTTTTGGTATTTGGAAAAGTACCGCTGGGCGTTTTCGGATGGGGTTTTCAGCGGATCCAAAGGAATCGTAATCATTGAACCGTTCTCATCATAATAATCCAATACGTCAATTTCCTTCATGCCTTTTTTGGCAAGGTGCATATTTGCTGTTAAAAGCTCCCCAAATTTCTGGAATTCCTCTGCACGTTCCGCATCCTTCAACGTAGCTTTCAGCTTGCCAATTTTCTTTTCATTCTTTTCTTTCTCGTTGGCAAGGAAGCGTTCGAGCCCGCCGGACTGTTGCTTGACACGATCACGCTCAGCTTTTCCGAAATAAAAGCGATCAAGCATCTCGCTCAGCGATCCAAACACTCTGTGCTCACCCTTTAAATGGCGGAGCGGGAACAGGTAGAAGGCTTCTTTATTGGCTGTGTAGGTAATAGAAGGTTCAATGGCCCCATCCTTCAGCCTGCCAATCATGGAAATGAACGCCTTTGGCAGTGTACTCCTATTTGCTAAGCCGCTTGCAAAAACCGCTTCTTTAGCAAAAACCGGGGAGACGCCGGAAAAAGCATCAACAAGCTGGCGATCAAGTTTCCCGCTGTTAAAATCAATTGCCTTTAGTACATCATCCTCCGTTGCAATAAAAGGGTCTTGCTTATGCTGCGCTGGGGGAGAAACGTAAGCCTGGCCGGGAAGGACGACTCGGTGTGTATTAACTGCATAAGAAACGTGCTTAATTGAATCGAGAATGACACCTCGGTCTTTATCGACAAGAATGATATTGCTGTGCTTACCCATAATCTCGACAATGAGCTGCTTGGTGCTGACATCACCAATCTCGTTTCGTCCTTTAATTTCAAAAACGAGAATCCTGTCATTACCAGCCTGATGTACACTTTCAAGAATATGGCCTTCGATATGCTTCCTTAGCAGCATACAAAACATAGGAGGCTCGGAAGGGTTATCAAACGTATCTGAAGTCAGCTGTACCCTTGCATAGCTTGGATGGGCTGACAGGAGGAGCCGATGGTTGGCACCGTTAGCACGGATGACCATAATGATTTCATTTTTGAAGGGCTGGTGGATTTTATTGATTCGGCCTCCGGTAATTGCCGTGCCGAGTTCACCGCCCATTGCTTTTGTAAATAAACCGTCAAATGACATGATTTATACCTGCTCTTTCTTTTCTGGAGATTAACTAAATTATAGCGCAAAAACTAAAAAAAACTCAGGTTATTGGCTTTTATCTATTTTAGCATTTTTTTGGACGAGTCTGAATAAGCTTACGTGAGAGCAGAATGCCCTTTGGAAATGGCATTCCGGATATTGAAAAGGGGGAAGTGAGATGGCCGGATGAAGTTCCATGAAATGAATGTAAGTGAAGTGGAAAAGGCACTGAATACTGACTATTCGTCTGGATTATCGATGCAAGAGGCGGAAAAGAGGGTCGAGGTACATGGCTTTAATGAACTTGAGGAAGGAGAAAAGCAATCTGCGATAATATTGTTCCTGAGTCAGTTCAAGGATTTCATGGTTCTTGTCCTTTTGGCGGCAACACTGGTATCCGGCCTGCTCGGTGAATACATCGATGCAATTGCGATTATTGCGATTGTCATTATAAACGGCTTCCTCGGCTTTTTTCAAGAGAGGAAGGCCGAAAAATCGCTGCAGGCATTAAAAGAATTGTCTGCTCCTCAAATTCAGGTTTTCCGGGATGGAAAATGGATAAAAATCCCTTCTCGGGAAGCTGTGCCAGGCGACATCGTCCGATTTGCCAGCGGGGACCGGATTGGAGCGGATTTAAGGCTCATTGACTGTAAAAGCCTTGAAATAGAAGAGTCTGCGCTTACCGGTGAATCTGTTCCGGTGACGAAGGATAATGGAGTCTTAACAACTCCAAACCCGGGCCTAGGAGATATGGAGAACATTGCCTTTATGGGAACTATGGTTACAAGAGGAACCGGGGTTGGAACTGTTATTGCGACTGGCATGAAAACAGCGATGGGGCAAATTGCAGACCTTTTGCAAAATGCAGAGGCTGCGGAAACCCCATTGCAAAGAAGGTTGGAACAGCTTGGAAGAATTCTAATAACAGTCGCTTTATTACTAACTGTCCTTGTCGTTGGCATCGGTGTCTTGCAGGGGCATGAATTATATGAAATGTTCCTGGCGGGTGTTTCCTTGGCAGTTGCGGCGATTCCTGAAGGTCTCCCTGCTATTGTTACGGTCGCCCTGTCGCTTGGTGTACAAAAGATGATCCGCTCAAATGCGATAGTTAGAAAGCTGCCTGCAGTCGAAACACTTGGCTGTGCTTCTGTTATTTGCTCCGATAAGACAGGGACAATGACACAAAACAAAATGACGGTGACCCATCTTTGGAGCGGGGGCAGAACTTGGACGGTGGATGGCACAGGCTATCAACCTGAGGGACGATTTTTTGCTGAAACCCGTCAGCCTATTGATATTAAGCATGAAAAGCCGCTACAGCAAATGCTTATGTTCGGAATGCTCTGCAATCATTCGGATCTTGTTTACAGGGAAAAAGAAATCGTTCTTGATGGCGACCCGACAGAAGGGGCGCTCCTTGTCAGTGCAATGAAGGCCGGATATGATAGAAAGAAATTGCTTGAAGAATTTCAAATTCTGAATGAATTCCCCTTTGATTCAAACAGGAAGATGATGAGTATTGCAGTAAAGGATAAACAGGGCAGGTCTTTTATTGTAACAAAAGGTGCGCCAGACGTACTTGTCGGAGTATCCAGCGGTATTCTAGTCGACGGCCGTGTCCAGTCGATGGCAGGAAAGGGAAAGACGGACGTGCTAGGGGCAGTTGAAACCTTAGCATCGCAGGCATTGAGGACAATCGCGGTTGCCTATAAACCTATTACACCTGGCAGAGTAATCCTCAGTGAACAAGAAGCCGAAAAGGATTTAATTTTCATAGGAATTCAGGGAATGATCGATCCTCCAAGGCCGGAGGTAAAAGATGCTGTTCGTGAATGCCGTGAAGCCGGAATAAAGACAGTAATGATTACCGGTGACCACGTCATTACAGCAAAGGCAATCGCGGCACAGCTCGGAATCCTCGAAAGAAATAGCAAGGTGATGGATGGGAATACCCTTTCTGGCCTTACTGTAGATGAGTTGGAAGAAGTAGTGGAGGATGTTTCTGTTTTTGCCAGGGTGTCACCGGAGCATAAATTGAAAATAGTTAAAGCCCTCCAGAACAGGGGACATATTGTTGCGATGACCGGGGATGGAGTCAATGATGCACCTGCAATCAAAGCAGCCGATATTGGAGTAGCGATGGGGATATCCGGAACCGATGTAGCAAAGGAAGCGTCCGCGCTCGTCCTGCTTGATGATAATTTTGCGACCATTAAAGCAGCAATCAAGGAAGGCCGTAACATTTATGAAAACATCCGTAAGTTCATTCGTTATCTCCTTGCATCGAATGTTGGCGAAATACTTGTTATGCTGTTTGCGATGATTATGGCACTGCCTTTGCCGCTTGTCCCAATCCAAATTCTATGGGTGAATCTCGTAACAGACGGTCTGCCTGCAATGGCGCTTGGCCTTGACCAGCCCGAGGAAAATGTCATGAAGCGCAAACCGAGAAGCCCTAAGGAAGGCGTTTTTGCCAGGGGGCTCGGCTGGAAGGTTGTTTCAAGAGGGTTCCTAATTGGACTCATTACTCTAATTGCCTTTATAGTTGTTTATAAAAACAATCCTGACCGGCTCGCATATGCACAGACCGTTGCGTTCGCCACTCTCGTGATGGCACAATTGATCCATGTGTTCGACTGCCGCAGTGAAATATCGGTTTTGTCACGAAATCCTTTCGGAAATATGTACCTTGTCTGGGCTGTCATCTCATCAGCGATTCTTATGTTAGTAGTTATCTATTATCCACCCTTCCAGCCTATATTCCACACGCTGCCGATTGAAGCGCGCGATTGGCTTTTAATACTTGGCTTATCAGCAATCCCAACTTTTTTACTGGCGGGGACATTTTTGGCAAGAAAAACAAAATAGAGTATGATATAATCCAAAAGGTAGTAGAGAAGGCTCTATTGCCTTTTCTTTTGTTAACGAAATTGGCAGTTGAGAGGCGGTGCAATTATGGTTGTAAGTATGACCGGGTATGGGAGCAGCCAGAGAGAATCCGGGAATTTCGCTGTAAATGTGGAAATTAAAACTGTAAACCACCGTTTTTGTGAATACAGCATCCGTATGCCGCGCCATTTAATGAAATTGGAGGACAGCCTGAAAAAAACTGTTGGCCGCCACATTCAGCGGGGCCGGGTAGAAATTTTGGTCACAGTTGAAGGTACAGGCAGTGAAGAAAAGGCGCTTCAAGTTGATTGGGCACTGCTTGACCAATATTTTCAGTTTGCTTCGGAAGCAGGAAAAAGGTATGGATTTGATCCTGCTGATGCCTTTAAGGCCATTCTTGGCCGCGAAGAAATCATACATATTGAAGAACGTGAATCACGAGATGATGAACTTGGTACCTTGATCCTCTCAGCAGCGGATGAGGCGGGTATATTGTTAAAACAAATGCGTTTGGCTGAAGGGGCTGCACTAAAAGCTGATCTATCAGGGAATCTAAACCGTTGTGACAAGCTGGTAAAGGAACTGGAACAATATGCCCCTCAAGTTGCAGGTCAGTACAGGGACAGGCTTGCCGCACGTATGGAAGAGCTTTTGGGCAGTGAAATAGATGAATCGAGACTGCTTTCGGAGGTTGCGCTTTTCGCGGACAAATCGGATATTCATGAAGAGCTGGCCAGGCTTAATAGCCACATCAGCCAGTTTTTTCATATTCTTGATAGCGGAGAGGCTATTGGCAGGAAGCTGGATTTCCTTGTCCAGGAGATGAACCGTGAAGCAAACACAATTGGCTCCAAAGCGAATGATTCTGCTATTGCTAAACGGATCGTCGAGTTGAAAAGCCTGATTGAAAAATTAAAAGAACAAGTCCAGAATATAGAGTAGTCTGGGTTTAGGACAGTTGTTCGAGGGCGAAACTATATTATTGATGACTGGAGAATCGGCATGCAAATCAAATTGATTAATATCGGGTTCGGGAATATTGTTTCTGCCAATAGAATTATTTCGATTGTCAGCCCCGAATCTGCACCGATTAAAAGGATCATCCAGGATGCCCGCGACCGTGGTTCCCTGATTGATGCCACATACGGGAGACGGACAAGGGCTGTCATTGTCATGGACTCAGACCACGTCATACTTTCTGCGGTCCAGCCGGAAACAGTTGCTGGCAGGCTTTCGGGCCGAGATGATATATTGGATGAAGGGTAGGTTGTACGCACAATGCAGGAAAAAGGATTACTGATTGTACTATCGGGGCCGTCAGGAGTAGGAAAAGGCACTGTGAGAAAGGAAATTTTTTCTCAGCCTGACACCTCATTTGAATATTCGATTTCAATGACCACAAGGAGGCCGCGTGAAGGGGAAGTCCATGGTGTGGATTACTTTTTCAAATCGAGGGAAGAGTTTGAAGAGCTGATTGCACAGGGCAAACTTCTTGAATACGCTGAATATGTCGGGAATTATTACGGGACACCTGTTGATTACGTCAGGGAAACCCTGGATTCCGGCAAGGATGTTTTTCTTGAAATTGAAGTAAAAGGTGCGAAGCAAGTCCGGGAGAAGTTTCCGGAAGGCTTGTTCATTTTCTTGATGCCGCCAAGTCTTACTGAATTGAAGAATCGGATTGTTACTCGCGGAACCGAATCCGAGGATCTGATTAATAACAGGATGCTGACGGCTAGGGAAGAAATTGAGATGATGCACCTGTACGATTATGTAGTAGAAAATGATAGAGTCGAGCTGGCTACCGACAGAATTAAGGCAATAGTTACAGCAGAACACTGCCGGCGTGAACGTGTTGAAGAGCGGTACATCAAATTATTGGAGGCGGAATAATTGTTATATCCATCTATTGATTCCTTGTTAAATAAAATTGATTCAAAATACTCACTCGTGTCTGTTGCAGCAAAACGCGCACGTTTTCTTCAGCAAAATGATGACTTGCGTCTTGATAAATATGTTTCCCACAAATTTGTCGGCAAAGCACTTGAGGAGATTTACGTAGGGGAACTTTCCTACCGTGTCGTAAATAGGGCCGACAATTCAGCGGAATAAACATTACTCAATACCTACATTGAACTATTAACAAGCGCCCGTTCCCAGGGCGCTTGTTCCTTTTTTTGGGATGGCTTATCGATCATTTGACAGCATTCTTAAGAAAAATTCAGTACTTTTGATCACACTGTTTCTTCAGCTAATTCTTTTTCGAAAATTGAAATATACCATTAAAATATAAGTATGTTTGGTCCCGAAACTGGAGCTTGGCTCATTAATGCCCAATAGATGAAAAATTGAAAGCATTCCTTCATAATGAGGATAGTGGTTGAAACGAGACGGAGGAGTACCAAATGTTAAACGGTAAGAAAGTATTATTATGTGTGACAGGTGGAATTGCGGTATATAAAGCAGCTGCTCTAACATCAAAGCTGGTCCAGGCAGGCGCTCATGTAAAAGTGGTCATGAGCGAGTCTGCAATGCAGTTTGTTACGCCGCTTACATTCCAGGCATTGTCCCGGAATGATGTTTATACAGATACCTTTGATGAAAAAGATTCGGCAGTAATTGCACATATCGATCTGGCAGATTGGCCTGATTTGGTCATTTGCGCACCGGCAACAGCCAATACAATTGGCAAATTGGCTGCCGGGATTGCGGATAACATGGTCACGACCATTCTGCTGGCTACTACAGCTCCCGTATGGATAGCTCCTGCAATGAATGTACATATGTACGAGCATCCTGCTGTAAAGCGGAATATTGAAATTTTATATAGTTTTGGATATAGATTCATCGAGCCTGGTGAAGGGTACCTTGCCTGCGGCTATGTAGGGAAGGGAAGGCTTGAGGAACCGGAGAAAATCGTTGAACTTGCACAGCTTTTTTTTAGCGGAGAGCATGGTTTATTAAAAGGGAAAACCGTTTTAGTGACCGCAGGGCCTACGCGTGAGCGAATTGATCCAGTACGTTTCATTACAAATGATTCAAGCGGCAAAATGGGATATGCGATTGCTGAAGAAGCTGTCAGGGAAGGTGCCCGCGTTATCCTCGTTACAGGACCGGTTGCCCTGACCCCTCCCAAAGGGGCGGAAGTAATCCACATCGAAAGCGCACAGGACATGTATGAAGCCGTCCTTCGCTGCTTTGATGAAACGGATTTTGTAATTAAGTCTGCTGCAGTTGCTGATTATCGGCCGAAGATTACCCACCAGCAAAAGGTGAAGAAGCAACAGGGAGATGAGGCTATCGAACTGGAACGTACGAAGGATATTCTCATGGAGCTAGGAAAAAGAAAGACTCACCAAGTACTGATTGGTTTTGCCGCGGAAACCGAGAATCTTGAAGAATATGCAAAGAAGAAGCTTTCATCAAAAAATGCCGACATGATTGTTGCTAATAATGTAAAAACCATAGGTGCCGGCTTTCATGGGGACACAAACATTGTCTCTTTATTTAAAAAGGATGGAACGAGCGAGAGCCTTCCGCTGATGACGAAGCAGGAGGTAGCCAAACGGATCATTGCAGAAGCTTCAACTCTGGCAGGGGGAGGCCGGTAAATGAATATTGCAAGTGTAATAGTGGATGTCCCGGCAAAACAAACAGACAAGCCTTTTGATTATTTGATTCCCGATAAGTGGGTTAATACAATTGTCCCAGGGATGAGGGTGGTAGTCCCTTTTGGCCCTAGGAAGGTTCAAGGTTTTGTCGTAGGCTTGAAAGACCGCTCCGAATTTGACAGGCTTAGGGAAATCCATGAACCAATGGACTTGATGCCTGTATTGAATGAGGAACTATTAAGCCTTGGTAATTGGTTGACGGAGAATACGCTGAGCTTTAAAATTTCCGCGTTCCAAGCGATGCTGCCTGCAGCGCTAAAAGCGAAATACGATAAGAAGGTAATATTGGCACAGGACAGAACAGTCGAGGAGCTGCCCGTGAATTTACGCCATCATTTTGAAGGCAACGGTGAAATAGGCTGGGAAGATGCTGTCAAAGGAGGGCTGGTCCCGACTTTGCAAAAGCTTGCTTCGGATGGATTCGTTGAAGTCATTTATGAAGTGCGGGAACGAATGAGAAAGAAACATCTCAGATATGTGTTTCCGCTCCATACTCCTGAAATCTTAAAAGAAGAAGCCGGCAAAATACCTGGCAGGGCTATCAAACAGTTGGAATTGCTGGATTTTTTTATTAAAAATCCCGATCCTATTGAACTTAGAAAAATAACATCTGAACTTGGCTTTTCGGCATCTGCGGTAAAGGCACTGGTAGACAAGGGAGTCCTGGAGGAAAAAGATCTCGAAGTCTACCGAGATCCTTATGAAAACAGGAATTTTGAAAAAACCAAGCCCCATAGCCTTACAGATGACCAACAGTCAGCGATTTCACCAGTTCTTGCTTCCATCGAAGAGGAAAGGCATGAGGTTTTCCTTCTTTATGGTGTCACCGGCAGCGGAAAAACAGAAATATACTTGCAGTCCATTCAGGAAGTAATCAATAAAGGCAAAGAAGCAATTGTTCTCGTTCCTGAAATTTCTTTAACACCTCAAATGGTCGAAAGATTCAAAGGCCGTTTTGGAGACGAGGTGGCTGTATTGCACAGCGGTCTCTCAGCTGGCGAAAAATACGACGAGTGGAGGAAAATACAGCGCCGGGAAGTGAAGGTCGCTGTGGGAGCGAGGTCGGCCATTTTTGCTCCGTTTGAAAACCTTGGCATTATGATTATTGATGAGGAACACGAAACCAGTTACAAGCAGGAAGAAATGCCGCGTTACCATGCCAGGGATGTAGCCATTGAAAGAGGCAAGAAGCATTCCTGTCCGATCATTCTTGGAAGTGCGACACCCTCACTTGAATCGTTTGCCCGTGCGCAAAAAGGAGTTTATACACTTCTTAGTCTGCCTTACCGGATGAATGCCCAGCCAATGCCCGATGTTCAAATCGTCGATATGAGGGAAGAAATGAGGTCGGGGAACAGGTCAATGTTTTCAAGATTGCTTTTTGAAAAAATTGAGGACAGGCTGGAGAAAAAGGAACAGATTGTTCTTTTCCTGAATAAGAGGGGACACTCATCTTTTGTCATGTGCCGGGACTGCGGTTACGTCATGGGCTGCCCACATTGCGACATTTCTTTGACCTACCACAGGATGAATCAGCAAATGAAATGCCATTACTGCGGCTATGAGACTCATGTTCCGCTTATTTGTCCGGAGTGCAACAGCGAACATATCCGCTATTTTGGGACAGGCACACAAAAGGTTGAGGAGGAACTCGGCAAATTGCTCCCTCATGCCAGAGTCGTCAGGATGGACATGGATACAACGACAAGGAAAGGTTCTCATGAGAGGCTTCTGAAGGAATTTTCCGAAGGCCATGCCGATATTCTTCTGGGGACGCAAATGATTGCCAAGGGGCTCGATTTTCCGAATATTACACTAGTCGGTGTATTGTCTGCAGATACAATGCTGCACTTGCCTGACTTCAGGTCGTCGGAAAAGACATTCCAGCTTATGACACAAGTAAGCGGAAGGGCGGGCAGGCATGAATTGCCGGGTGAGGTCGTCATTCAAACGTATACACCAGATCATTACAGCATTGAACTGTCGGGAACACAGAATTACGATCTGTTCTATCAACGGGAAATGATGGCCAGGAAGGTACACAAATATCCTCCTTTCTTTTATTTGGCACTTGTGACAGTCAGCCATGATCAGCTGATGAAGGCAGTATCCGTGACAGAGCAAATCACTTCGTATATTAAAGCAAGAGTATCGGAGGATGCAGTAGTTCTGGGACCGGTTGCGTCCCCAATTCCACGGATTAATGACCGTTACCGATACCAATGCCTGGTGAAATACAAGCGCGAACCCTCCCTTAACGAAACTTTAAAAATGGTCCTCGACCAGTATCAAAAGGAAGAAGGCTCTTCAGGCCTTCAGGTTTCGGTTGATATAAATCCGTATTTATTAATGTAATATACTATTACACTGATATTTTTAGGGAAAATGGAACCAAATCATTTTCCCTTTTTTAAACATGAAAGATACTGAAGATTTTTGGCAAAAATAAGAAGTAATCTGGATGGTTCTCAACGATATATAGGATGAAATAATGAATCTTTTTTGATTGTAACGGAAGGCGCGAAGACTCCTGTGGGGTCTCCCCGCCCGCCCACGGAAAGCGAAGCGCCTGTAGTGGAGATCAAAGATCAAACCAAATTAGTTTGTTTTATATAGTAATTCTGTAATTTACAAACTGGAGGAAGTATAGTTGGCAATACGAAGAATGGTTTTGCACCCTGCCGAGATTCTTGAGCAGCCGTGCAGTAAAGTAGAACGATTTGATAAGAAATTAGGGAAATTGCTTGATGATATGTATGAGACCATGATTGAATACGATGGCGTCGGTCTGGCCGCCCCGCAAATAGGCAAGCCTATTCGTGCTGCTATTGTCGATATAGATGATGAAAACGGGACAATTGAAATGATCAATCCGCGAATTCTTGAGACTTCAGGGGAACAAACCGGAGCGGAAGGCTGCCTAAGCTTTCCGGGCTTATATGGTGAAGTAACCAGGCCCAACTTCGTGAAAATCGAGGCTCAAAACAGAAAGGGAAGAGGCTTTGTCCTCGAAGCGGAAGGATTCCTCGCAAGGGCAATACAGCATGAGATTGATCACCTGGACGGAATTTTGTTTACTTCGAAAGTTAGTCGTTATTTGAAGGAAGAAGAACTGGAGGGGGCAGAAGCCAATGACTAGGATCGTGTTTATGGGCACACCCGATTTTTCAGTGCCAGTATTAAGACAATTACTTAAAGACGGCTATGAAGTTGTCGGAGTTGTAACTCAGCCAGACAGGCCTGTTGGCAGGAAAAGAGTGCTCACACCGCCTCCAGTCAAGGCCGAGGCGCTAAAGCATAACATCCCTGTTCTGCAGCCAGAAAAAATCAGGATGAAAGAGGAGCTGGAAAAAGTACTCGCACTGGAGCCTGATCTAGTTGTGACCGCAGCGTTTGGGCAAATATTGCCCAAGGAGCTTCTTGATGCACCCAAATATGGCTGTATCAATGTCCATGCATCACTGCTGCCGGAATTAAGGGGTGGCGCGCCAATTCATTATTCGATTATCGAGGGCAAAGAAAAGACTGGAATCACCATCATGTACATGGCTGAAAAACTTGATGCCGGTGATATCCTCACACAGGTTGAAGTCCCGATTACAGAGACCGACAATGTGGGGACTCTCCATGACAAGCTGAGTACTGCAGGCGCGAAACTCCTGTCAGAAACAATGCCAAAGCTCCTAAATGGGGAATTGAACGGGATTAAACAGGATGACTCTTTAGCAACTTTTGCTTTTAATATTAAACGTGAACAGGAAAAAATCGATTGGTCAAAGTCTGGGGAAGATATCTATAATCAAATCCGTGGAATGAATCCTTGGCCAGTTGCATACTCGACACTTGAAGGGCAAACCGTTAAAATTTGGGCAGCTGAAAAGATACCTGCCGAAAAAAAAGGGGAGCCAGGTGAAATAGTTGCCATCAACCCTGATGGAATAATTGTTTCCGCAGGAAGTGGTTCTAATGTGAAAATCACTGCCCTACAGCCTTCAGGGAAAAGGACTATGGAAGCGGCGGAATTCCTCCGCGGAGCAGGATCTCAGCTTCAGACGGGCAGTAAATTTGGAGACTAGTCATTTCTCTCCCATTATTGAGAGAGAGAATTAGATAGGACAGTTTCTTTAGGATTGAAAGGAGAGAAGGGCTAGACTAGAGCCCGAATTGATGGCGCAACAAAGCAGAAATGTCCGTGAGGCCGCTTTAAGCCTTTTGGAATCAGTAGAAAAAAACCAGGCGTATAGCAATTTGCTGCTGAATAGTGCTATTGAAAAGAATGCTGTTCCTCAGCGGGACATCGGCCTATTGACGGAGCTTGCCTATGGGACACTACAGCGCAGTATGACACTCGACTATTATCTTGCCCCGTTCCTTAAAACAGGCAAGAAAATTGAACGCTGGGTAATCCTGCTTTTAAGGCTGACACTATATCAGATGATTTATCTTGACCGAATCCCTGATCACGCTGCAATCAATGAGGCTGTTGAAATAGCCAAAAAGCGGGGGCATAAAGGGATTTCTGGAATGGTCAACGGTGTATTGAGAAGTATTCAGCGTGAAGGCGTTAGGCCTCTTGAGGCAATTGAGAATCCCGCGGAAAGGCTGTCAATCGAAACTAGCCATCCACTTTGGCTGGTAGAAAGATGGATTGCGCAGTTTGGTTATGATAAGACTCGGGAAATGTGTGAAGTAAACCTTACAGCCCCACTCCAGACAGCGAGGGTAAATCTTCCAAAAATAACCCGCCAAGATTGTGTTGCGCTTTTGGAAGAAGAAGGGTATGCTGTGGAAATTAGTCCGATTATACCCGAGGCAATCCGTGCGCTTAAGGGCAATCTGGCTTCCTCGAAAGCGTTTAAGGAAGGTTTCCTGACTATCCAGGATGAAAGTTCAATGCTTGCCGCTTATGCACTTGGAGCAATGGAAAATGAATACATTCTTGACGCATGCGCCGCCCCTGGCGGTAAAACAACTCATATTGCTGAAAAGCTTGGCGGTACTGGGGCGATTGTTTCCCTCGACTTGCACGAGCATAAGGTCAGGCTGATTGAAGACAATGCTTCAAGGCTTGGGCTTCAAAACATTGAGGTACATGCGCTTGATAGCCGGAAGGCCGGGGAACGTTTTGAGCCCGGCACATTTAACCGGATCCTTCTAGATGCTCCCTGCTCAGGCTTGGGAGTAATGAGGAGAAAGCCGGATATGAAATATGTAAAAAAAGAGGGCGATTTAACAGGCCTCGCTAAAATCCAGCAGGACTTGCTTGATTCGGTTGCTCCGCTATTAAAAAAAGGCGGTATCCTCGTTTATAGTACGTGTACAGTCGACAGAGAAGAAAATCAGGCTAGTGTTGAAGCTTTTCTGGGAAGACACCCGGAGTTTGAAAAGGATATGAGCCTGGCAGATAGGATGCCTGAGCCTGTACGTCCGTTAATTGATGGCTTTGAATTACAAGTACTCCCTCAGGACTTTGGGTCGGACGGATTTTATATTGCAAGTTTACGAAAGAAGGTGTAACAGGTTGGTAAATATACAGACAGCAAAGAATGACACAACCGAAGAAAAGCAAAAAAGGTCAATTTATTCCCTGGAACTTCATGAGTTAAAGGAATGGCTAAAGGAGCAGGGAGAAAAACCTTTCCGGGCTGAGCAGATTTTTGATTGGCTTTACAAAAAGCGGGCAGCCTCCTTTGAGGACATGAGTAACCTATCCAAAGAATTGAGGGATAAACTTGATGAAAACTTCAAGTTAACAACGCTCACAACTGCGATTCAGCAAACATCAGCTGATGGCACAATCAAATTTCTGTTTGAGCTCCATGATGGTTATTCAATTGAGACAGTCCTTATGCGCCATGAATACGGAAATTCTGTTTGCGTAACGACCCAGGTTGGCTGCCGGATCGGCTGTACGTTCTGCGCATCAACTCTTGGAGGTCTAAAACGCCACTTGGAAGCAGGAGAAATCGTTGCTCAGGTTGTCAAGGTACAGCAAGCACTTGATGAGACTGATGAACGGGTTTCCTCGGTCGTCATCATGGGTATCGGAGAACCGTTTGACAACTATGATAACATGCTGTCATTCCTTAAGATTATCAATCATGACAAGGCACTGAACATAGGAGCCCGCCATATTACCGTATCAACTAGCGGGATCATTCCAAAAATCTATCAGTTTGCCGATGAAAACATGCAAATCAACTTTGCCATCTCTCTGCATGCACCAAACTCGGAGCTCAGGTCACGCCTCATGCCAATAAATCGTGCTTATAAACTTGATGATTTAATGAAGGCTGTAAGGTATTATATTGATAAGACTGGAAGAAGAATCAGCTTCGAGTACGGGCTGTTCGGAGGAGTAAACGACCAGGTTGAGCATGCGGAGGAATTAGCAGTCCTCCTAAAGGGATTGAAATGCCATGTCAATTTAATCCCAGTCAATTATGTTCCTGAACGAGATTACGTTAGGACTCCGAGAGACCAGATTTTTGCCTTTGAAAAAGCGCTTAAGAACAGGGGCATCAATGTCACCATCAGGCGCGAACAAGGGCATGATATCGATGCTGCATGCGGACAGCTGCGCGCGAAGGCGCGTGAGGAGGAGTTAAAAAAATAAGTCCAAAGTCCTCCGGTTCCAGTTGTTTGAAAGCGTAGTTTATTACACGTATTGCTTGCTAATTGGCGGGTGAGGCTACTTTGATGGAACTCGAAATCCATTGATAGCAAGTTACAGGCTGCTTAAGCTGCTTAAAAGAACAAACAAGTTCATGGTTAACCGAAAGGAGAGAAGGGCAATTCTTCCCAACGAAAGGCTATGCTTTTTGACGGAGCAATCTTGCCCGATTTGGATGAAATCGGTCTATATGACAGACCAGGGGAAAATTCGCAGCCACAATGAAGACACCGGTGGCATTTTTGTCAATCGGGACGGATTCCGCCTAGCCATCGTAGCGGATGGAATGGGCGGGCACCGTGCCGGAGATGTTGCTAGCAGCATGGCACTAGATGGCATGAAGGTAGCTTGGGAGCAAGCTTCAGGAATCAGAACAGCGGAACAGGCTGAAAAATGGCTTGAGGAGAGAATCAAGGACGTTAATAGCTCCTTATTTGCTCATGCCCGTAAGAATGAAGAATGTGATGGAATGGGGACCACGATTGTAGCAGCGATTACCCTGGACGGTTTTGCAACAATTGCCAATATCGGGGACAGCCGCTGTTATATACTGAATGAAATAGGATTCAGGAAAATTACAGAGGATCATTCACTTGTTAATGAATTGCTCCGTTCCGGCCATATTTCAAAGGAGGATGCTGAAAATCATCCTCGGAAAAATGTTTTGCTTCGTGCCCTAGGAACCGAAGAGAATGTTGAGATGGATATCACGACAATTATGTTCGAGGAAGGGGATGTACTCCTGCTTTGTTCAGATGGCCTGTCAAACAAGGTCAGTGAACAGGAAATGGGGGAGACCCTTAAAAGCGAAACCAGTCTTGGCGAAAAAGCGTCCAAGCTTATTTCACTTGCCAATGAGTATGGCGGGGAGGACAATATAACACTGGTTATAGTCGAGTTTACCGAAGTCAGCGAGGGTGATAACTAGATGATGATTGGAAAACGGATTAGCGGACGCTATAAAATCCTTGATGCCATCGGCGGCGGTGGCATGGCCAATGTTTACCTCGCCCATGACATGATTCTTGACCGCAATGTTGCTGTCAAAATGCTCAGGCTCGATTTTGCCAATGATGAGGAATTCATCAGGAGGTTCCACCGTGAGGCCCAATCGGCCACCAGCCTTGCTCATCCCAACATAGTCAGTATCTATGATGTCGGTGAGGAAGATGATCTTTATTATATCGTCATGGAGTTTGTCGATGGACAGACATTGAAACAATACATACAGCACAATTCTCCGCTGCGGGTTGATTCTGCAGTTGATATTATGAAGCAGTTGACCTCGGCGATTGCTCATGCCCATCAGAACCATATCATACACCGGGATATCAAGCCACAAAACATACTTGTCGATAAGGACGGGAACGTCAAGATTACCGATTTTGGAATCGCGATGGCCTTAAGCGCAACAAGTATTACCCAGACGAATTCAGTTCTTGGCTCGGTTCATTATTTATCACCCGAACAGGCACGTGGGGGGATGGCGAATCGAAAATCCGATATTTATTCACTTGGAATTGTAATGTTTGAACTCCTTACTGGAAGGCTTCCGTTCTTTGGGGAATCCGCGGTTTCAATTGCCTTGAAACATTTGCAGACGGAAACGCCATCAGTTAGGCGCTGGAATCCGCAAATACCTCAAAGTGTTGAAAATATTGTACTGAAGGCGACTGCAAAGGACCCATTCCTGCGTTACGACAGTGTCGAGGAGATGGAGGAAGACCTTCGGACATCGCTCTACCCTGAACGGGTTAATGAACCAAGGTTCGTCATCCCGGCTGACAATGATGCAACGAAGGCAATACCAGTCATAACAGGCGATAAACAGATGAAAAATCTTGATGAAACCATCGTCCATACGCAGGATAAAGGGAATGTGGGCGAAGCCGCCTCGGGCATTAAAAAGGATAAAAAGCCCAAGGAAAAGAAAAAGAAGAAAAAATGGCCGATCATCCTCGTCTCTACATTTGTAATACTGGCCCTTTTAGGGATTATGTCGGTAACTGTTTTCCCGGGACTTTTCGCAACAAAGGATGTTCAAGTGCCGGATGTATCAGGCAGCGAGATGGATGATGCAATTACCGAATTAGTAGGGCTGGGGTTTATTATTGGTGAGACGAAGTATATAGCTGATGAGGAGATTCCAGAGGATTCCGTTGTTAAAACCGATCCTCCGGCAGGCGACACTATAAAAGAAGGAACCACTATCGACCTGTATGTTAGCTCCGGGAAGAAAACATTTGAGTTTTCCGACTATGAGGGACGGGATTTTGAAGATACTGTCTCTATGCTAGAAAAGGAAGGTTTTAAAAATATTAAGGAAATTCCTGTTTTTGATGAAAGCAATCCGGGAACGATTTTAAAGCAGAATGTTCAGAAAGGCAGTAAGGTTGTACCGGACGAAACCGATCTAGAGTTCACTGTTAGCCAGGGACCAGAAAAAATCACCCTGCGCGATCTTAGCGGGTACAATGAAAAAAGCCTGAATGATTATGCAGATTTGACAGGGCTGAAGGTAACCATTGGCAGTGAAGAATATAGTGAAGAAGTTGAAGCTGGGCTGGTCATTTCCCAGAAACCAAAAGCAGGTGAAGAATTGGTTAAGGGAGAAACAGTGACTGTCGTCCTTTCAAAAGGGAAGGAAGAAATCCCTCCGAAAAAACATAAACTTGAAATTACGATCGAGTACAATCCAACTGTTCCGGGACAGCCGCAGGAATATACAATTTACCTTGATGATTTTACCCATAGCATGACAGAGCCTTATGCCACCGGGGTTTTAACTGAAACAAGGACATTTAATATTGATCTTGAGGTTCCTCACGATAAGAAAGCCGGGTATCAAGTGATTGTCGATAATATGGTTGTGCAGGAAGACACAATTTCTTACGACGAAGTTGAATAACAATTGGCATTCCCTAAACCGGGTGCAAAGAGAGTAATGCATTTAAAAAATGAAGAAGCAAGGAGTGTGGCTATGCCAGAAGGGAAAATAATAAAGGCATTGAGCGGATTTTATTATGTAGTCCATGAAGGCACTGTGACACAATGCAGGGGCCGGGGTGTATTCCGCAAGAATAAAATTACACCGCTTGTTGGGGACGAAGTTGTTTTTCAGGCAGACAATGAACAGGAAGGGTATATCCTTGAAGTGAGGGAACGCAAAAATGAACTCGTCAGGCCGCCAATTGCGAATGTTGACAGAGCTATTCTTGTCTTCTCAGCTGTTGAGCCCGCCTTCAGCCCTGCCTTGCTTGACCGGTTTCTGGTTCTTGTGGAATACAACCATATCGAACCAATTATTTGTATTACAAAGACCGATCTCGCAAGTGAGAAGGAAATGGAAAAACTTGAAGAGTTTGCACAGGATTACCGGGCTGCAGGCTATGATGTTCTGCTAGTTTCCTCGGAGACAGAATCAGGAATTGAACTGCTGTCCCCCCATCTTGAAGGAAAAATCTCCGTTTTCGCCGGCCAGTCCGGGGTGGGGAAATCCTCTCTTTTAAATGTGCTCCGTCCAGACCTGGAGTTGAAGACGGACCATATCTCCTCGCATCTTGGAAGAGGCAAGCATACTACCAGGCATGTCGAGCTGATTGAAATTGGCAACGGCCTTGTTGCAGATACGCCAGGCTTTAGTTCGCTCGAGTTTATGGAGATAGAAGCGGAGCAGCTAACTGCCTGCTTCCCTGAAATACAGAAGGCAAGTGAGAAATGCAAATTCAGGGGCTGCCTTCATATGAAAGAACCTAAATGTGCTGTGAAAGCAGCGGTGGAGGATGGTGTTATACCTCGTTACCGCTATGAAAATTATGTGAACTTTTTGCAGGAAATAAAAGATAGAAAGCCGAGGTACTAAATATGGTTAAAATTGCACCATCAATTTTGTCTGCGGATTTTTCCCGGCTAGGAGAGGAAATTAAGGATGTAGAACGTGGCGGGGCAGATTATATCCATATTGATGTAATGGATGGACACTTTGTCCCAAACATCACGATAGGTCCGTTAATTGTGGAAGCTGTCCGTCCTGTCACAGAGCTCCCGCTTGATGTCCATTTAATGATTGAAAACCCGGATCAGTATGTTGAGGCATTTGCTCAAGCGGGTGCGGATTATATTACTGTCCATGTTGAGGCTTCCAGACACTTGCACAGGACCATTCACTTGATCAAGAGCTTCGGGGTTAAAGCAGGAGTTGTTTTGAATCCTGCTACACCAGTTGATTCGATTAAGCATGTTATTGAGGATGTTGATATGGTCCTGCTTATGTCTGTTAACCCAGGCTTTGGCGGGCAAAAATTCATCGAGGGTGTCCTGCCCAAAATACGAGAGGTCAAAAAAATGGCTGAATCGTTTGGAAAAGATATAGAAATTGAAATCGACGGCGGTGTTAATGCCGAAACTGCAAGGCTATGTGTGGAAGCTGGAGCGACCGTCCTTGTGGCAGGTTCTGCTGTATATAACAAAGAGGACCGGGCTGCAGCAATTGCTGCAATCAGAGGTCAATAATTTACAACCCGATTCGCCAGCTTAAACAGCTGGCTTTTCTCATTTTCTTTAGCAACTTTTTTTATACGGGAGGTAACAACGTGATGAAAATAATCAATATTATGGCGGGAGGGCCTCCAAGCCTTGTTCCCCCAACTGAAAGTTTAGCAGAAGAACAATGGATAGGTGTCGATCGCGGAACTATTGAACTTTTACAAAGGGGGATTCGTCCCTTTGCAGCCTTCGGGGACTTTGATTCAGTTTCAATTGAAGAGCTTGATAAGGTTAAAGCAGCTAGTCCCAATTTGGCAAAGTTTCAGCCCGAAAAAGATGAAACAGATATGGAATTGGCATTAATATGGGCTCTTGAACAAAAACCAGACTGTATCCGGCTGTTCGGCGCAAGTGGAGGAAGAATTGATCATTTCCTTGCCAACGTCCAGCTTGTTGAAAAGTTTGCGGTACTGGTTCCGGAGGTGCCAATTGTTATACAAGATACAAGGAATACAGTCTCCATAAAAATGCCGGGTACCTATACAATTAAAAAAGATTTAGAAAAGAAATATATTTCATTTTTGCCTAGTTCCCAGATAGTAAAAGGCCTAACTTTAAAAGGGTTCAAGTATCCTCTTCAGAACCAGACCGTTGAAAAAGGATCCACTCTTTGTATTAGTAACGAACTTCTTAATGATAGCTGTACTTTTTCATTTTCCGGAGGCATATTAATAGTCATAAGAAGCAATGACTAAAATGTGCTTCGCCAATAAATGTACTCATTCATACTTTTTGGAATACCTTAATTATGACTGCAGCTTGAGTGAGAGCGGCGTGAATAGGTGAGGAGGGGCGATATGAAATTCTATACGATCAAACTGCCAAGATTTTTAGGTGGAATTGTACGGGGACTGCTGGGTATGTTTAAAAAGAGTGAATGAAAACAAAAGCGGAAGCGCCTCGGTTATCGCCGTACAAACTTGGATGGACTTCGACTGAGATAAAGGCAGGGACGAGGCCTGAAGTTTGCGTACGTGCAGGCGCTTCTCATTACGCCATCGCGTAATTTCGTGCGATGCAATTTCGGGGTTGCTTTCCTTGTGGAGCTAGACGTAGAATGACTTGGTTAAAAGTTATCGATGGCCGCCAAAATGATAATTTCTTTAACTACTAAAAATGGGCACCCTTGTGAAAGGGTGTTTTTATTTTATTATCAGAAAGTATATCTTTTCTTTGAGAACTGTCTAGCTCCACAAGAAATGCTTCGGCAGCCAAAGCATCGCACGAAGAAAAAGCGGTAGCTTTTTCGAGGAGCGCCTAGCGCGTAGTGCCCTTCGCTCTCCGCCCTACGATAAGTCAAGCACGAATGCGCTACGCTCTTCGTGTTTCCTTTATCTCAGTTGGAGAGACTCCAGGTCATACGGCGCTGGGCAAGGCGCTTGCGCTTTTCTTGTAGCATTTAAAAGTATCTACGATTCTCTCTTTTTACAAAAAGAAAAGGCATCCCAGGGGATGCCTTTTCTGGCTAATCGTATTAAACGCGTTCTACTTTGCCGGATTTAAGCGCGCGAGCAGAAACCCAAACACGCTTTGGCTTTCCATCAACAAGAATGCGAACTTTTTGCAGGTTAGCACCCCAAGTACGCTTGTTAGCGTTCATAGCATGAGAACGATTGTTGCCGGTTGTTGTTTTCTTACCAGTAATAACACATTTGCGTGGCATATTTTTTCCCTCCTTAACATCCGAAAGCTATCACACATCTTACGTTTTATCAAGAAAATCCGGTTCTTCTCCCGGAATTGGGGATATACTCCATTCCCCGTTGCTAAAAGATACTTTAATAATTTATCACACAACGAAAATGATTGCAATAGCTTTGGTTGCAGGTTTCAAGAAAAAAACCTTGACATCGAACAGTGTGTATTGCTGTATAATAAGCATGGCAGTATAACTTTTAAAAATGATGCGACTATAGTAAAATGACCTTAGCAAATAAGCTGAAGAAAAAGCATAAGCTCCTTGAACTTCCCCGGCCAGCAAAGATAGGGTCACGCAGGAATGACCTGCTCTCCGGTTGGAACGGCTTGGGACCTCAAGTGGCTTAGACACTGAAGCTGGGAAATTCTCTTAGGGAAGGTCCAATATTTACTTTAATCAAAAGGGGGAACGTTCATGTCCATCGAAATGAAAACGAAGTACGGGCAAATCGATATTTCAAATGAAGTGATCGCGACCATATCAGGCGGTGCTGCTATAGACTGTTACGGAATTATAGGGATGGCTTCAAAAAATCAAATCAAGGACGGGCTCACTGATATTCTTCGCAGGGAAAACTTTACCCGCGGTGTGATTGTGCGCCAGGAAGATGACCAGGTACATATCGACATGTACATCATTGTCAGCTACGGGACGAAAATTTCCGAGGTTGCCCACAACGTGCAATCTAAAGTGAAATATACCCTCGAAAAAATGGTCGGTCTAAAAGTCGACTCGGTCAATATTTATGTTCAGGGAGTTCGGGTAACGAACCCGTAGTGAGAAGGGAGTATTTTTGTTAATGAAGCAATTAAATGGTATACATTTTGCAGAGATGGTCATCCAGGGTGCCAATCACCTTTCAGCGAATGCGAAGTATGTTGATTCGCTTAATGTTTTTCCTGTACCCGATGGAGATACGGGAACAAATATGAATCTGTCCATGACTTCAGGTGCAAAGGAAGTTAAAGCGAACGTCCAGGAGCATATCGGAAAGGTAGGAACCGCTTTATCAAAGGGCCTTCTGATGGGGGCCCGCGGCAACTCGGGGGTAATCCTTTCCCAGCTTTTCCGCGGCTTTGCAAAGTCGATTGAAGCAAAAGCGAGCATTGGAGGCAAAGATTTTGCAGC
Organism: Bacillus sp. FJAT-18017; assembly: GCF_001278805.1. Lineage (GTDB taxonomy): Bacteria > Bacillota > Bacilli > Bacillales > Cytobacillaceae > Bacillus_D. Next base: position 3,305,069 of record NZ_CP012602.1, on the reverse strand, counting down.
TGCTCTTGAAGCTGGTGTCGATACTGCATATAAAGCTGTCATGAAGCCGGTTGAAGGAACAATTCTTACAGTAGCGAAGGATGCCGCGCGAAAGGGAGTCCAGGTTTCCAAATCTACAGATAATATTATTGAGATTATGGAGGCGGTCCTTGCGGAATCCAAGGCATCATTGAAGCGCACACCCGACCTTCTTCCTGTGTTGAAAGAAGTCGGTGTTGTCGATTCCGGCGGCCAGGGCCTGGTCTTTGTTTATGAAGGTTTCCTTGCTGAACTAAAGGGAGAGCAGCTGCCTGATACTCCTGAAGCCTTACCATCCATGAACGACCTGGTAAGTGCGGAGCATCATAAGAGTGTACAATCCCATATGAATACAGAGGATATCGAATTTGGGTATTGTACGGAATTTATGGTCCGTTTCGAGTCGGAAAAGCTTGCGAAAAAGCCGTTCAAGGAAGAGTCATTCAGACAGGATCTTAGCCAGTATGGTGATTCCCTTCTTGTCATAGCGGATGAGGACGTGGTAAAGGTCCACATACACTCAGAGCAGCCTGGTACCTGCCTGAGCTATGCCCAAAAATACGGAAACCTGATCAATATTAAAATTGAAAATATGCGCCTCCAGCATTCTACTATTGTAGGTGAAACCCATACACCTCTTGTGGCATCAAGAGCAAAAGCAGAAAGGCGCGAATACGGCATTATCACTGTTACGATGGGAGCTGGTATTGCCGAGCTGTTCCGTAGTATTGGCGCCCATTCCGTCATTGAAGGCGGACAGACGATGAACCCAAGCACAGAGGATATCGTGAAAGCGATTGAAGAAGTGAATGCTGATAAAGTTTTCATCCTGCCAAATAATAAAAATATTATTATGGCTGCCAAGCAGGCTGCGGAAGTTTCCGGTGCAGAGGCTGTGGTCATCGAGTCAAAAACGGTTCCCCAAGGTTTATCAGCGCTATTGGCCTTTAATCCGGGTGCAGACCTTGAAGCGAACCAGAAGGCAATGGCAGAAGCGATGAGCCATGTGAAGACAGGGCAAATTACGTTTGCAGTCCGTGACACATCGATTGATGGCCTTGAAATTGAGAAAGACGATTACATGGGCATCAACGAAGGCAAAATCATTGTAAAGAGTAAGGAAAAGATTACCTGTGCAAGGGAATTGCTTGCAAAAATGCTTGATGAGGATTCCGAGATTCTCACCATCCTTCAAGGAGAAGATGTTTCCGAGGAAGAGGCTGAATCTATCTCGACGTTTGTTGAGGAAAACTTCCCGAATGTTGAAATCGAAATCCATAACGGACAGCAGCCGCTTTACAGCTACATTTTTGCCATTGAATAAACCTCGCAATTCAGGCATCCTTCCAACGTGGAAGGGTGCCTTGCTTTTTTTAGGCGTTGTTGAATAAATAAGCTTTAAAAAGCCTTTTTGGTAGTAAAACATTTTTAACATTTTATCTTTTGTATTCCAGAAATTCATCCAGTATATAGAATTTGTCAAAATGTCTGCAAGTTCGTTAGAATATAAGATAAGGCCTGCAGTGACGAGGCCCAAAAAACCGGGTATTCCTGGTACGAGCAAGGGGAAACGTAATGAAATATAAAAGTGTATTTGATATTATTGGCCCAGTAATGATTGGTCCTTCCAGCTCTCATACCGCCGGTGCGGCAAGAATCGGCAGGGTAGCCAGGAGCCTGTTCGGCAGGGAACCGAAATGGGTCAATATCTCACTTTATGGCTCTTTTGCAAAAACATACCGCGGCCATGGGACTGATGTTGCTTTAATCGGCGGGCTGCTGGATTTTGATACAGACGACCCTCGCATCATTGAAGCAATTGATATGGCGAAGGGGAAGGGAATAAAAATAACTTTCATTGAGGAAGACGCAATTACAGATCATCCAAATACAGCCCGGGTTATTATAGGTGATGAAAAAGGAGAGCTTGAGCTTGTCGGCATTTCAATAGGCGGAGGCAAGATTGAAATCATTGAGCTGAATGGTTTTGAATTGAAGCTATCTGGTCACCATCCGGCCATACTGGTGGTCCATAATGACCGATTCGGGGCGATTGCTGACGTCTCCAATGTCCTGGCAAAAAATCAGATTAATATTGGCCATATGGAAGTATCCCGCAAAGAAGTAGGGAAAATGGCACTAATGACGATTGAAGTTGATCAAAATATCGGGCACGAATTGCTCGATCAGATAGAAAAGCTTCCTAATATCCTAAAAGTCACCAAGATTGTAGATTAATAAAATAAGGGGGTAGCATTATGATGTTCCGCAATGTGGCTGAGCTGGTTGAATTGGCAATCAGCAGCAATAAAAAAATATCGGAAATTATGATTGAACAAGAAATGGAAGTAACTGGCCGCTCCAGGGAAGAGATTGTCAAGATGATGGATCGAAATCTTGAGGTAATGGAACAGGCGGTTGAGCGAGGAATAAAGGGAGTTCACTCCCATTCCGGCCTGACTGGCGGCGATGCAGTTCTTCTTCAGCAATATATCCAGAAAGGCAATTTTCTCTCAGGGGAAACATTGCTTGATGCTGTAAGCAAAGCGGTGGCGACAAATGAAGTCAATGCAGCAATGGGGACTATCTGTGCCACACCAACTGCCGGTTCTGCCGGTGTCGTTCCAGGAACGCTATTTGCTGTAAAAAACAAATTAAATCCTTCAAGGGAACAAATGGTATCCTTTTTATTCACATCCGGTGCATTTGGTTTTGTAGTAGCAAACAACGCATCCATTTCAGGTGCCGCGGGGGGCTGCCAGGCGGAGGTTGGTTCTGCGGCCGGAATGGCAGCTGCCGCACTTGTAGAACTTGCAGGCGGAACACCAGAGCAATGTGCCGAAGCGATGGCTATCACGCTGAAAAATATGCTGGGCCTTGTATGTGACCCAGTTGCAGGCCTTGTTGAAGTTCCATGTGTGAAACGGAATGCAATGGGTGCTGCGAATGCCATGGTGGCAGCCGATATGGCACTTGCGGGAATCAAGAGCAGGATTCCTTGCGATGAGGTCATCGATGCGATGTACAAAATCGGGCAACAGATGCCTACTGCATTAAAAGAGACTGCGCAGGGAGGTTTGGCGGCGACCCCAACCGGTAGGGAGCTGGAAGCGAAGATATTCGGGATTCCGCTGACAAAACAGTGAATACAAATCTCATGCAATCAGTAAAAGTTCTTAAAGGGATAGGCGATGAAACGGCGGAATTGCTTGCCGATTTAAATATTGTCACAATCCGGGACCTTCTTGAACATTTCCCGTACCGCTATGAAGATTACAGGCTGCGCGACTTGGCTGATGTAAAGCATGATGAGAGGATAACGGTTGAAGGGAAGGTTCATAGCGAGCCTTCCCTTGCGCGTTTTGGCAAAAAGAAGTCGCGGATGACTGTCCGCCTTCTTGTCGGACGTTATCTTGTCCAGGCTATCATTTTTAACCAGCCATATCTGAAGAGCAAAATTCAAATTGGGGAAACCATTACCGTTACAGGAAAATGGGATCAACACCGAATGGCGGTTACTGTCTCAGAAGTGCATATTGGTGAAAATCGCTCTGGGAAAATGTTCGAGCCCGTTTATGCGCTCCGCGGCAACTTAACAATGAAGAACATGCGAAAATACATTGCTCAGGCTTTTTCGCTTTACGGTAACGACATTGTAGAAACCTTGCCAGGCAGCCTGGTGCAAAAATATAGGCTGCCAAACAGGCGTGATGCCCTGAAGATTATGCATTTTCCGGACGATCCCGATGATGTGAAAAAGGCTAGAAGGCGTTTTGTTTATGAGGAGTTCCTGTCATTTCAGCTTAAGATGCAGGCGCTGCGAAAAATCGAACGCGAGCAATCACCGGGTATTGTTCATAAATATAACTTAGACAGGCTGATGGATTTCATTAACAGTCTCCCATTTCCGCTCACGGATGCACAAAAACGTGTTGTCAATGAAATACTCTCGGACATGAAATCCCCATATAGGATGAATCGGCTTCTTCAAGGGGATGTCGGTTCAGGAAAAACGGTCGTAGCAGCAATTTGCCTTTACGCATGTGTGACAACTGGCCGACAGGGAGCGTTAATGGTGCCAACTGAAATCCTAGCCGAGCAGCACGCTATATCACTAAGGGAACTATTCGAACCGATTGGCGTCAGGGTGGAACTGTTAACGAGCAGTGTGAAAGGAAAGGCAAGGCGTGAGCTTCTTGCCGATTTAGCGGAAGGAAAGATTCATATTCTCGTAGGCACTCATGCTTTGATTCAGGATGAGGTTTCGTTCGAAAAGCTCGGCTTTGTCATTACTGACGAACAGCACCGATTCGGGGTTGAACAGCGCCGCGTTCTCCGAGAAAAGGGGGAAAATCCGGATGTCCTGTTCATGACGGCAACACCGATACCGAGGACACTTGCCATAACCGTTTTTGGGGAAATGGATGTATCGGTTATTGATGAAATGCCGGCAGGAAGGAAGACAATTGAAACCTATTGGGCGCGGCAGGACATGCTGGATAGGGTTCTTGGTTTCATGGAAAAAGAGCTTCGCAAAGGGCGGCAGGCATACGTGATTTGTCCATTAATCGAAGAGTCGGACAAGCTTGACGTCCAAAACGCAATTGATGTTCATAGCACCCTATCTTTTTATTTTCAAAACAAGTTCAAGGTTGGTCTAATGCACGGAAGGCTGCCTTCTGTGGAAAAAGAGGAAGTGATGCGTGCTTTCGCTGAAAATGAAACCCAGGTGCTTGTCTCGACAACGGTCGTTGAAGTAGGAGTGAACGTCCCGAATGCCACAGTCATGCTAATTTATGATGCTGAACGTTTTGGACTTGCCCAGCTCCATCAGCTCCGCGGAAGGGTAGGCAGGGGAAGTGACCAGTCCTACTGTATTTTGCTTGCAGAACCAAAATCGGAAGTAGGCAAGGAACGAATGAAAATTATGACCGAAACGAACGACGGCTTTGTTGTAAGTGAGAAGGACCTTGAATTAAGGGGTCCGGGTGATTTTTTTGGAAAAAAACAGAGCGGTATTCCAGAATTCAAAGTCGCCGACATGGTTCACGATTACCGCGCACTAGAAACTGCTCGGAATGATGCAGCCCAATTAGTTCAATCCAAGGCGTTTTGGCATGCTCCAGAATACGCGGCCTTAAGGCAAGAATTGGTTGATACCGGGGTGTTATCAGGGGAAAAGCTCGACTAATATAAGCCGGGCTTTCTCTCTTTACCAGGCAACTTAACAAACTTATTGTTGCATTATCCAAATCTTAATTTTATACTACTATTAGTACCTAGTCATAAGAGCTTGGCGGTGTGAACATGAAACGAAACAAAAAGGAACGCCAGCGCTTGCTGGTGGAAACCATCAAAGAAAATCCTTTTATTACAGATGAAGAACTAGCCGAACGGTTTACAGTCAGTGTCCAGACAATCAGGCTGGACCGTCTTGAGCTCTCCATTCCTGAACTTCGCGAGCGAATCAAGAACGTAGCCGAGAAAAGATTTGAAGATGAGGTCCGCTCGTTGCCTCTAGAAGAAGTAATCGGTGAAATCATTGATATTGAGCTTGACCAGAATGCCATATCAATTCTTGATATAAAACCTGAACATGTTTTTAAGCGGAATAACATTGCCAGGGGACATCACTTGTTTGCGCAGGCAAATTCCCTGGCAGTAGCAGTCATAAATGATCAGTTAGCACTAACCGCAAAATCTTCCCTTCAGTTCAAACGGTCTGTCAAGGAAGGTGAGCGGGTAATCGCAAAGGCTAAAGTTACTAAAATTGACGAAGAACATGCCAGGACATTCGTGGAAGTCAATAGTTTTGTAAACAATGAACTTGTTTTTACCGGCGAATTTGAAATGTATCGCTCAAATAGGAACAAAGGTGGCAACTCGAATGAAAATAGCAATTGACGCAATGGGTGGTGACCACGCTCCAAGGGAAATCGTCCTTGGTGCTGTGAAGGCCGCCGATACATATAAGGATATCGAAATTACACTTATCGGTAATGAAAGCAAGATACGTGAAACTTTTACGAACCATGATAGAATTTCAATTTTACATACAGATGAAGTCATTCTAGGGACAGATGAACCGGTACGTGCCGTAAGACGCAAAAAAACTGCATCGATGGTTCTCGCTGCCCAGCTGGTGGCCGATGGCAAGGCTGATGCCTGCATTTCCGCCGGGAACACTGGTGCATTAATGGCTGCTGGACTGTTTGTAGTGGGCCGTATTGAAGGAATTGATAGACCCGCGCTAGCTCCGACCTTGCCGACAATCGGTGGTGAGGGCTTCCTTCTTCTTGATGTTGGCGCGAATGTAGATGCAAAGGCCGAACATCTTTTTCAATACGCCATAATGGGCTCCGTCTACAGCGAGAAGGTACGGGGTATACAAAACCCTCGTGTAGGGCTGTTGAATATCGGAACAGAAGAGAAGAAGGGCAATGAGTTATCCAAGCAGGCCTTCACATTGCTAAAAGATTCCGGCTTGAATTTTGTCGGCAATGTTGAAGCGAGGGACCTTCTTAATGGTATAGCCGACGTTGTTGTTACAGACGGGTTTACTGGAAATATGGTTTTGAAAACAGTCGAAGGCACTGCAATGTCCGTGTTTAAAATGCTAAAAGGTGCCCTTACGGCGGACTTGAAGAGCAAGCTTGCTGCAGCAGTTCTAAAGCCAAGCTTGTATGGGCTTAAGAACAAGATGGATTATTCCGAATATGGCGGTGCCGCTTTATTTGGCTTAAAAGCACCGGTAATTAAAGCTCATGGATCTTCAAATGCACAATCCCTTTTTAGTGCTGTTCGCCAAACGAGGGAAATGGTATCCAACGATGTAACGGGACTCATCAGGAAAACAGTAGAAGAGGCAACGAGTACAAAAAATGATTCTGAATAAGTAACGAGGTGCAACATGGGAAAAATAGCATTCATCTTTCCTGGCCAGGGTTCACAGGCCGTAGGAATGGGTAAGGAACTGGCCGAGGCAAATGGGGCAGGCAAGTCCCTATTTGAAAAAGCAGACCAAATACTCGGAGAAAGCTTGAGCAGCCTTATGTTTGAGGGGCCTCAGGAGGCTTTGACAAAAACAGTCAATGCTCAGCCTGCTCTTTTGACAGTTAGCACTGCTTTGGTGGAATTATTTCGTGAATCAGGAATCGAGGCTGACTACACCGCTGGTCACAGTCTTGGTGAATATTCCGCTCTGGTTGCCGCTGGAGCAATTCCATTCGAGGATGGTGTCTTCACGGTAAGAAAAAGGGGAGAATTTATGGAGGAAGCTGTACCGAATGGCCTGGGTGCGATGGCTGCTGTCTTAGGTATTGAGCGAGGCCCGCTTTCGGATGTTACAGCAGCTGTTTCAAATGAAGGACACCCTGTTCAGCTTGCTAATATCAATAGCCCGGGGCAAATTGTAATTTCGGGAACTGTTGAAGGAGTAAGGCTTGCGGGTGAAAGAGCAAAATCAGCCGGTGCCAAAAGAGTCATTTCTCTAGAAGTGAGCGGACCATTCCACTCGAGCCTTATGGAGCCGGCAGCGGGAAAACTAAGGGCAGTATTAGACAAAGCTGATATTAACAATACGACGATTCCAGTCATCGCAAATGTGGATGCCCAGCCGATGACAGATGCTGAAACCATTAAGGAAAACCTTATAAAGCAGCTTTATTCACCAGTTCTTTGGGAAGATTCTGTCCGAAAGATGATTGAACTCGGTGTCGATACATTTATCGAATTCGGTCCTGGCAAGGTACTTGGAGGGCTCGTCAAAAAGATCGACCGAAGTGTAGCAATCCTGTCGGTTTCCGATGTGGAAAGCTGTTATGCGGCAATTGCTGCGCTGAAGGAGGAAAAGTAATGAAACTTGAAGGAAAATCTGCTCTCGTAACCGGTGCCTCACGAGGTATCGGCAGAGAGATCGCTCTTGAATTGGCAAAGCAGGGAGCGAATGTAGCCATCAATTTTGCTGGCAGCGAGGCAAAAGCCAATGAAGTGGCAGAAGAGATTCGTGTCATGGGCAGGGACGCTTTCGCCATCCAGGGCGACGTTTCCGACCAAGAAGCGGTTGCCGCGCTGGTCAAGGAAACAGTCGGAAGGTTTGGCAGCCTGGATATTCTAGTCAACAATGCTGGTATTACCCGCGACAATTTGTTGATGAGGATGAAGGAATCAGAATGGGATGATGTAATTAACATTAACCTGAAGGGCGTATTCCTCTGCACGAAAGCAGTAACTCGTCAAATGATGAAGCAGCGAAGCGGCAGAATAATAAATTTAGCTTCAGTGGTAGGAGTCAGCGGAAATCCTGGGCAAGCTAATTATGTAGCTGCCAAAGCAGGTGTCATTGGGCTAACCAAGACAACTGCCAAGGAGCTTTCATCCCGGAATATTACCGTAAACGCAATCGCTCCCGGATTTATAACAACCGATATGACGCATAAATTAACCGAGGAAATAAAGGCGGAAATGCTTAAGCTAATCCCGCTCGCACGCTTTGGGGAGCCTGGTGACATCGCCAAAGCAGTCGTATTCCTAGCTTCCGACGACGCATCCTATATAACAGGCCAGACACTTCATATTGATGGTGGAATGGTGATGTAATAAGAAAAGCTGAAGGCGCCCGTTTAGCGGCGTATGGCCTAGAGGGCCTCGACATGAGATAAAGGAAACACGAAGAGCGCTTGCGATTCGATGTTGACTTATCGTAGTGAGGGGACCGAAGGACACTAGACGCTGGGCGCTGAAGCTAGACAATAAGAAAAGCGGAAGGGCCTGGTCAGCCCCGACAAGCGCTGGAGGGCCTCGATACGAGGTAAAGGAAACACGATGAACGAAGTGAATCGATGTTGACTTACCGTAGAAGAGGACCGAAGCGACCTCGAGGGGCTAGGCCCTGCAGCTAGACAATAAGAAAAGCGGAAGCGCCCGTTTAGCCCCGGCTCTGTAGGTGCGCCCCTAAAACTTAAAAATGGCAGGATCAATTCTAAGTGTTATAAAACTTAAAACCTGCGCATTAACGGCTTTCTTCCTGTAAGAAAATACACTATAATAGCTTGAGGGGAGGTGACAAGCATGGCAGAAGTACTAGAACGCGTAACAAAAATTATCGTTGATCGCCTTGGCGTTGACGAATCCCAAGTCACTCTTGAAGCTTCCTTCAAAGATGATCTTGGTGCTGATTCCCTGGATGTTGTAGAACTAGTAATGGAATTGGAAGATGAATTCGATATGGAAATTTCTGACGATGATGCTGAGAAAATCGGCACGGTTGGTGATGCTGTTAACTACATAAATAGCAAAAATTAGTCGCAGGATTTCTCTAGAGGCTCCGTTTTCAAACGGAGCTTTCTTCTGTATTATAGAACTAATGAACTTTCGATGCGCAACTTGGCGCGGGCAAAAGATTATGACAAGGTGGAGACTAATGCGCAAATACAATAAGGAAAAAGAGACAAACGCGAATCGCGCAAAAAAAAATCTGTTTAAGGAATTCCAATCTGAAATCGGAATTGAGTTTTCGGATGAAAATCTTCTCAAGCAGGCCTTTACCCATTCATCCTATGTGAATGAGCATCGCAGGAAGCCATTTGAAGACAATGAGCGGCTGGAGTTTTTAGGAGATGCCGTACTGGAATTGACCGTGTCAAAGTTCCTTTTTAAAAAATACCCAATGATGAGCGAAGGTGAGCTGACCAAGCTGCGCGCCGCAATTGTTTGCGAGCCGTCACTGGTATCTTTTGCAAATGAACTTTCATTCGGTAAGCTGATTTTGCTCGGCAAAGGCGAAGAAATGACTGGGGGCAGAGCACGCCCTGCATTGCTGGCTGATGTTTTTGAGGCATTCATTGGTGCACTGTATCTTGACCAAGGGATAGATACAGTTATTCAATTTCTTGAAAAAGTGGTATTTCCAAAAGTGAATGCAGGTGCTTTTTCGCATGTGATGGATTATAAGAGCCAGCTTCAGGAACTTATACAAAGGGATGGAACGGGAACGATTGAATATAAGGTTCTCCAGGAAAAGGGGCCTGCACACAATCGTGAATTTGTTTCCCGTGTTACCTTGAATGGGGAAGAACTGGGAGTAGGCACTGGGCGGTCGAAAAAAGAAGCTGAACAATTGGCTGCGCAAATGGCCTTGTCCAAGCTTAGGCCAAAGAAAGATGCAGAGATAAAGTGAGCCGCCAAAACCTGAGGGAGAGACAATCATGTATTTAAAACGGCTTGAAGTAGTTGGATTCAAATCCTTTGCGGAAAGGATTGGCGTTGATTTTGTACCCGGGGTCACGGCAGTGGTTGGACCAAACGGCAGCGGCAAAAGCAATGTAATAGACGCGATCCGCTGGGTGCTAGGCGAACAATCGGCAAAATCCCTGCGCGGGACAAAAATGGAGGATATCATTTTTTCCGGAAGTGATTCCCGTAAACCGCTTAATTTTGCGGAAGTCACGCTAACTCTGGACAATGAAGATCAAAAGCTTGCAATTGATTATAACGAAGTTAGTGTAACAAGACGGGTATTCCGATCTGGCGAAAGTGAATTCCAAATAAATAAGCAACCATGCAGACTGAAGGATATTATTGATTTGTTTATGGATTCGGGACTTGGGAGAGAAGCTTTTTCGATTATTAGCCAGGGAAAAGTGGACGAGATCCTGAATAGCAAAGCAGAAGAACGAAGAACGATTTTCGAGGAAGCGGCAGGTGTCCTCAAGTATAAGACACGCAAGAAGAAGGCTGAACTGAAACTTGCGGAAACACAGGAAAACCTCAACAGAGTTCAGGATATCCTCTACGAGTTGGAGAGTCAGGTTGAACCGCTTAAAATTCAGGCATCAATTGCCCGTGACTACAAGGAGAAACGGGAAGAGCTTGAAAAGATTGAAGTTGCGCTGACTGTTTATGATATTGAAGAACTTCATTTAAAATGGGAGAAGCTATCAGAACTCCTTGGACAACACAAACAGGAAGAAATAAAGCTTTCTGCCCAACTGCAAAAGCAAGAGGCTGAAATTGAACAAACCCGCGACCGGATTACAGCTGTTGATGAATCTGTCAGCGACCTGCAAAATGTCCTTCTTTTAGCGAGTGAAGAGCTTGAGAAGCTAGAAGGCAAAAAAGAGGTACTGAAAGAGCGAAAGAAAAATGCCTCGCAAAACCGAAAACAGCTTGAAGAAAATATTAAAGAGTTTTCTTCCAAAAAGCATTTGCTTGAACAGGAAAAAGTCAGGCTTGCCGGGATTGCCGAAGCACTTGGAAAGGAAGCGGCGGGGCTTCAGAAAAGTCTGAAGGCCAAGCAGCAGCAGCTATTTCTTTTAAGTGAAGATGCAGATGATAAAATCGAATCATTAAAAAGTGAATATTTTGATGAACTGAATGGCCAGGCGGGAGCAAGAAACGAGTCAAGCCTTGTTGACACACAACTGGAGCAAATCAAAAGAAAAAGCTCTAGGCTCGATGAGGATAACAAAAGGTTCATAGAGGAAAGAACAGAGGCTATTAACAGAGTAGAGAAGCTTCAGTCCGAACTAGACCGTGTCTCAAAAGAGCTCCATCTTCAAGTCAAAACCTTCATGGATGGTAAGAGGGAGCTGGAAAATGCTGCTTCGGCCTATCAAAACCAGGAAAAAATCCTTTATCAGGCTTATCAATATCTTCAACAGGCAAAGTCGCGCAAGGATATGCTGGAAGAGATGGAAGATGGATATTCAGGTTTCTTCCAGGGAGTCAAAGAAGTATTAAAGGCCCGGGATGGAAAACTTAACGGAATTGAAGGAGCGGTCGCGGAAGTAGTCAATGTGCCTAAAGAATTTCAGGCAGCTATTGAAACAGCTCTTGGCGGGGCGCTTCAAAATATTATTGTGGACTCCGAACAAAGCGCTCGTGAGGCTATCGCTTTCCTAAAAAGGAGTTCTTCTGGAAGGGCGACTTTCCTGCCTCTCAGCGTTATAAAAGGGAAAGCCGTTTCCAGCGCGCAATTGGAATTTGCCCGCCAGCACCCTTCTTTTATTGGAACAGCGGCCAGCCTGGTGGGTTTTGATGAAAAATACAGGCAAATAATTGAAAACCTTCTTGGAACGGTCTTAATTGCAAGGGATTTAAAAGGGGCAAACGAGATTGCCAGAACCATGCAATATCGGTTCCGGATTGTCACACTTGAAGGCGATGTTGTAAATGCGGGTGGCTCAATGACAGGTGGTGCTTTAAAACAGAATTCTACCAGCCTATTGAGCAGGAAAACCGAATTGGATGATTTAAAGGTTAAAATCAATGAGATGGAAGAAAAGACGGCCAAGCTTGAGGATTCGGTAAAGCAATTGAAGCAGGATGTTACTCTTAAGCAGGCAGCCCAGGAAGAGTCCAGGAAGGCAGGGGAGGATAACCGCCTTTCCGAACAGCGCCTGAAGGGAGAACTTAGGGAAGCTGAATTGCAGCTGAAAAATATTAATGAACGCTTATCGATTTACGATATGGAAAAGGGTTTGCTTCAAGAAGAAAAGCAAGGTCTGCAAAAGAGAAAACAGGAACTGGAAGAAATTCTTCTCAATGCTAAAGAAAAGATTGCAGCATTGGACAATGAAATTGCCAGCCTGACTCAGAAAAAGGCCCTTGCAGTCACTTCCCGCGAGGCGTTAACTGAAGAAATCAATAGCTTGAAGGTGGAGTATGCATCTAAGAATGAGCAATATGTCCATGCGAAGGAGCGTGCGGACAGAATTGCCGAAGAGCTAGCTGAAGTTACAGAAAAACTTGATACTTACCAGGAAGATCATGACTTGCTCGTTTCTGAAATGCAAGGGAATTCTTCAGGTGAGGAGCAGCTTATTGCGGCTGCTTCCGAAAAGCTTCGCGACAAGGAAAATGCACTTAAGCTTATCTCGGCGCGAAGGGAAGAACGGCTTCAATTGAATTCGGCATTGGAACAATCCGAGGCTGAAGCAAAGGAATTAAGGCGCCAGCATAAAGGGATGTCAGAGGCTCTGAAGGACGAGGAAGTTAAGCTGAATAGACTGGACGTTGAGCTTGAAACGAAACTGGGCCACCTACGTGAGGAATATCTGCTAACCTTTGATGGCGCCAAGCAGCAATATCCATTAACAATTCCGGCTGAGGAAGCCCGGAGAAGGGTAAAGCTCATTAAGAGGGCGATCGATGAGCTTGGTAATGTTAACTTGGGGGCAATTGAGGAATACGAACGTGTATCTGAACGTTATGAATTCCTTCTTATTCAAAAAAATGATCTTCAAGTTGCAAAAGATACCCTCTTCCAGGTTATTGGCGAAATGGACGAGGAAATGATTAAACGGTTTGAAGAAACGTTTACGGCTATCCGGTCTCATTTTGAAACTGTATTCCGTGCTCTATTTGGCGGCGGGCGGGCAGACCTCCGGTTAACAAACCCGGATGACCTCCTGAATACAGGCGTTGATATTGTTGCCCAACCGCCAGGGAAAAAGCTTCAGAATCTTGGACTGCTCTCAGGCGGGGAGAGGGCACTGACAGCGATTGCACTTCTATTTTCCATTCTGAAGGTACGGCCGGTACCGTTCTGTATTCTGGACGAAGTGGAAGCTGCTCTTGATGAGGCAAATGTGTACAGATTTAGCCAGTACTTGAAACGGTACAGTGCAGGGACCCAATTTATTGTCATAACCCACCGCAAGGGCACCATGGAGGAAGCTGATGTCCTTTATGGAGTGACAATGCAGGAATCCGGCGTCTCGAAATTGGTATCAGTGAGGCTGGAAGATACGAAAGAGCTTGTTGAAACTTAAAAACGGGGTGCTGATATGAGTTTTTTTAAGAAATTAAAAGAAACCTTTACCAAGCAGACAGATAGTGTATCAGAAAAGTTCAGGGATGGGCTGTCGAAAACACGGAATAGTTTTTCAGGCAAAGTAAATGACCTTGTTGCCAGATATAGAAAGGTTGATGAGGACTTCTTTGAAGAACTGGAAGAAATCCTGATTCAGGCAGATGTCGGTTTTGATACCGTCATGGAATTAATTGACCAGCTAAAGCTCGAGGTGAAGAGGCGCAATATCCAGGATCCTGCGGAAGTTCAGAGTGTTATTTCTGAAAAGCTTGTGGATATTTACAATGCTGGTGAAAACCTGTCTTCCGATCTTAATATTCAAGACGGCGCCCTGACTGTTGTCCTGTTTGTTGGAGTGAATGGTGTTGGAAAAACAACAACAATAGGCAAGCTTGCCCACAAATACATTAGCGAAGGGAAAACCGTACTCCTTGCCGCCGGAGACACATTCCGGGCCGGGGCAATTGATCAACTTGAAGTTTGGGGTCAGCGGGTAGGTGCTCCTGTTATAAAGCAAGCAGAGGGGTCGGATCCTGCAGCTGTCATGTATGACGCAATTCAGGCGGCTAAATCAAGGAAATCCGATATTCTGCTTTGCGATACGGCGGGCAGACTTCAAAATAAGGTTAACCTCATGAAGGAGCTTGAAAAGGTTAAGCGTGTAATTGAAAGGGAAATTCCTGGAGCGCCACATGAGGTACTTCTCGTCCTCGATGCGACTACCGGACAAAACGCTTTGATCCAGGCAAAAACCTTTAAAGAAGCAACGGATGTAACCGGTATTGTACTTTCTAAACTGGACGGGACAGCAAAAGGTGGTATTGTTCTGGCCATCAGGAATGAGCTGCAAATACCAGTCAAGTTTGTAGGACTCGGTGAAAAAATGGACGACCTTCAGGAATTTAATCCTGAAAAATATGTTTATGGACTATTTGCCGACCAGGTTGATAAAACAGAATAGAATATTTTAGAATGTGTTAATAAAAATGTATATTAATGATTTTTGCACTGTGGATTGGAGCGGAAGACGCGAAGACTCGTTCGAAAATGCAAAAAACGCATTTTCTCCTGCGGAGCTTCTTCAGGGCCGATTATTCAACGTCCTGCGGGAGCAAAGGCCAGTGGGAGACCCCACTCATCTCTCGCCGAGGAGGCTCCCAAGGCCGCCCGCGGAAAGCGTAGTGTCTCGCGACAGGCAAAATGCGCCTGTCTCTGAGAAGATTTTTCTTGGGAGCTTCCCTTTGTGAAGCGGAAATCAACACAGCCAATTTTAAAAAACAGTACCGTTTTCCAAATCGGTACTGTTTTTTTATATGAATACAGTGTAAAATTACACTAAAGGAATTATTTTCTTTTTTACATAAAAAATTGCAGTGTTTTGACGTTTGCAAACGTCTAATCTTATGAAGAAAAAATAGGGGGAATAGTCTTGGCATTACATATTAGAAAATGGGTATCCCTTTTCTTGATGCTTTTTCTGCTCGTCAGTATTGCTCAACCGGCCATTGCAGCGAATAGCGGCATCACAATTCGGACGGAAGCAGGCTTTGACGGGAAAATAAAAAGCGGTTACGGTTTTCCTGTTAAAGTGACAGTCGAAAACAAAGGCGCCGATTTTAAAGGGGATTTATTAATCAATTTTTACCCAACCTACAGCTCTTCCGGATCAAAAGTTCTCCATATAGATATTCCGAAGGGCGGCAAGAAAGAGTACATCGTATCGATTCCGGGCATTTCGAATGAAGGGATGTACAGTAGCCCAAACGTTCAGGAAATTTTCCTTTACAAAGGAGATTGGCAAGATGGAAAGGAAACATCCTTCACTGGTTCAAAGAAGCTTTCACTTAAATATGTTGACCCCTCCTGGAAAATACTTGGCCTCCTAAGTGAGGAACCGGACAGGCTGAAGGAACTTAAATCACTGCCAGGGGCAGCCAATACCAATTCGCTTATTATTGAACCTGACTTTATCCCAGAAGATAAAATAGGCCTTGATAATTTGGATGTTCTTGCTATTGATGGCTATCCTTTGTCAGGACTAAATGAGTTGCAGCAGCAAGCGATACTCGGCTGGGCCAAAGATGGCGGAGTACTAATTGTGGGAGGCGCGGCGGATGCCCAGCAGGCGTATGGAGAATTGTTTACCGAACTGCCGATGATACCAACAACTGAAACGGCAGCCAACCTGACCAAGCTTAAGTCTGCCGTTAAGCCGGGGGCAAGTTTTGCAAATGTTCCAGTTTTTCACGGTGAGGTCTCGGATGGAGCCACGGTTGTCGAGAAAAGCGGCGATGTCCCTGTTCTTGTTAAAAAGGATTATGGTTCCGGTGAAATCTGGCAAACAGCTTTCTCTCTGGGTGACAATCCTGTAGCTTCATGGAAGGGATATGGGGAGTGGCTAACCACGTCAATTCTTAGCCAAAGTTCGCTTTCTACTTTTAATAGTAATCAAGGATATATGAATCCTTTTGAACAATATTATATGGATTTTGCTCAAACAAATGAGTATTTCCCATCCGTGAACTTTTCGGTTGGGCAAATTACACTCATGCTGATTATCTATGTATTGCTGGCGGCACCGGTACTCTATCTGTTGTTAAAAAGATTTGATAAGCGAGAGCATGCTTGGTGGATTGTCCCTGCTTTCGCTCTCCTGATTTCGGCAGTAATTTTTGGCATTGGCGCGAAGGATCGTATTTCTAAGCCACAGATGAACCAGCTCTCCGTCCTTAAGGCTGAGGGCGGCATTCTGCAGGGGGTCGAGGCAGTTTCACTCCTATCGAATACGAGCGGGGATTATGAAATGGTATTCCCAAGCGGGGAATTTAATGCAATACCAGGCTCCCCATCCATGCAGTCGTCCGCGCCACAGCGTTACGCGGTCTTTGAAGAAGGGCGAAAGGAAGATAAGTATACGTTTCCGAACGTGGAGTATTGGTCAACTAGGACGGTATACGGACCTGTCATCAAGGAAGCGGAGGGCGATTTTGCTATCAATCTTCGGTATGATGGCAAAAATCTGAAAGGAACAATTGTAAATAACTTCCCGTACGATTTTGAGAATATGTATGTTTGGTCGGGGTCCAAGCGGGTTGACCTGGGACAATTAAAAAAAGGTGGAACCCTTGAGGTTGATAAGGAGATAGCCAATGGATATCTTTCCGGACCACTGACACCTGCGAATGGCGGCTATTATAACCCGCAGCCCAACCTTGATATCGATAAAATGAAAAAAGAAAAATTGGAATATGGGGCAATTGAGTACTTGTATAATCAAGGCCCGAACAAGAACCTTCCAATCATCTATGGCATAACGAAACAACCTGTACTGAAGGTTGAAATTCCTGGGAAAAGCAAAACGACCAATAGTTTGTCACTCATTTACCAGGCGGCGGATATTGAATCTGAACTGAACGGGCCTTTCACTTTAAAGGAAGAGGCTTTAACAAAAAATCTTATTCCTGTAGAGGGAGAAATTTTCGACAAAATGCCGGAGGGAAGGGAAATGATGGTTGCTAACGGAACCTATGATTACTCTCTAGTTCTTCCAAAGCAATTTATCGGAAAGAAAATCACCATAAGTGAAATAAGTGTCACCTGGTACTCAAATGAGACAAAATGGTCAATCCTTGACCAATCTTCAAAGAAATATACGGAGTTAAATGATTTGACAACGAAGTTAACTGATAATCCTTCAAGGTTTATTTCGGATAAGGGCGAAATCATCCTTAGGCTTGAAAAATCGGGTCAGCAGCAGGATCCAATGGTAAGGATGCCATCCGTTACGGTGAAAGGAGAAGCGGGCAAATGATTGAAATCATAAATTTAACGAAAAGATACGGAAAGTTCACCGCCCTAGATTCCCTGAACCTGTCCATTGAAAAAGGGACGGTCTTCGGTTTTGTAGGTGCAAATGGGGCGGGAAAGTCGACAACCTTTTCAATTTTGGCGACTCTTCTTGCGCCAACTTCTGGCACAGCCTACATTAATGGATGTAACATTGCTTCGGACCCTGCGGCTGTCCGCAGGCAGCTTGGCTATATGCCAGACTTTTTTGGGGTTTATGACCAGCTCAAGGCTATCGAATATCTCGATTTTTACGGCTCCAGCTATGGAATTCCAGCTGCCGAACGGGCAAAGTTGATTCCGCAGCTGCTTGAACTTGTCAATCTTACCCATAAAGCAGATTCCTATGTAGATGTCCTTTCCAGAGGCATGAAACAAAGGCTATGCCTAGCCCGTTCACTGATCCATGATCCAGAAGTGCTAATTCTTGACGAACCAGCATCTGGTCTCGATCCGCGTGCCAGGGTTGAAATGAGGGAGATTTTAAAAGAATTAAAGAATATGGGTAAAACCATTCTGATATCTTCGCATATCTTGCCCGAGCTTTCTGAAATGTGCGATAGCATAGGCATCATAGACCGGGGCAGGCTCGTGGCACAGGGATCGGTTTCGGAAATCCAGCTTCGTTTGAAAGGTGAAAAGCTGATTACTGTAAAAGTATGGGGCAATCTTGAAACGGCAAGCGCGTTTTTCGAGGACCAGTACCAGGTCAGCCGTGTTGAAACAAGGGAAGACGGTAATTCGCTTCAATTCGTTTTCAGCGGAAGTGAAGAGGAACAATTCAATCTTTTGAAAAAGGCTGTGGACTCGGGAATCATGCTTACCAGCTTTTCTGAAACTGAATCAAACCTTGAAGATGTATTTATGGAAATCACGAAGGGGGTGGAGCTGTCATGAGGCAACTTCTGCTCAATCCTGTCATGAACAAGGAATTTAAGCTTAGGTTCCGAACGTTTAAAAGCTTCCTTGGGCTTATGTTTTATCTATTGGCACTTTGTCTCGTAACGATAGGTTATATCTTTATTCAATCACAGGCTTATGGAACAAACTTTTTCCGTCCTGACCAGAGCCGGACGATGTTCATGGTTCTTTCATTCATCCAACTAGGGCTCATCCTGTTTATCACGCCGGGGCTGACCGCGGGCGTTATAAGCGGGGAAAGGGAAAAGCAGACACTAAATATCCTGCTGACAACAACTCAGACTTCAACAGGAATCATTATCGGTAAACTTGTTTCATCAGTATCCTTTCTGCTTCTGATGATTGTAGGCAGTATGCCAATTTACAGCATCGTCTTCCTGTTCGGCGGAATTTCTCCGCTACAAGTGCTTTCTGTACTCGGATACTATATTTTTCTAATTCTGATATTTGGCAGTTTTGGCGTCATGTTTTCCACACTAATCCGGAAGACAATTGTTTCAATGATTTCAACGTATGGGGTTACATTATTTTTTGCAGCAGGGACAGCTTTCCTGTTTCTTGTTTCGATGCAATTCGGAGCGATGTCAGGAACTACGTCGCCAACCCCGTATTTTATTGCGATGTTGAATCCGTTCATTGTCATGCTTGGCATTTTTGAACCGGAGTTTATTGGTGAAATAAACCGACAGACGGGAATAGAATTTCCTCTTTGGGCGTCGCTGCTTATTTCATACACCATTCTTGGGATTGCCGCATTGCTGCTCGGCATCCGCAAGCTGCGGCCGAACATGGGCACGAAAAAATAATTCAAGGGACTGGTAAATGTGGAGGATAAACAGCAATTCTTAAAGCTGTTGTCGCCAATCAGGCGTCAGCTCCGATTAGGGCGCGCACTGTTTGGACTTCAGTATGGCTTTATAGCCGGGGCGGGGTTAGCGATGATCGTTTACATATTGGCTCGGTTGATTGTTTTCCCTTATTACCATCAGTTTGCCATGTGGTCATTTATTTTAGCTTTCCTTGCTTCAGCTGTCTGGGTTTGGCAGGGCTGGCCGGGATGGAAGGAAGCTGTTCTCGTATATAACTCCTTCGTACCAGAAGACCGGGTCTCTGCTGCTTTCGCTTTTTACAAGGAAGAGGGGCTCCTGCATCGATTGCAGCTCGCTGAAAGTATTGGCTGGATGAAGAGAGTCCACGAGCAGGCCGTAAGCCGGAAAAAGAAATATAGAGTAAGCAAGTGGATGTTAGTAGGATTATTATTTTTGGGTTTTGCTTATGCATCCAACCAGCTTCCCAGCGATAAAATGGACCAGGCTGGCAAGCAGGAAGCAGCAAGGAAAGTACTAAATAAAGCGGAAAAAGAGCTTGATAAGAAAATTGCCAGCGAGAAGAATCCCCAGACTAAGAAGGCGCTCGAGGAATTGAAAAAAGAGCTTGCAAAGGCCAAGACTCCAGACGAGGCGCTGAAAGCCCTTGAAAACAAGAAAAAAGAGCTTGCATTGAAAGAATTTAAGGAAAAAGAAAAGGCTGCTGAAATGGCGCGGATTCAGGATAAGCTTAAAAAAGCAGGACTTGACCAGCTTGCTTCAGCACTTAACCAAAAAGACATAGAAAAGGCGACAGAGGAACTTAACAGGCTCAATCAAAAGCGGAGCGAGCTGACAAGTAATCAGAAACAGGCACTTGCGGAGCTTTCAGGCAAGGAAGGGCAAATGTCCGAGCAGGAGCTTGCCCAACTTACAGAAAAACTAAAAGACGCTTTGGATTCTCAAACTACCCTGAATCAGCTTGCTTCGGCTCAAACTGCTTTGGATCAGCAAGCCCAGACCATACAGGGATTAATGAAGGATAACGGCATCCCGCCAGGGCAAATTGCTTTGAGCCCATCCTCCGGTTCCCAGCACGGACAAACGCCAGCCGGACAGAATTCAGGAAGCGGTGGGCAACAGCCTGGTGAGGGATCATCACAAGGGGAAGGTCAGGGAAATGGACAGGGGACCGGTTCTGGAAGCGGCCAAGGTAATGGCAGTGGCAACGGCAGTGGTCAGGGGAATGGTTCTGGCAGCGGCCAAGGTAATGGAAATGGCAATGGCAGCGGAACGGGATCTGGTAATGGAAATGGTGGAAATGGAACAGGTTCTGGTGCAGGCCTTGGCCAGGGCTCGAGAGATTTTCTGACCATACCTGAGCACGTTGGCGGTAAAACAAATATAGAAACCGATACAGGCTTCCTAGGGAACGGGTCGCCGGGAACACAGTATGAAAGCGATGGGCCAATCCTCCGCGGAGCAATCAAGCCGTATGGGGAGGTATACGGCAGCTATGCGAATTCCTATCGAACTAGCATGGACAGGATGAATTTGCCAGGAGGCCTGGAAACAATCGTTAAGAATTATTTTTCTGAACTAGATCCGAACAAGGAGTGATTGCATGGATGCAATAAAGGACAAGGAAACCCAGTTTGTTCTCGCTGGCGAAAAACTGAAGGCTGCTAAGGAAGAAATAAAGAAGTTTATCGTTGGACAGGAAGATGTCATCGACCAGGTGCTCTGGAGCATCCTTTCTGGCGGACATTCTCTTCTTGAGGGTCTGCCCGGACTCGGCAAAACAATGTTGATCAGGACAATCGCAGACTGTATGGACCTATCTTTTTCTCGGGTTCAATTCACACCTGATTTAATGCCATCCGATATTACAGGTACGATGCTGCTTCAGCCTGGGGAAGACGGCAGACAGGAATTCACCTTTCATAAAGGCCCTATTTTTTCAAACATTGTACTTGCCGATGAGATCAACAGGGCAACACCTAAAACACAAAGTGCCCTGCTGGAAGCGATGGGCGAAAAGACAGTGACGGTTATGGGCGAAACGAAGCAAATGGAAACGCCGTTCTTTGTACTTGCGACTCAGAATCCGATTGATATGGAAGGGACGTATCCACTTCCTGAAGCCCAGATGGACCGGTTTATTTGCAAAATTAACGTGAATTATCCTTCAGGCGATGAATTGAAGGAAATTGCCCGGAGAACGACTGGAATTGAAACGCCACATCTTGAAAAAATTCTCGGACCTGGGGACGTTGTCCTGCTGCAACGTTTAACAAAGGAAATTCTTGTTTCAGAAGACATGCTGGATTTAGCCGTTTCAATTGTTACGCTTACCCACCCGGGAAACGAAGGTGGATCAGAAGCAGTAAAAAACTATATTCAATACGGGAGCGGACCCCGCGGCCTGCAAAGTATCATCCAGCTTGCTAAGTCAAGGGCATTTATGGCTGGGCGATATCATGTCTCTACTGGTGATTTAAAGCAGGTAGCTGCACCGGCACTGCGTCATAGACTGTTTATGAATTTCGAAGGAGAAGCAAGCGGTATCAGCGCTGATGAGATCATTAAGGATATTGTTGATTCTGCAGTGAAAGGTGCTTCAGAGAGATGAAAGCAGCCAGTATAGTTGTGCTTTCAAAGCTCCAGCAAAAACGCCTTTTTGTGAAAACTAGAAGACGCAGTGTCCATAAAGGGTCAAGAAGATCTGGAAAAGCAGGCGCTTCTCTGGAATTCTCGGATTTTCGTTCCTATCAGCCGGGAGATGATATCAGGTTGATTGATTGGAATATTTATGGGCGAACCGGCAAGCACTATATTAAGAGATTCCTTGATGAGCAGGAAATCCACGCCGCTATTTTCCTTGATGCGACTCCTTCAATGCAGGCGATTGAATCGAAATGGCAACAGGCAAAGGAAATTGCCGCTGCAATGAGCTTCATTATTTTGAATGGAGAGGACAGGCTTACCTTCTATCCGGTCGCAGCGAATTCATCCGGTAAAATTGCCAGAAAGGGGACCATATACGCCAGAAGCGTATATGCAAGTGTCCTAGCACTAAATAAATCCAACAACGCTGGCGGCTTCTCTGAACTAATCGTTCAAGAAAGCTTGAAAAACATCCAGGCAGCGATTCTGATTTCAGATGGACTTGAATCGCTTTCCGCATTTGAAGGGCTGTTCCGCAAATTTGCCGGAGCAAGAATCGAAGTAAAGTTCATTCAGGTCCTCTCCCAGGCTGAATTAGAACCGCAAATGGGAGGAGATGTACAGCTTGTGGATAGTGAAACGGGAACTACCGTCAATGTCACGATGCAGGAAGCCGTCGTCAGGTTGTACCAGAGCCGGCTTGCGAAACATAATGAATCCCTTGAATCGCTCTGCCGGAAGTTTGGTTTTACATATGTTCCTGTTTCAGATACACATGATTTGCAGAACTTCTTGTTTCATAAATGTACAGCAAAAAAAGTGCTGGAATGAGGTGAAAAGATATGCACTTTGCCAATCCATTCTATTTTTTTCTGGCTATCCTGATTGCCGCTGTTGTCCTGCTCTATTTTTTCCGCAAACAATATCACTCTATCATCAACCCTTCAAACCTTTTATGGATTGAGGCGATGAACGAATGGCAGGCGTCGCCGTGGCTGAAGAAGCTGCAGCATAATCTCTTATTCTGGCTGCAAATCGCCGCACTCGCTCTGTTGATGTTTGCGCTTGTCAAGCCTCTCTTGTTCAGCTCCGGATTGGCAGGGGAGCATCTCATTTTTGTTGTAGACCCATCCTCAACCATGTCAGCTGAAAAAGATGGAAAGCCCCTGTTCTCGAGTGCCAAGGAAGAAATGCTCGATATGGCCGACCGGCTCGACAGCCAGCAGGTGACAATTATCTTGGCGGATGAGGAGCCAGAAATCGTTTTGAACAGGGAAGATGAACCCGGGGCAATTAAGGCTGCGATTGAGTCAATGCATTTGACCTATGGGCATGAAAATATAACAGATTCCATTAAGCTTGCAGTTTCGTTATCCTCCGAATCTAGGGGAGTTATCCATATTTTTTCGGATAAAGTGACAGAGGCTTCAATAGAATCTCTTGCGGGCAAGCAGCCGGTTGAAGTACATAATCTTGGTGAGGAACTGGATAACCTTTCCCTTATGTCGTTTGGAGCATCACGTTCAGGTGGAAAAGTCACTGCGATTGCGGTTGTTGAAAACCAGGGAAAAGAGGAAGCGAGCACGAATTTCCGGATAATTGATGACAAAGGGGAGGCTGTTTTTGAAAGGATGCTGACCCTGCCTCCCAATAGCCGGGAAATCCTCGATATACCGAGCCTCCCTGATGGCCGTTATTATCATGCTGAGGTCCTCGCTGCTGATGGATACAGTGCGGATAATAGCGCTTCGACTGTTCTTTCACCCGAAGACCCTCCTGTCTACGCTGTTGGAGATGTGAATCCCTTTTTGATAAGGGGGCTGCAATCAATTGGAATTAAAAGCATTCAGCTTGATGATAATAGCCTTGCGACTGCAGAACAGGGCGGCCTATTCCTTGTTGAGGGGCAAGTCCCCGAAAACCTTCCTGAAGGGCCGATTCTGATAATCAACAAAGATGCAAAAAAAACGATTGAATTAAACGAGCGCCCAAAGGGATCGGCCTCACCGATCCTGGAATACACCGCATTTGAAAAGACATATATTCAACAAGCTGTACAGCCTTTACAGGGCACATTTGAAACGATTGCCGAAAGTGGAGGACATCCGTTGATACAATCAGGAAGGATGAATGCGCAGCCAGCCGTCATAGTCAATTTTGCAATTGAACAAAGCGATTGGCCGCTACAGCCTGGATTTCCAATTTTCCTTTATAACAGCTATCAATGGCTGTCACGCCAGTCGGGTTTTCTCGGAAACTTCCAGCCTGGTGAAGAAAAATGGCTGAATATTGATACAGCAGGAAAACCTTTGGAATTGTTTAATGAAGAAGGAAAGAATCTTGGCAGTTTCTCTTTGGAAAAAGGAAACTTTAAAGCCCCTTATGAACCTGGCGTTTACCAGGCTTCAGACGGCGAGTCCATTCATTATTTTTCAGTCATCCTCGATGACCGTGAAAAAGAACCCGGCTTCGAGAAATCATTCGTACTAAACGAGACAGATTTATCTAAGCTGGAGCAGACAGTAGACAAAGAAAACGGGACAGTATGGCTGTGGCTAGCGACGATCGCTCTCTTACTCCTGCTTGCCGAATGGGAGGTGTTCCGCCGTGGGCTTGGAAATTAGTTATCCTCTTATGCTCTTACTGACAATACCAGCATTTGTCCTGATGCTGCTTTTTTTTCGGCAGGCAAAATCACTCGATAGAAAGGTTGCCGGAATCCTAAGGAGCATCGTCTTTCTCCTGATTATTTTCGCCCTGGCTGTACCCCAGATTATTCTTCCTGCGAAAACGGAAACAATCGTCTTTCTGGCTGATCGTTCTAAAAGCGTTCAATCCGTTGAAGGAAATTTGCTGGATTGGGTGGATGAAGCAGTATCCTCGAAAGGACTCGCAAAGCAATTTGCAGTAGCCTCGTTCGCGAATGGTGCGCAATCAGAAGCTTCGATGTCTACGACAAAAACTATCCCTGAACGGTTCAATGCGGAGGTGGACCGTGGCGAAACGGATATTTCTGCAGGCCTTCAGTTCGCTTCTTCACTCCTTCCCGGTACAGAAGGAGGAAGAATTATCCTCCTGACAGACGGCAATGAGACGGTCGGAAAGGCTGAGCAAGCAGCACAGCTTCTGAAAAATCGAGGAATAGAACTTGATTACGTTGTACTGGAGCGGAAGGTAAACGGGGATACAGCAATAACAGGCCTGGACGTCCCGCCTTCGCTATTTGTAGGGGAGGAAACGCCGGTTACGATAACCCTAACAAGTAATGTTGCGACAACAGCAGCGGTCAGGCTTTCCGTGAACAATAAGGCGGTCATCCAGCAGACTATCGAGGTCAAGGAGGGTGAGAACGCCTATACGTTTACGCATAAGGCTGAAGAACCAGGTCTTGCGGTATATAAAGCCGAGCTTGTGAATAAACAGGATGCCTATATTGAAAATAATTCACTCCATGCAGTTTCGACTGTGAAAGGAACACCAAGGGTGCTGGTGGTCGAAGGAACTCCAAATGGTCCTTTGCCAGACATTCTCAAAGGATCTGAACTTCTTGTTGAGAAAACTGTCCCTGAAAAATTGCCGACGGCACTGGGCGGCTACCTTCAATATCAATCCATTATATTTGAAAATGTTCCAGGCCACCGGGTCACCGAAAACCAAATGAATTTGATTGAGAAAGCAGTTAGGGAGTTTGGAACCGGGTTTGTCATGACGGGCGGGGAAGACAGCTTCGGTCTTGGTGGATATTTTAAGACCCCGATTGAAAAATTGCTGCCAGTTGATATGGATATTAAAGGTAAAAAGGAGATGCCATCACTAGGCCTGGTTATTGTGATCGACCGGTCAGGCAGTATGAGCGGCAATAAACTTTCACTCGCAAAAGAAGCTGCAGCAAGATCAGTCGAATTACTGCGCGAGGAGGACACGCTTGGATTCATCGCCTTTGATGACCGGCCATGGACAATTGTGGAAACTGCACCTCTTAGCAATAAAAAGAAGACTGTTGAAAAAATCAGATCTATCTCTGTCGGAGGTGGGACAAATATTTACCCTGCCCTTGAAAAGGCATACGAGGAACTCCGTGACCTCAAACTGCAAAGGAAACATATCATATTGCTTACGGACGGACAGTCGGCAGCTGCAGGCGATTATGCCTCTCTAATAGAGGAGGGGAAGGAAAAAAACATCACACTTTCAACGGTTGCGCTCGGTTCTGATGCCGATAGGCTGCTCCTCGACGATCTGGCAACAATGGGAAGCGGACGTTTTTATGATGTGTCCGATGTTTCGGTAATCCCAAGCGTCCTGTCACGGGAAACTGTTATGACAACAAGAACATATATCGAGGATAATCCGTTTTACCCATTAATAGAGCCTTATCCTGAGTGGTCCGCCCGATTTGCGGCTGGTGTGCCGCAAATGAATGCCTATATTGCTGCCACGCCGAAAACGAGAGCGACAGTCCCAATCCTAAGCCAGAAGGAGGACCCTGTCCTGGCAGAGTGGCAGTATGGGCTGGGAAAAACATTGGCCTTTACATCGGATGTTACCGGGAAGTGGTCTGGAGATTGGGCAAGGTGGGAAGGCTGGCCAGCTTTCCTAAACCAGATTGTTTCTGCTTCATTACCACAGTATGATAGTGAGCCCTTTTCTGTTTCGGTTGCAAAAGAAGGCGGAGAAACGCTTGTAACATTAAAAAGTGCCAGTACTGAGGTGTTCCCGGTAGAGGCTTCGCTTTTATCAGAAACGGGCACATCCGTGGACGCAAATATGAAATTAGTTGCTCCTGGGGAATATGAGCTTTCTTTCCCTTCAAAACCGGGGATGTATTACCTGTCACTTAAGCAGACCGGGAAAAAAGGCGAAGTTCAGATGTATCGGACCGGATTTTCTGTTCCTTACTCAAATGAATTTTTGCTAGAAGGGACAAACAGGAATTTTCTAAAGGAACTGGCCTCAATTGGCGGCGGAAAGGAATTAACCTCTGCCAAGGACGCATTCAGGCCATTGAAAAATCTGCCGAAAGAAAAACAGCCAATAAGTGAATATCTACTGCTGGCTGCATTCCTAGTACTTGTCCTTGAAATTTTTATTCGAAGGTTCGGAGTCGGTGTATTCTCGAAGTTGATTCCAAAAAGGAAAAATTCGGATGATAAAGCAGTTACTGTAGATGGTGCTGCGATTGAAAGGCTGTCAGTAGTAAGGAAAAAAGTATCCAGGGAAAGGCCGTCCAAAACCATTCTTCCTGGAAAAGAAAAGGTGAAAAGGCAAAGTGGAAATCAAACTCAGGATGAGGTATCAGTACAGGTGAATCCGAAAGGACAAACGAAGCCTGTTAACGCTGCCAAGCAACTGACCCCTGAACAGAAGCAAGAACGGATGAACCGCCTGCTTGAAGCAAAGAAAAGAACTAAATAACATTCTTCTTATGAAGCTGGCTTACCTGTTAGGGTGAGCCGGCTTTTCATTATTTTTTGATGATTGGCTGAATAGCAGCCATGGTTATGGTCAACAGTGGTTTAGTGGATTAATTTTCAATGCTGGGGGTGACGATTAATCCACGAAAGGTGGACTAGTGGATTAATCTCATAGTTAGAGGGGCAATTAATCCACGAAAAGGGGTTTGCTGGATTAATCTTATTGTCAGGAGTGATGATTGTTCCGCGAAAAATGGTTTAGAGGATACCCAGGAGTTTTTAACCCAAAACACATTTTAAGAGTAGTATGTTACGCCATTTTACCAAATATATAAACGAAATTTAATTAAGATTGTTGCCTATCTTGACACTATGGCGCACTGCTTGTAAACTAACGATGTAAAGGTTTTTCACTTAACAAGGAGGGATAGCATGCTTGAGAAAACAACGAGAATGAATTATCTGTATGATTTTTACCAATCGTTGTTGACTGAAAAACAGCAAAGCTACATGTCTCTCTATTACCTGGATGATTATTCACTCGGAGAAATTGCTGAAGAATATGATGTTAGCCGCCAGGCGGTTTATGATAATATCAAACGGACTGAGGCAATGCTTGAGGAGTATGAAGCAAAACTTCTGCTTTTGCAAAAGTTCCAGGAACGTAATATTCTGCTGGCGCAAATAAAGGAACTGCTTCAATCTGATTCAGTTCCGAAACAAGATTTGCTCGAAAAATTAGCAGAGCTAGAGAAACTAGATTAGGAGGCGGCACTATGGCATTTGAAGGATTGGCCGACCGACTGCAGAATACGATGCAAAGAATCCGTGGCAAAGGGAAAGTCAATGAAGCGGATGTAAAGGAAATGATGAGGGAAGTCCGCCTGGCTTTGCTTGAGGCAGATGTTAACTTTAAGGTCGTCAAGGAGTTTGTTAAAAAGGTAAGTGAACGGGCAGTTGGCCAGGAAGTCATGAAGAGTCTGACACCAGGCCAGCAGGTAATTAAGGTCGTAAAAGAGGAACTGACTAACCTGATGGGCGGCGAACAAAGCAAAATTGCCGTCTCAAGCAGACCGCCAACCATTATTATGATGGTCGGTCTTCAGGGTGCTGGTAAAACGACCACCACCGGTAAGCTTGCTCTCCTGCTTCGTAAAAAGTACAACCGCAAACCTTTGCTTGTAGCTGCAGATATTTACCGTCCTGCGGCCATTAAACAGCTTGAGACGCTCGGTAAACAGCTTGACATGCCAGTGTTTTCGCTTGGTGACCAGGTCAGCCCGGTTGAAATTGCAAGGCAGGCCATTGCCAAAGCAAAGGAAGACCACCATGATTATGTACTGATCGATACCGCTGGGCGCCTTCATGTTGACGAAGCATTGATGGATGAATTAAAGGACATCAAAGAGCTCACAAAACCAAATGAGATTTTCCTTGTTGTCGATGCGATGACAGGACAGGATGCTGTCAATGTAGCACAAAGCTTCAATGAACAGCTAGGTTTGACCGGGGTTGTTTTGACAAAGCTGGATGGCGATACAAGGGGCGGTGCTGCACTTTCTATCAGGTCTGTTACGAACACGCCGATTAAATTCGTCGGTATGGGTGAGAAAATGGACGCCCTTGAAGCATTCCATCCTGAGCGTATGGCGTCACGGATTCTGGGGATGGGCGACGTCATGTCACTGATTGAAAAGGCCCAGGCAAACGTTGATGAGGAGAAGGCGAAAGAGCTTGAGCAGAAAATGCGTACGGCTACATTTACTCTCGACGATTTCCTTGATCAGCTTGGCCAGGTGCGAAAGATGGGGCCTCTTGAGGACATCCTGAAGATGCTCCCTGGAGCAAACAAGATAAAAGGGCTCGACAGCGTATCGATTGATGAGAAGCAAATCGGCCATGTTGAAGCAATCATTCAGTCCATGACAACCAAGGAAAAGGAACATCCTGAAATCATCAATTCCAACCGCAAGCGGCGCATTGCAAAAGGAAGTGGCCGGACTGTTCCAGAAGTCAACAGGCTTCTGAAGCAATTTGAGGACATGAAAAAAATGATGAAGCAAATGACCAACATGCAGCAGAAAGGCAAAAAGAAAGGCGGCTTCAAGCTTCCCTTTAAGCCATTCTAGGATTTCCTTATTTTAGGTGTTAAGAAAAAAGACTTTACAAACTAATTAAGAATTGGTAATATAATTTCTTGTGTGAAACTATTCGGAGGTGCAAGTTAAAATGGCAGTAAAAATTCGTTTAAAGCGTATGGGAGCTAAAAAATCTCCTTTCTATCGTATTGTTGTAGCAGATTCTCGTTCACCACGTGATGGACGTTACATTGAAACAGTAGGCACGTACAATCCAGTTACAGCGCCAGCAATTGTTGATATCAATGAAGAGTTGGTTCTTAAATGGCTAAAAGATGGCGCGAAGCCATCCGATACTGTTCGTAACCTATTCTCCCAAGCCGGCATCATGGAGAAATTCCACAATGCCAAGCTTGGTAAATAATAGAGGCAGAACATTATGAAACAGTTGATTGAAACGATCGTTAAGCCCCTTGTTGATTACCCGGACGATGTTCGCGTGAACGTTGCCAAAGAGGATCAACGCGTAACCTATCACCTTTCCGTCAACAAGAGCGACATGGGAAAAGTAATTGGAAAGCAAGGGCGCGTTGCGAAAGCAATCCGCACTGTTGTGTATGCAGCAGGTGCATCGGAACACAAGAAACTGTTTTTAGAGATAGGTGAATAATTGCCCGAGCTCCCGTAGTGGGTTTGGCGGTAAAAAAGGAGGGAGCAATCCCTCCTTTTTTTTCTGTGTATTAGCAATGGAGTTTGAATAGTTTTTGTTCCCTTGATAGTGTTTAATGGCGGCCTCTTGTGTCTGAGTTGTGAATATTTCCGATATATGTTTCGTTAAGGGATAAATAATTGTGAATAAGGGATAAAAAAAGTTCATTCAGGGCGATAAAGTTGTGAAAATGGGCGATAAAATTTTTTAAGACGCTGTACGAGTAATAAAAGCAAGAGATAAAGTTCGATCTACAATACATAAGGAGGTTTTTATGAAAATACTCCAAACGATTTCCGTTAAGCAAGTACTTACTGAAACAAGCAGAGATAAACTACGAGACCAATATCTTCAAAATAAGCTCCTGCTTGAAAAAGAAACGGGGCAGCTTCAATTTGAACAAAAAAAGTTGGAGAAAACCGGGAAATACCAGGTTTCTGAGGTCAAGAGCAAATTTGACAAAGAAATCAGGCAGCGGGCAGAGCGGATTCAAGAGCTTGAGTTTCAACTTGCTCAGCTGGATATGCTACCATTAGGTAGTGAATTAAAGGAAAAAGAAGTCCAGGCTATAATCGAGGTTCAACCAGGTGACGCCTGGGACAATGGTAACCTTAAGCATGAAATTATTATTAGAGATGGAATAATAGTAGAAATTAGATAGAGGTGACACTTAATGGATAAGTGGTTCAATGTAGGCAAAATCGTCAATACTCATGGTATCAAAGGCGAAGTCAGGGTCATTTCAAGGACGGATTTTGCCGAGGAGCGGTATAAGAAAGGTAACACGCTGTATTTGTTCCTTCCGAAAGAAAAAGAGCCTATCGAGGTTATTGTGAAGGCACATCGACAGCACAAGAATTTTGACCTCCTTACCTTTGAAGGATACGAGGATATAAACAAGGTTGAAAAGCTTAGAGATGGCATTCTGAAAATCAACGAATCACAGCTTGGCGAGTTGGAGGAAAATGAATATTACTTCCATGAAATCATTGGCTGTACTGTCTCTACTACGGAAGGGGAGGAAGTCGGAAAAATCACCGAGATCCTCACACCAGGGGCAAATGATGTATGGGTTGTAAAAGGGAAGAAGGGGAAGGAATATTATATTCCTTATATTGAACATGTTGTCCTTAAGGTAGATGTGAAAGAAAAGACGGTCGTAATCGATCCGCTCGAAGGATTGCTATCATGATGAAAATCGATGTCCTTACTCTTTTTCCAGAAATGTTTGAGGGTGTATTCGGCAGTTCAATTCTCAAACGAGCCAGGGAAAAAGAGGCTGTTACTTACAATGTAGTCAACTTTCGCGAGTACGCGGACAACAAACATAAAACAGTTGACGATTATCCTTACGGTGGCGGGGCAGGGATGGTACTGAAGCCTCAGCCTATTTTTGATGCGGTCGAGGCGTTAAGCCAAGACACATCTGCTAAACCGCGTGTAATCCTCTTGTGTCCGCAAGGTGAGCGCCATTCGCAAAAAAAAGCTGAACAGCTTTCTGAAGAGGAACATTTAATCTTCATATGCGGCCATTATGAGGGGTATGACGAGAGAATCAGGGATATCGTCACTGACGAAATATCAATCGGGGATTTTATTTTGACAGGCGGCGAGCTTGGTGCAATGGTCGTGATTGATAGTGTTGTCCGTCTGCTCCCTGAAGTACTTGGGAAACAAGAATCGCATATCCAGGATTCATTCAGCACCGGCCTTCTTGAGCATCCTCACTATACTAGACCTGCTGATTTCCGCGGCTTAAAAGTTCCGGATGTCCTCATATCAGGCAATCATAAGCTAGTCGATGAATGGCGGATAAAGGAATCGTTAAGGAGGACATGGGAGCGGAGACCGGACCTCTTTGACCATATCGAACTTGAACCAATCCATCAAAAATGGCTTGAAGAAATAAAAAAAGAGTCACGCTAGTTATTGCGAACAGGCCTGGTTTATGATAAGATACTACTTGTGACTTGAGCCGGGAAGCCGGCTGCAGTCTTAAAACGATGTTCCGCTGCGATTAAGAAATGGTTGCAAGAGCATCTGTGGGAGGAGTTGAATACGATGCAACAATTAATCAATGATATCACAAAAGAACAGCTTCGTTCTGATCTTCCTTCTTTCCGCCCTGGTGACACAGTACGTGTACACGTTAAGGTTGTTGAAGGTACTCGCGAGCGTATCCAGTTGTTTGAAGGTGTTGTGATCAAGCGTCGTGGTGGTGGAATCAGCGAAACTTTTACAGTTCGTAAAATTTCCTATGGAGTAGGCGTTGAGCGTACTTTCCCAGTCCACACACCAAAAATTGCGAAATTGGAAGTACTCCGCCGCGGTAAAGTCCGCCGTGCGAAGCTTTACTACCTGCGCAAGCTACGCGGCAAAAAAGCCCGTATCAAAGAAATTCGCTAATACACCTAATACACAAGGAAGCGCCATCGCCAGGTTCCATAGCCACTTTCAGGCTGGTGCCGCGGTGGCGCTTATTTGTATTCAAGGGCTTGGGAACAAGCCCTTTTTTCAATATTAAATTAGAATGGAAATGGATTATCCCGGACTGTACCACAAATTTCAAAAACAACGTGTTTAAGTGTGCTTTGTTATGTAAAATAGATGTATGAGAAAACTGCCGGGGCTGCCTCTGGCTAATGGAGTATCATGAAACAGGCCCCTGGTGGTCTAAAGCATTATAGTTCCTATTTTGAAATGGGTGGGGAATATATGGTCAAAAAGAAAAACGAAGTTTGGGAATGGACAAAAGCGCTACTCGTTGCAGTTGCATTGGCAGCAGTTATCCGATATTTCCTGTTTGCCCCAATTGTAGTTGATGGCCAATCGATGATGCCGACATTGAAGCACGCTGACCGGATGATTGTTAATAAATTCAGCTATCAAATCGGTGAACCAGAGCGCTTTGACATCATTGTGTTCCATGCGCCGGAAAACAAGGATTATATTAAACGTGTGATCGGACTTCCAGGAGATACGGTTGAGTACAAGGATGATACTCTTTATGTGAATGGCAAAGCATATGAAGAGCCGTATTTGGAAGAATATAAGCAAATGGTTGTCGATGGCCCTTTAACCGATCCGTTTACTCTTGAAGAGAAGATTGGAAGAAAGACTGTTCCTGAAGGAGAGCTATTTGTAATGGGCGATAACCGCAGATATTCAAAGGACAGCCGCCATATTGGTACGGTTCCGATGGAAAAGGTGCTTGGAGAGACTAGTATTGTATACTGGCCTTTAGAAGACATGCGGATAGTTAAGCCGGATGAGAAGTAAGATACGGTTCTCGTAAAGAGCCCGTGGATAAGTCGAATAGATTTAGGAGGTGGCCGCTATGACCATTCAATGGTTTCCTGGCCACATGGCGAAGGCACGCAGGGAAGTTACTGAAAAATTAAAGCTCGTCGATATCATTTACGAATTAATAGATGCAAGGATTCCTTACTCTTCAAGAAACCCGATGATTGATGAAATCATTCAGCATAAACCCCGGCTCGTACTGCTGAACAAGGCTGACATGGCGGACAAACAAGCGACCAGGGAATGGATTCGCTATTTTGCTGACAAAGGAATCCGGGCGCTGGCAATTAATGCCCAGGCTGGAGAGGGTATGAAGGAGATTGTTAGTGCCTCAAATGAGATCCTAAAGGATAAGTTTGACCGGTTAAAGGCAAAGGGCGTCAAACCAAGGGCAATCCGGGCTATGATAGTGGGAATTCCGAATGCTGGCAAGTCGACGCTCATAAACCGGCTGGCAAAGAGAAATTTAGCGAAAACTGGAAATACACCTGGTGTGACCAAGGCGCAGCAATGGATAAAGGTAGGCAAAGAGCTTGAGCTTCTGGATACTCCAGGAATTCTTTGGCCGAAGTTTGAGGACCAGGAGGTTGGCAAAAAGCTGGCGATTACTGGAGCGATAAAGGACACAATCCTCAATCTTCAGGATCTCGCACTTTATGGACTAAAGTTTCTCGAAAAAAATTACCCGGGAAGGCTTGAAGAACGCTATCAGCTCGATCCGGTACCTGAAGATCCGGTTGAACTGTTCGAAAGCATTGGCAAGTTCAGGCGCGTGCTCGGCGGGGGCGGTATCGTGGATTATGACAAGGTTGCCGAACTTGTTGTCAGGGAAATCCGGAGCGAGAAATTTGGGCCGCTCACATTTGAAAGGCCTGAAGATATTCTTTCAAACGATGATAGTAAATAGGCGGAGAGGGCTCTAAAAAAAGGGGCCTCTCTTTTTTCATGACATACATAAGAAGGTAGATAATATGGGAAAGAGGACAATGCAGGAAATAAGTGCCATGTTGGCACAAGCCAGGGATGAAAAGGATCCGATATTCCTTGAAGCAGAAATGGATGGCAGAAAAGGCGTCCAGGAGCTGATTCGCAAATGGAAAAAGGCTAAAGCGTCAGAGCTCAGCCTAAAACAAAAATTCATTGAAATGACCTTTTACGAACGTAAAGCACGCAAGGAGGGTTTTAACCTCATTGCTGGTACAGATGAAGCGGGAAGGGGACCGCTTGCAGGCCCCGTCACTGCGGCTGCGGTCATTTTGCCGGAGGGTTTCTTTCTGCCCGGCCTTGATGATTCAAAAAAGCTGACACGCAAGAAGCGTGATGAGTACGAAGAAATCATAAAAAGGGAAGCTGTATCCTACAATATTTGTTTTGTAAGTGCAGAGGAGATCGACCAAATTAACATATTGAAGGCGTCCATAAAAGCAATGACTCATGCCGCAGGCGGGCTTTTACCGCAGCCTGATTACTTGCTGGTCGATGCTGTTAAGCTAGCAATGCCATACCCGTCAGAGGCTATCATTAAAGGAGATGCAAAGAGTATTTCAATTGCTGCTGCATCCATTTTGGCTAAAAATGCCCGGGATAGATTTATGGAGGAACTTGCCCTTAAGTACCCTCAATATGGTTTTGAACGTAATGCTGGTTATGGGACGAAGGAGCATCTGAGTGCAATTGAAAACCATGGAGTCACACCCTATCATCGGATGACATTCTCTCCGTTAAAGTGAATAGTGGGATCTTCTTTACCCAACACATAGTGCTGGACGCGTAAAACTCGATAGATGTTTTATCTCCTAAGACAAACTTAGTTTATTAGTCGGGCTTTTACGTACAGCAATCTCACACTTCCCTTTTTGATAATCTAGTATTTTAAGGTGCAAGCCTCCCATGTGCAAGACGGCATAAAATTATTTTCGGAAATCAACAACCGGTGTTTTGAAGTGTTTGCCTGGCCATTTTACTAAGGCCGGGCTTTTTACATACCTTAAATTCTAGTTTTCGGAACTTTTAGAGGAATAACAATCTTTAGGCTAAACGGTGGACAATAGTTGAATTCTTAATATAAAATGAAAGCGCAGTGCATTTTTTGATAGGTTGTTAGGAGGATGGGAAATGAATATCCACGAGTATCAAGGGAAAGAGGTCCTCAAGAAATATGGGGTGGCTGTCCCTAATGGAAAAGTGGCATTCACGGTTGAAGAAGCAGTTGAAGCTGCGCGTGAATTAGGTTCACAGGTTTGTGTTGTTAAAGCACAAATCCATGCTGGCGGCAGGGGAAAAGCCGGCGGTGTCAAAGTGGCCAAAAATCTTGATGAAGTACGTACATATGCCGAAGAAATTCTCGGAAAAACACTTGTCACTCATCAGACTGGACCTGAAGGTAAGGAAGTGAAGCGCCTTTTGATTGAAGAAGGGTGCGATATTAAGAAGGAGTACTATATCGGACTTGTCCTTGACCGAGCTACCTCCAGAGTTGTCTTAATGGCATCAGAAGAAGGTGGCACCGAAATTGAGGAAGTAGCGGAAAAAACTCCAGAAAAGATTTTTAAAGAAGAAATTGACCCGGTAATCGGCCTTCAAGCCTTCCAGGCGCGCCGTATCGCGTTCAATATTAACATCCCTAAGGAATTGGTCAACCAGGCAGTCAAATTCATGACAAGCCTGTATCAGGCCTATATCGAAAAGGATTGCTCCATTGCTGAAATCAATCCGCTTGTTGTAACTGGCGACGGCAAAGTCATGGCGCTCGATGCAAAGCTGAACTTTGACTCCAATGCCCTTTACCGCCAAAAAGACATCCTTGATTTGCGTGACCTCGAAGAAGAGGATCCAAAGGAAATCGAAGCATCCAAGTATGACCTGAGTTACATCGCACTGGATGGCAACATCGGCTGTATGGTCAACGGTGCAGGACTTGCAATGGCTACAATGGATATCGTCAAGCATTATGGCGGAGATCCCGCAAACTTCCTTGATGTTGGGGGCGGCGCGACTGCAGAGAAGGTTACCGAAGCTTTCAAAATTATTTTGTCCGACCCTAAAGTGAAAGGGATTTTTGTCAATATTTTCGGCGGCATCATGAAATGTGATGTCATCGCTACAGGTGTTGTCGAGGCAGCAAAGCAAATCGGCCTTTCCGTGCCGCTAGTTGTTCGCCTTGAAGGAACAAATGTAGAAATCGGCAAACAAATCCTGAGAGATTCCGGCCTAAATATCGTTGCTGCTGAATCAATGGCAGACGGGGCCGAGAAAATCGTTTCATTGGTGAAATAGAAGGGGGTAGCTGTTGTGAGTGTATTTATTAATAAAGATACAAAGGTCATCGTCCAGGGAATTACTGGATCGACTGCGCTTTTCCATACAAAACAAATGCTTGAATATGGCACCAAAATTGTCGGCGGTACTTCTCCTGGCAAAGGCGGCCAGGAAGTTGAAGGCGTTCCTGTTTTCAATACAGTCCGTGAAGCAGTTGAAGCAACTGGCGCGAACGCTTCGGTCATTTATGTTCCGGCTCCGTTTGCCGCAGATGCAATCATAGAGGCGGTCGATGCTGATCTAGACTTAGCCATTTGTATCACAGAACATATCCCGGTTTTGGATATGGTCAAGGTGAAACGCTACATGGAAGGCAAAAAGACTCGGCTTGTTGGGCCAAACTGTCCGGGAGTCATTACTGCGGATGAGTGCAAGATTGGCATTATGCCTGGATACATCCATACAAAGGGCCATGTAGGAGTTGTTTCCCGCTCCGGAACACTAACCTATGAAGCTGTACATCAGCTGACACAGGCTGGAATTGGCCAAACAACAGCTGTGGGCATCGGCGGAGACCCTGTCAATGGTACAAACTTCATTGATTGTTTAAAAGCATTCAATGAGGATCCAGAAACCTACGCAGTCATCATGATTGGTGAAATTGGCGGAACTGCAGAAGAAGAAGCCGCTGAATGGGTAAAAGCGAATATGACTAAGCCAGTGGTAGGCTTTATCGGCGGTCGTACAGCACCTCCTGGTAAAAGGATGGGACACGCTGGGGCAATCATTTCCGGCGGTAAAGGTACTGCAGATGAAAAAATCCGAGTCATGAATGAATGTGGCATCAAGGTTGCTGATACTCCTGCGGTTATGGGAGAAACCTTGATTGAAGTCCTAAAAGAAAAAGGTCTTTACGAAAAATGTAAGACTCATTAAGCCGTCCAGCTTTTGGAAAAAAGCCCTTCAGTATTGAAGGGCTTTTTCCGGAGCCGGGAAAACGAATTGAAGGGGTTTTTTTAATGGATGAGGTAAGAAAGAAATTAATTGAAATGATTCACGGACCGGAAACCAGTTGGGTACAAATTGGCCGCCGGATAAAAAACGGACTGCCTCCAGATTTGGTTCAGAGAATTCCCCGTTTGGAGAACCTTCCTGTATTTTCTAAGCAAACGGATTGCTCAACTTCTCTTTTTCTCCCCAAAGATACCCTTTCTGAACGCCTTCGTGAATATGAAGCCAATCACATTTCCATTATTACAATTCTTGATCCTGAGTATCCCGATATTCTTAAGCAAATATATCAGCCGCCATGGGCGCTTTTTGCAATAGGTGATGTATCTATTTTACAAAAAGAGCCTAAACTTGCAGTAGTTGGTTCCCGTGAAGCAACACAATATGGGAAAAATGCAATAAGGCTGCTGTTCCCGAGTTTGATTGACAGAGGAATAGCGATTGTCAGCGGCTTGGCCAAGGGGATAGATACTTGTGCCCACGAATGTGCCATCCGGAACGGAGGCAAAACCATTGCAGTAATAGCTGGAGGATTTTTTCATATCTATCCTGAAGAAAATAGAAAACTAGCAGCCGAAATAATGGATCATCAGCTTATTCTCTCGGAGTACCCTCCAGATACTAAGCCTTCACGGTGGCAGTTCCCAATGCGAAACCGGATTATTAGCGGACTTTCACGCGGAACTATTATAATAGAAGCAAAAAGAAAGAGCGGTTCATTGATCACCGCGAATTATGCTTTGAATGAAGGCCGAGAAGTATTTTCTCTTCCTGGAAGTATTTTTAATCCGTTATCGGGTGGTACAAACGACTTAATTCAGCAAGGAGCTAAGCTTGTTACAAACGCAAATGATATAATAGAAGAATTGCGCATATTTTAGAAAATTATGGGAATACCTCTGATTTTTGGAAGTTTTTTTGCTATTTTTATAAAAAAGGTTGAAATTATTTAGAAACTAGTATACATTTTGCAACAGGTGTTAGAAAAAACCGCCTCGTTAGGAGGAAGATTGAATGGCAGAAATTCTTGTCATCGTAGAATCGCCCGCAAAGGCGAAGACAATTGAGCGTTATCTAGGGAAAAAATACAAAGTAAGAGCGTCCATGGGCCATATTCGTGATTTGCCAAAGAGCCAGATGGGTGTTGATAAATCAGATAATTTTGTCCCAAAATATATTACAATCCGTGGAAAAGGCCCGGTTCTAAAGGAATTGAAGTCGGCTGCAAAAAAGGCGAAGAAAGTTTACCTCGCAGCTGACCCCGACAGGGAAGGAGAAGCCATTGCCTGGCACTTGGCTCATACCCTTGATGTTGATGTCAACTCTGAATGCCGGGTTGTATTCAATGAAATTACCAAAGATGCCATTAAGGAATCATTTAAACATCCAAGGCCGATCAATATGGACCTTGTTGATGCCCAGCAGGCGAGAAGGATTCTTGACCGCCTGGTAGGCTACAATATAAGCCCGTTATTTTGGAAAAAGGTAAAGAAAGGGCTTAGTGCCGGAAGGGTCCAATCCGTAGCTGTAAAGCTGATTATTGACCGTGAAAATGAAATCAAAGAATTTGAACCAGAGGAATATTGGACACTTAATGGCAGGTTCCTAAAAGGCAATGAATCCTTTGAGGCGGCTTTTTACGGAAAAAACGGTGAAAAGCGTGATCTTCACTCCGAACAGGACGTGAAAGAAATTCTTTCAGGAATAAGCGGTGATTCTTTTAAAGTTGAATCCGTTTCAAAGAAGGAACGAAAACGCAACCCTGCTCCACCTTTTACAACATCATCGCTGCAGCAGGAGGCAGCCCGGAAGTTGAATTTCCGTGCCAAGAAAACGATGATGATCGCTCAGCAATTATATGAGGGAATTGCGATTGGAAAAGAAGGAACAGTCGGTTTGATAACGTATATGAGGACTGATTCAACTCGTATATCAGAAGTTGCCCAGACTGAGACAAGAGAGTATATTGCTTCCCATTACGGTGAAAAATTCCTCAGGGAGGAAGCAGCGAAAGAAAAGAAACAGGGGAAAGCACAGGATGCCCACGAGGCGGTTCGCCCAACGAGTACGTTTAGGGATCCTGCTTCCTTAAAAGAATTTTTATCAAGGGACCAGCTTAGACTGTACAAATTAATTTGGGATCGTTTCCTTGCCAGCCAGATGGCGTCTGCAATTATGGATACAATGAGTGTTGATTTGGTAAATGGTGATGTTTATTTCCGTGCCACCGGTTCAAAGATAAAGTTTCCTGGATTCATGAAGTTATATGTCGAAGGAACAGATGATCAGGTAGAGGAAACCAATCGGATGCTTCCCGACCTTAGTGAGGGTGATGAGGTTCGGAAAACGGATCTTGATCCGAAACAACATTTTACGCAGCCTCCGCCACGATACACAGAGGCGAGGTTAGTCAAAACTCTTGAGGAACTCGGAATTGGCCGCCCTTCTACGTTTGCTCCAACTTTGGATACGATTCAGAAACGTGGATATGTAGCTCTTGATAACAAGCGATTTATTCCAACAGAACTTGGGGAAATTGTCAATGAGCTGATGGAGGAATTCTTCCCTGATATTCTCGATGTTGAATTTACAGCAAAGATGGAACAGGATCTTGATGATATCGAGGATGGAAAAGTCAAGTGGGTAAACGTAATAAGTGAATTCTACAAAGACTTTGAAAAGCATCTTGAGAAAGCCGAGAAAGAAATGCAGGAAGTTGAAATTAAGGACGAACCTGCTGGGGAAGATTGTGAAAATTGCGGCAGCCCAATGGTCTTTAAAATGGGACGCTTCGGCAAATTCATGGCTTGCAGCAATTTCCCAGACTGCCGAAATACAAAGGCAATCGTTAAGGAGATTGGCGTTACCTGCCCGAAATGCCGCGAGGG
Source organism: Bacillus sp. FJAT-18017 (assembly GCF_001278805.1). GTDB lineage: Bacteria > Bacillota > Bacilli > Bacillales > Cytobacillaceae > Bacillus_D. The sequence continues at coordinate 3,264,337 of NZ_CP012602.1, read as the reverse complement.
TAATGTTATTGAACGCAAGAGTAAGAAAAGGCGAATTTTTTATGGCTGCGACCGGTACCCTGAATGTGACTTCCTTTCATGGGACAAACCGCTGCCAAGGAACTGTCCGAAGTGCGATAACTTCCTGGTGGAGAAAAAGCTGAAAAAAGGCGTTCAGGTACAATGTTCCTCCTGTGATTATAAGGAGGAACAGCAAAGCTAGGAAGGAGTGGGCATATGGCCCGCTCCTTTATTCTGTTCGTATTCTGATCTAGGTGGACTCCGTTCGTGTTAAAGGTCACTTACCACCAGTCAATGATCTCGGTCCAATAAGTTTAAGAATTTTAGATTTTATTTTGTTAAAGTGATTTCCACTCTTCCTTGTGTTGCTTAAAGTTTATTAAATTTAAAAAGTGGAATACCTTGAGAGAGTATGTGAAACTTTTTACTTACTTTTACGTATTGTTATTATGGTAATGTGAAAATAATGAACTCTATATAGGCAAATTGCTTAGTTCATGCTCGATTTCAATGTTATTCTATTTTAGGCATTATGGACTGCTGCGCTATGAGGAACTCGCTAAAGAAGACAGTAGCTTGAAGTGCTAGGGGTTATTTGTATTTTTAACAGTATACAAATAAAGTTTAGCATCGAACTTTTGATCAAAAAGAATAGTTGCCCGTTGTCGGCAGAAGGAACGTAGACACTGAATCTTTAGGACAACCTTTATAATATTGTCGGTTTTTAGACATATTTTAAAAGGGGTATCTAATCAAAAGAAATTCAGTTTTTTTCACTTGAAATGTAAACCGAATAAAATAACATGCGGGAACTCTTTTTAGCCCCGATGAGAAACTGTAAGTTTTTTAAGGTCTATTAACTTTGGAGCTAATGCGTAAAGTTTAATAGGATGGGCAGTGCATTCAGAACGTGATAAACAATTCAGAAATTTGCGAAAAATTTGTAAAGTTTATTGCAACCTACAATTTGATATGGTACGATTTATAAGGCTGTGCGGGGTGAGATAATTGGGAAATGTGAACGTTTATTTAACGTTATTTCTTGAATATTTACAAATTGAAAAAAACTACTCACAATATACAATTAGCAATTATCACGATGTTGTTATTGAATTTTTCGATACAATGGCCGAGCAGGGTGTTGCTAATGTAGGTGATGTTCAATACCACGATGCCCGGCTTTTCCTTACGAAGCTTTTTGAAAAGAAACAATCGCGTAAAACTATTGCCAAAAAAATTTCAAGTCTTAGAAGCTTCTATAAATTCCTGCTAAGAGAAAAATTAATTGAGGAAAATCCATTTGCCCTTGTTATTTTACCTAAAGGTGAGAAAAGGCTGCCTGAATTCTTTTATGAAACTGAACTTGAGGTCCTCTTCCGGGAATGCAGCACGGAAACGCCACTTGGGCAACGAAATGCAGCACTCCTTGAACTATTGTATGCAACCGGTATCCGTGTAAGTGAATGCTGCAGCATTACTTTAAAGGATATAGATTTTTCTTTATCAACAGTCCTGGTAAAGGGAAAGGGAAACAAGGAAAGATATGTTCCATTTGGTACAAAGGCTTCGGCGGCCCTTAAACATTATATAGGAGATGGAAGGAAGAAGCTTCTTGAGGGGAAGCCTAATCAGGAAGCACTTTTTGTCAATCACAGAGGTGGCCCGCTTACTGCTAGGGGAGTTCGGACAATTCTTGATCGGATGATTGAACAGTCTTCCTTAACAGGTAGAATTCATCCTCATAAATTACGGCACTCCTTTGCGACCCATCTATTGAATAATGGGGCTGATATGAGAACCGTACAGGAACTTTTGGGCCATGCATTTTTATCTTCCACACAGATATATACCCATGTTACGAACGAAGCTTTGAAGAAAACGTATATGGCACACCATCCAAGAGCATAGGCTCAGGTAATTAGGAGGAATTTCCATGTCGCAATTCCATGCAACGACAATTTTTGCAATTAAGCATAATGGTAAAGGTGCAATGGCCGGTGATGGCCAGGTTACTTTCGGGAATGCGGTTGTGATGAAACACACAGCAAAAAAAGTCAGAAGGATATTTAATGGTAAGGTGATTGCAGGATTTGCAGGGTCGGTAGCAGATGCATTTACTCTATTTGAGCTGTTTGAGGGCAAGCTAGAGGAATACAACGGAAACCTTCAAAGAGCTGCGGTCGAACTTGCAAAGCTTTGGAGAAGCGATAAAGTGCTTCGCCGGCTAGAGGCTATGCTCATAGTCATGAACGATGAACACCTTCTTCTTGTAAGTGGGACAGGTGAAGTTATTGAACCTGATGATGGAATACTGGCGATTGGTTCTGGAGGCAATTATGCTCTTGCAGCAGGCCGTTCGTTGAAAAAATTTGCCGGTGAACATATGGAGGCTAAAGAAATCGCAAAAGCAGCCCTGGATGTGGCGGCTGAAATTTGTGTATATACTAACACCAATATCATCGTTGAAGAGCTTTAACTGGAAGGAGAATGCAAAATGCCAAAGGCGCAGAGTTTAACCCCCCGCCAGATTGTTGAGAGGCTGGACCAGTACATAATCGGTCAGAAGGATGCTAAAAAAGCTGTTGCGGTTGCATTAAGGAACAGGTATCGCAGAGAATTGCTCGACGAAAACATTCGTGATGAGATTATCCCTAAAAACATATTAATGATTGGGCCAACCGGTGTAGGTAAGACTGAAATTGCTCGGAGAATTGCCAAGCTTACCGGTGCGCCGTTCATTAAAGTGGAAGCGACAAAATTCACCGAAGTTGGCTATGTCGGCCGGGATGTTGAATCAATGGTCAGGGACCTTGTTGAAACAGCTGTAAGGCTTGTCAAGGAAGAGAAAATGCAAAAGGTTAAATCAAGGGCGGAAGAGAACGCCAATCGCCGACTTGTAGAACTGCTAGTTCCTTCAGCAAAAAAACAGACGAACTATAAAAATCCCCTAGAAATGCTATTCGGCGGAGGAAATGCCCAGCCGGAGCCGGATACAACTTCAGCAGAGGATTATTCACTTCAGGAACGCAGGTCGTCCATTCGTGAAAGGCTTGCAAAAGGCGAGCTCGAGCAGGAATATGTAACTGTTGAAGTGGATGAACAAATGCCATCGATGTTTGATATGCTTCAAGGCTCTGGAATGGAGCAAATGGGAATGAATATGCAGGATGCACTCTCGAATCTCATGCCTAAGAAACGGAAGAAGCGGAAGCTTACAGTAAGGGAAGCAAGGATAGTTCTTACAAATGAGGAAGCTGCAAAGCTGATTGATATGGATGAAGTAACACAGGATGCTGTAAGGCGGGCAGAGCAGACTGGTATAATTTTTATCGATGAAATCGACAAGATTGCCAGCAAAAACACTGGTGGGTCATCTGCGGATGTTTCACGTGAGGGTGTGCAAAGAGATATCCTGCCGATTGTTGAAGGCTCCACAATCGTAACCAAATACGGCTCTGTAAAAACAGACCATGTCTTATTTATTGCAGCGGGTGCCTTCCATATGGCAAAGCCGTCAGATTTAATACCCGAGCTGCAAGGCCGTTTCCCTATCAGAGTAGAACTGACAAAACTGACAGTGGATGATTTTTACCGAATCCTTGTTGAACCTGATAATGCCTTAATAAAGCAATACAATGCATTATTGCAAACAGAAGGTATAGAAATTGAATTTTCTGACGAAGCTATTCGCAAGGTTGCCGAAGTGGCATTTGAAGTGAACCAGAATACAGATAATATCGGAGCGAGAAGGCTGCATACGATTCTTGAAAAGCTCCTCGAGGATCTATCCTTTGAAGCGCCGGATATTAATCTGGAAAAAATCGTTATCACCCCTCAATACGTGGAAGAAAAGCTTGGGGCTATTTCCCGGAATAAGGATTTAAGCCAATTCATCCTTTAGCACCAATGCCGTTTTAATGCATGGTGTGAAGGGTAGGGTAAATTGACAGAATCACTCATAATCATTTATAGTAATGGACGCAGTTAATAGGAGGAATAAGAATGAATTTGTTAGGAAAAACGAGAAAAATTAATGCCCTGCTTCAAAAAGCGGCAGGCAAGCCAGTGAATTTTAAGGAAATGTCGGAAACGTTGAGCGATATTATTGAAGCAAATGTCTTCGTCGTCAGCCGCCGAGGCAAGCTGCTTGGTTTTGCAATCAACCAGCAGATTGAAAATGAGCGAATGAAGAAAATGCTTGAAGACCGCCAATTTCCTGAAGAATATACCCAAGGTCTATTTAACGTAAAAGAGACTTCTTCCAATCTGGATGTCGAAAGTGAATACACTGTCTTCCCGGTTGAAAATAAGGACCTTTTCCGTGAAGGGCTAACTACAATCGTTCCGATTATTGGCGGAGGCGAACGCCTTGGCACTTTGCTATTAGGCAGGCTTCATGATGAATTCCATGATGATGACCTAATTCTTGCTGAATATGGGGCAACAGTTGTCGGTATGGAAATCCTTCGTGAAAAATCAGAAGAAATCGAAGAAGAAGCAAGAAGCAAAGCGGTTGTCCAGATGGCCATTAGTTCCTTGTCTTATAGTGAACTTGAGGCAATTGAACACATTTTTGAGGAATTGAACGGAAACGAAGGCCTTCTTGTTGCTTCGAAAATTGCTGACCGTGTAGGCATTACCCGCTCTGTGATTGTCAATGCGCTGAGGAAGCTCGAAAGCGCGGGCGTCATTGAATCCCGTTCCCTCGGAATGAAAGGTACGTATATCAAGGTTCTCAATAACAAGTTCCTTGTTGAACTGGATAAGCTGCGTTCAAACTAAACATTATGGTTTTTTAAACCTGTTTCCATAATAGCCGTATGGTTATGTTTTGGGTGCTTTCTTAATCAATAGATACAGGAAAAGACGTATGAAATGGCATGCGTCTTTTCTTTATTTATCAAGGTTTATATGAAAATCCATTAACTCTAATATAACTATGACCTCATGATTATGATGGACAATAAGTCTTACGTGGGGCATCAGCTTAAGCTCCCGAACTGATAAACAGACGGAAGATTTCCGCTTATTTGGTTGCTGGCATTAAAATAGCTTAAATAGAGGGACAGATCCGCCTATTAACTCAAAAGGTATCAAAATAAGGCCTTTTACTAGATATAACCGGAAGACCTCCCCTTATATACGCCGATACGAGCTCCATTTTCCTTCTAACCGTAATATCTCCGCTTATTTTTCTTTCGCAGGTTACTCAATTAAGGACAATACATCTTATAAAAAACGTGTGAGTTTCAACTCAAAGATCCAATAGAACTCATCTTAAAGATTATGGTGAACCTCAACACAAAGAAAGTAGGCTTATTCCAGCGTCCAGCAAAGAAAGACTTTCACGTTGAAGTTTGTTGTTTTTTAAAAGTTAATTCTTGATTGTGTCGGCTGCTTATGCTATATTGTTACATGGTGTTAATCACACACGCCTTTTGATTCTAGCGGATGGTGCTGTAAAGTCAGTTCCCGTATGAAAATGATAGAGGCGGAGGAAAACAAACCATTAGGAGGAAACACACATGTCAGTAATTTCTATGAAGCAACTGCTTGAAGCTGGTGTACACTTCGGTCACCAGACTCGCCGTTGGAACCCTAAGATGAAGAAATATATCTTCACTGAGAGGAACGGCATCTACATCATCGACCTTCAAAAGACAGTTAAGAAGGTAGAGGAAGCTTACAACTTTGTTAAGGAGCTTGCTGGCCAAGGCGGCACTATGCTGTTCGTTGGTACAAAGAAACAAGCTCAAGATTCTGTAAGAGATGAAGCAATCCGTTCCGGAATGTACTTTGTTAACCAACGCTGGTTGGGTGGAACACTTACAAACTTCGAAACAATCCAAAAGCGTATCTCACGCCTTAAAGATATCGAAAGAATGTCTGAAGACGGCACTTTCGAGGTGCTTCCTAAGAAAGAAGTCGTTCAATTGAAAAAAGAGCAAGAGCGTCTTGAAAAGTTCCTAGGCGGTATCAAGGACATGAAGACCCTTCCAGATGCATTGTTCATCATCGACCCTCGTAAAGAGCGTATCGCTGTAGCTGAAGCTCGTAAATTGAACATCCCTATCGTTGGTATCGTTGATACAAACTGTGATCCAGACGAAATCGATGTTGTTATCCCTGCGAACGATGATGCGATTCGTGCTGTTAAGCTTTTGACTGGCAAAATGGCTGATGCGATCCTTGAAGCAAAACAAGGTGAAGAAACAGCAGTTCCAGCAGAACAAGCATAAGCTCGAACATCCAAGATTAAATAAAAAGGTGATAAGAGGGAACACCCTTTATCACCTTTTTTTAAGAAGAAGCGGAAGCAGCCGTTTAGCTGGTGTATGACTAAACATTGTATGCCAAAAAGGTTTACAATACCCCAGTCTGGCTATGATAATACAGTAGTAATCTGATATTAGTCAGCTTGAATGGACAAGAACCTTATGTACATAGATTAAAGGAGGAAATAACCAATGGCAGTTACAGCTCAAATGGTTAAAGAATTGCGTGAAAAAACTGGTGCAGGTATGTTGGACTGCAAAAAGGCATTAACAGAAACAAATGGCGACATGGAAAAAGCAATCGATTTTCTTCGCGAGAAAGGGATTGCCAAAGCTGCTAAGAAGGGTGACCGTATTGCAGCAGAAGGTCTTACTTCCATCAAAGTTGAAGGAAACGAAGCTGTTATCTTTGAAGTAAACGCTGAAACTGACTTTGTTGCTAAAAACGAAGGGTTCCAAACTCTTGTTCAAGAGCTTGGTCACCACCTTCTTAAAAACAAGCCTGCAACTGTTGAGGAAGCTGCTGGCCAAACAATGGAAAGCGGTGTATCCGTTGAAGAACATATCAACGCTGCTATCGCTAAAATCGGTGAGAAACTTTCTCTTCGACGCTTCCAAATTGTTACGAAAAATGATGCTGATGCTTTCGGCGCATACCTTCATATGGGCGGACGGATTTCCGTTCTTACAGTTTTGGAAGGTACGACAGATGAAACGGCTGCGAAAGATGTATCCATGCATATCGCTGCATTGAACCCTAAATACGTTTCCCGTGACCAAGTATCTGCGGAAGAAGTACAGCGTGAGCGTGAAGTACTTACTCAACAGGCCCTTAACGAAGGAAAGCCTGAAAACATCGTAGCAAAAATGGTTGAAGGCCGCCTTGGCAAATACTTTGAAGATGTTTGCCTTCTTGATCAGACTTTTGTTAAGAATCCAGACCAAAAAGTACGCCAATATGTAGAATCTAAAGGTGCAACTGTACGTGAATTCATCCGCTTCGAGGTTGGCGAAGGTATCCAGAAGCGTGAAGATAATTTTGCTGAAGAAGTAATGAACCAAGTAAATAAAAAATAAGTATGAAGCGGTATGTCTGTCCAGCAACATTGCCGGGCTATGACGCTGTTTTTGAAAAAGCTCTAACAAGATAGGGAACACACCGTGTTCCCTATTTTTAAAGAGAAAACCGAGTAGGAGCTTGGATATTGCAGCTAACAGCCGGTAAATAGGCTTACTATGGCCTCATTCTTATACTGGAGGTTTTTATGAGTAATCCCAAATATAAACGTGTCGTCTTGAAATTGAGTGGAGAAGCCCTTGCCGGGGAGGCTGGATTCGGAATAAATCCTGCAGTCATCAAATCAATTGCCGAACAAGTGAAGGAAGTTGCTGAACTTGACGTCGAGGTTGCAGTTGTAGTTGGCGGCGGAAATATCTGGAGAGGTAAAATCGGTGAGGAAATGGGTATGGACCGGGCAACAGCTGATTATATGGGGATGCTTGCAACTGTGATGAATTCTCTGGCACTCCAGGACAGCCTGGAGCAGATTGGAATTGAAACCAGAGTTCAAACGTCGATTGAAATGCGCCAGGTAGCCGAGCCTTATATTCGCCGCCGGGCCATCCGCCATTTAGAAAAAACCAGGGTTGTCATTTTTGCAGCGGGAACAGGAAATCCATATTTTTCAACTGATACAACCGCAGCGCTTCGAGCCGCAGAAATCGAAGCAGATGTCATCCTGATGGCAAAGAATAATGTTGACGGTGTATATTCTGCTGATCCGAGATTGGATCTCAATGCTACAAAGTATGAGCAGTTGACTTACCTCGACGTTATCAAAGAAGGTCTTGCAGTAATGGATTCAACAGCGTCCTCCCTATGCATGGATAATAATATTCCTTTGATTGTGTTTTCAATTATGGAAAAAGGAAATATCAAACGTGCGGTCATGGGAGAAAAAATCGGAACAATAGTTAGGGGGAAATAAACATGCCAAATCAGGTTCTTAGCAATGCAAAAGAAAAAATGACCAAAGCCATTCAGGCCTACACTAGGGAGCTTGCGAACATCAGAGCTGGCCGAGCAAGTGCGTCTCTTCTTGATAGAATTAGTGTCGATTACTATGGTGCTCCGACTCCTGTTAACCAGCTTGCGGGAATTAGCACACCTGAAGCGAGGCTGCTTGTAATTCAGCCATACGACAAGTCTATACTTGGTGAAATTGAAAAGGCCATCCTAAAATCGGATCTTGGTCTTAACCCTACAAACGACGGTTCCATCATCCGGATTGCAATTCCTCAGCTAACAGAGGAACGCAGGAAAGAACTTGTCAAGGTTGTTAAAAAAGAGTCAGAAGAAGCAAAGGTTGCAGTTAGAAATATCCGTCGCGATGCAAATGACGAGCTGAAAAAGCTTGAAAAAAATGGTGATATCACTGAGGATGCACTACGTGGATATTCTGACGATATGCAAAAGCTGACTGACGACCATATCAACAAAATTGATCAAATTACCAAAGATAAAGAAAAGGAAATACTGGAAGTTTAATTCCATGACTGGCAATGATGCCGGGAAAAACCCCTTCCCAGGGGTTTTTTTCACTTATACGAGTTAAAGAGGAAGTAAGATAGGCGAAAATTCGTTTTTTACACTTTACTACAGTAGATAAGGGCTGGAAGCTAAATGAGATCCTGCCATGAATGGAATTATTAACTTAAATCTTTATTTTTTCTTTTGTAGTTGATTTCAACTCTCTAGTTAATACTGCACTTTTTGGTGATGGTGTTATTTTTAAACGGGATATCTTCTTGCGTTTTTGGTATGATAGAAGCATGCTTAAAATATACATAAAAAGAAAATGAGTCATACCTCACATAGCGAGGCTTTCATGGGTTTCAAAGGAACATAATCTATCGCTTTGCATACAAGTGAAAGTTGGCAAGGAACATAATCTATCGCTTTGCATACAAGTGAAAGTTGGCTTTGATTATTCTCCGATTGCACTCTAGCAATTTTCTTGAATCCCGGGTCCAAGGCTTATGGGAAATAGATGCCTTGATATCCATCCCTGTTCCCTTTATTCGGAGGGGAAACATTGAACTGGAGGAGCACGATATGCTTAATAAAATAAAAAATTGGAAGTCTGCGAATGCCCCTTCCTCTCTCCGAGACAGGATTGACCAGGTGAAACAAAATGGGGTACCGTCCCATATTGCGATTATAATGGATGGGAATGGGCGCTGGGCAAAGAAGAGGGCTTTGCCGCGAGTTGCCGGCCATCACGAAGGAATGAAGGTTGTTCGTAAAATAACCAGACTTGCCAATGAACTAACTGTTGGATCTTTGACCCTTTACGCATTTTCCACAGAAAATTGGAAAAGACCAAAAAACGAAGTAGATTACCTCATGCAGCTTCCTGAAGAATTCTTAGGTACATTTCTTCCGGAACTGGTTGAGCAAAACGTCAGGGTTCAAATGATAGGGGCTAGGGAAGGTTTGCCATCCCACACTTTAAAGGCGATTGACAAAGCAATTGCCGACACAAAGGACAATACTGGCATAATCCTGAATTTTGCTCTTAATTACGGCAGTAGGGCTGAAATCCTCGATGCTGTTAAGAAAGTAATAAAGGATTGTCAGAGTGGTACAATGAATGAAAACGACCTAACTGAAGAAGTTTTTTCTACGTATCTTATGACTGCAAACATGGAGGATCCGGATTTGCTTATCAGAACTAGCGGTGAAATCCGGCTAAGCAATTTTATGCTTTGGCAGTTGGCATACACTGAATTTTGGTTTACCGATGTTTTATGGCCGGATTTTGGCGAAGAACATTTTCTTAATGCTGTGGAAGCTTATCAAAACCGCCATAGAAGGTTCGGCGGGATTAACGGGCAATCATAAATTCAAAAGTTTAACAACTTAAACTGAAAAATTATTTTATTTTTAAAGGAGGAAAGGCAATTCCTCCCCTCCTTTGTGCATGAGTACAGGCAGGGGAACTTGCCTAAGAATTCATGAAGCAAAGAATTATAACAGCAATTATTGCTGCAGGGCTTTTTTTGCCAATTGTCATTATAGGCGGCATTCCCTTAACTATATTGGCATACCTGCTAGCCAGTGTCGGTCTTTATGAACTGGTTAAAATGAAGAATATCAATCTTGTATCATTTCCTGGAATATTATCCCTGCTAACAATGTGGGTTTTGCTTCTTCCGGACCGCTTCGATGGAATGTTGGACTCTTTAAGCCTTGGGAAGCAGGAGATTGGCATACTCGCTATGCTGCTGCTTCTTACCTATACTGTGGCATCCAAAAACCGCTTTACATTTGATGATGCGTCATTTATGGCGATGGCGGTTGTCTATGTTTGGGCGGGTTTTTACTTTTTTGTTGAAACACGGGAACTTGGAGGACTTCCTTGGGTATTCTATTCATTATTCATTATCTGGGCAACCGATTCAGGCGCTTATTTTATCGGAAAAGCAATTGGCAAGAGGAAGTTATGGCCTGAGATAAGCCCTAATAAAACAATAGAAGGCTCTTTGGGCGGAGTCGTTTGTGCATTGGTTGTCGCGATTTTGTTTGCCCTGTTTACTGATGTGGGACAGGATTCTATGCTAAAATTGCTAGTAATAACCGCATTGTTATCCATTTTTGGACAACTTGGGGACCTGGCAGAATCTGCATTCAAGCGGAATTACGGGGTCAAGGATTCCGGAAAAATCCTGCCTGGCCATGGTGGTATCCTTGACAGGTTCGATAGCTTGTTATTTGTTTGGCCGCTGATCCATTTATTCCAGTTGTTGTAAATGGATTGTTTGCCGCGGTAAAAAGGAAAGTTATTGTCAAACGAAGGATAGAATCAGTCTAGCAAAGGCGTCATGCCATCATGTCCATGGGGTGCTATATTATACCCCTTAGTGTAATGAGGGAATTCCGAGCGCTTTCCGCTTTTTTTTAGGAGATGTTTGCTTTATGAAAAATATAAGTATTCTGGGTGCCACCGGCTCAATTGGTATTCAGACCTTGGATATAATTAGGGAACATAGTGATTCGTTCAAACTTACTTCTTTCTCGGCAGGAAGAAATATTGATTTGGCCAGGAAAATTATTATAGAATTTAAGCCAGTTCTCGTCTCCATGCAGGAGAAGCAGGATGCTGATCGCCTGAAGGACGAATTTACTGGCATCACTTTTTTCCATGGTTCGGAAGGACTTGAAAGAATCGCGACGGATGAGTTTGCTGATATCCTGGTAAATGCCGTTATGGGCAGTGTGGGCTTAAAGCCTACACTTGAGGCGATTGAAAGTGGCAAAACCATTGCCCTCGCCAATAAAGAAACGCTTGTCACCGCAGGGCATCTGGTTATTTCTGCGGCTGAGAAGAAAGGTGTTTCACTGCTCCCAGTGGATAGTGAGCATTCAGCCATTTTTCAGGCATTGCAGGGTGAACAAGCCAAGAATATCGAGAGGTTGATCATCACTGCTTCGGGGGGAAGTTTCCGGGATCGGACCAGGGAAGAGCTTCAGGATGTATCCGTTGAGGATGCCTTGAACCATCCAAACTGGTCTATGGGTGCAAAAATAACGATCGATTCGGCAACAATGATGAATAAAGGCCTTGAGGTCATTGAGGCCCATTGGCTTTTCTCGCTACCTTATGAGCAGATAAATGTTCTTCTTCACCGTGAAAGCATTATCCACTCGATGGTTGAATTCCATGACTCCAGTATTATTGCCCAGCTTGGAAGCCCGGATATGCGAGTGCCAATCCAATACGCCCTTACTTATCCTGACAGGCTTCCGCTTCCTCAGGCAAAAAGGCTTAACCTTGCGGAGGTTGGCAGGCTGCATTTTCAGGAAATGGACTTTAAACGGTATCGCTGCCTACAGTTTGCCTATGATGCAGGTAAGGCGGGAGGAACAGCTCCAACAGTACTGAATGCCGCTAATGAAGAGGCGGTCGCAGCATTCCTTGGCGGGAAAATCCGATTTCTTGAGATTGAATCGTTGATTGAAAAGGCTCTGGAAGCCCATCAACTTGAGCTTAATCCTGATCTTGAAACAATTCTGTTTGCTGATTCCGAGGCGAGGAAATACGTTCGCTCCCTGCTGGAATTATAAGTTTCAAGGTTAAGACATCCCGTGAGTTGTAAAAGGAACTAAGACAAAAGTAACCTTTGACTTGCGTATTTTTTAAAAAAAGGTGGTATTCCATTTGACTACAGTCATTGCCTTTATCGTCATATTCGGGGCGCTCGTTTTCTTCCACGAATTAGGGCACTTTATTTTTGCCAAAAGGGCTGGTATCCTTTGCCGTGAATTTGCAATCGGCATGGGGCCAAAGGTATTTACGCATAAAAAAGGAGAAACAGTCTATACGATCCGGCTTTTGCCTATTGGAGGCTTTGTCCGGATGGCTGGGGAAGATCCTGAAACAGTTGAAATTAAGCCAGGGTACAGAATTGGCCTTTTGACGGGTAAGGATGGGAAGGTTGAAAAAATCATCCTGAACAATAAGGATAAATACCCGGATGCACGAATTATAGAGGTTGAGCATGCTGACCTCGAAAGGACCCTTGTGCTGAAGGGCTATCCTGAAGATGAAGAGGATACCTTAAGGACATTCGTAGTGAATCCTGAAGCGGTTACGGTTGAAAATGGGGTTGAAAACCAAATCGCTCCATATAACCGCCAATTTAACTCCAAGACGCTTGGCCAAAGAGCTATGGCAATTTTTGCGGGCCCAATGATGAATTTCATTTTGGCATTCGTTGTGTTCTTATTGCTAGGTATCCTCCAGGGTGTTCCATCAAATGAACCGAAGCTTGGTGATATTACTCCAAATGGTGCTGCGATTGAAGCGGGATTGAAAAAGGGAGACATTGTCCATTCAATCTCTGGGTCGGAAATTTCAGAATGGATTGATGTTGTTGAGATTGTCCGAAAGAATCCTGAAAAGGAACTTCAATTTATCATTGAACGGGACGGGAAAGAGCAGGAAGTTACCGTAACTCCTAAAGCCCAGGAAGCTGACGGCCAAAAGTTTGGACTAATCGGGGTATACAGCCCGGTTGAAAAATCCCCGCTGAAGGCTGTAACCTTTGGATTTGAGCAGACCGTCACATGGACGAAAGAAATCTTTATTATGCTAGGGAAATTGGTTACAGGACAATTTTCGATTGATGCGTTGAGTGGACCTGTCGGAATTTATGTTTCGACGGATGAGGTGGCACAGTCTGGTATATATAACTTAATGCGATGGGCGGCTATTCTTAGCATTAACCTCGGGATCATGAATCTTCTTCCGTTGCCAGCACTAGATGGTGGTAGATTGTTATTCTTTGCGATCGAAGCTGTTAGAGGGAAGCCTGTCGACAGGCAAAAGGAAGGGATGGTTCATTTCATTGGTTTTGCCCTGCTGATGCTGTTAATGCTTGTTGTAACCTGGAACGACATACAAAGGTTTTTCTTATAACAAAAGCGCAAGCGCCTTGGTCATCGCCGTACAAAATGGAGGGACTTCGACTGAGATAAAGGAATCACGAAGAGCGTAAGCGATTCGATGATGACTTATCGTAGGGAGGAGGCCTGAAGTTTGTTAGGCGATAGGCGCTGGAGCTAGACGGAACAAAAGCGCAAGCTCCTTCGTGACAGGCGAAGTGGAAACATAGAAAATCTGTTAGTAAATAAATAACCCAAAGAGCCGGCTCAGGATATTCTGAGCCGGCATACATATGCTCGCGGGCGCGGTTTAATTAATGGAGGGATTAATATGAAACAAAGCATGACTTTGATTCCCACGATGAGGGAAGTACCAGCGGACGCTGACGTAAGAAGCCATCAGCTTCTTCTTAAGGCTGGATTTATGCGCCAGAATGCAAGTGGTGTCTATAGTTATATGCCGCTGGCGAAACGTGTGCTGACGAAAATAGAGAATATCGTCCGTGAAGAAATGGACAAAGCTGGAGCAGTCGAAATGCTAATGCCAGCTTTGCAGCAAGCTGAACTTTGGCAGGAATCTGGAAGATGGTATTCGTATGGTCCAGAACTTATGCGCCTGAAAGACAGAAATGAAAGGGAATTCGCACTTGGAGCCACTCACGAAGAGGTCATTACCAGTCTTGTCCGTGATGAAGTAAAATCATACAAGCGCCTTCCATTGACTCTTTATCAAATCCAAACCAAATTCCGTGATGAAAAGCGGCCTCGTTTTGGCTTGCTTAGGGGCCGCGAGTTCATTATGAAAGATGCGTATTCATTCCATTCCAGCAAAGAGAGTCTAGACGAGGTATACGAGCGGATCTTTGCTGCATATTCCAATATATTTGCGCGCTGCGGTTTGAATTTCCGTGCGGTTATTGCGGACTCTGGAGCAATGGGCGGGAAAGATACTCACGAGTTTATGGTACTTTCAGATATCGGAGAAGATACAATTGCTTATTCCGATTCTTCTAATTATGCAGCAAACATTGAAATGGCCCCTGTAGTTACCAGTTACGAAAAAAGTGACGAGGCTCTAAGAGAGATGGAAAAGGTTAAGACAGAAAATCAGAAGACCATTGCAGAAGTTGCTTCGTTCCTAGATGTTGCCGAAGAACAATGTATTAAGTCATTGCTATTCAAAGTAGATGACCGGTTTGTCCTTGTTTTGGTAAGGGGCGACCACGAAGTCAATGATATCAAGCTTAAAAACTTGTTTGAGGCTGGGAGTGCCGAACTGGCCGATGCTGCGGAGACAGAAAGAGTTTTAGGCTGTACGGTTGGTTCAATCGGACCGGTCGAAGTTTCAGGTGTTGAAATTGTAGCTGATAGTGCAGTTGCAGCCATTGTCAATGGGATTTGCGGGGCTAACGAGGAACACTATCATTATACGAATGTAAATCCAGGCAGGGATTTCGAAGTGAGCCAATTTGCCGATCTTCGTTTCATTAAGGAAGGAGATCCATCTCCTGAGGGAAACGGTAAAATTGTTTTTGCCAAAGGTATTGAAGTTGGCCATGTTTTCAAGCTTGGTACGAGGTATAGTGAAGCTATGAATGCTGTGTATTTGGATGAAAATGGAAGAACCCAGCCGATGATCATGGGTTGCTATGGAATCGGCGTTTCGAGGACGCTTGCCGCTGTAGCCGAGCAGTCCAATGATGAAAAGGGACTTGTCTGGCCTAAAGCTGTAGCGCCATACCATGTTCATCTTATTCCCGTAAATCTGAAGGACGAGGTACAAGCAAGACTTGCAGATCAGCTCTACCTGGAGCTTGGAAAAACTTTCGAAGTACTTATTGACGACAGGCAGGAACGACCTGGTGTCAAATTCGCTGATTCAGATTTGCTTGGTATTCCTGTTCGCGTTACAATCGGCAAAAAGGCAGCTGAAGGAATTGTTGAATTAAAGCTTCGTGATACAGGTGAAGTCATCGAGGCAGAGGCTTCCACTTTGCGGGAAACAATTGCTTCAGTTCTTGAAAACCGAAAATAAAATGGATTAGTGCTGTCTTTTTACTATTGGCAATCGTGCTAAGCGGACAAACATTAGGGTGCTGCACATACTGCGGCACCTTTTTTCGTCCGGCTCCAGCGCCTATCGCCTAGCAAACTTCAGGCCTCCTCTCTACGATAAGTCATCATGGAATCGCTAGCGCTCTTCGTGATTCCTTTATCTCAGTCGAAGTCCCTCCATTTTGTACGGCGATAACCGAGGCGCTTGCGCTTTTGTTTCTGGTAACATTAAGTATTTGCATTCCTAATGGGTAGGCAAGATTCTGTGCTATAATATATTTTTGATAACTAGATAGAACAAGGTGGGGGAGTGACTATGAACACCCATTTAGATGATAGAGTACAAAGATTTCAGGTACTGTTGCACCAGCTTGATATGACAGGGGACGATATCGTTCCGTTTTTCCGGAATGCCCGGATCGAAAAAGTGCTTGTTGGCAAGAATTCGAGAAAAATGCATTTTCAGATTGCAATAGAAAAAATTCTCCCATGCAGTGTTTATTCATTGTTCGAAACACAGCTTGAAAAGAAATTTTCAGAGATTGCCAGGGCAACATCATTCGAATTGTACTGCCAGGATCAATCGGTTACAGAAGAGCTAATACTGGAGTACTGGAAAAAAACTATTGAGGAAATCGATGGGATTGCTCCACCGCTCCTAAAGCTTTTAAATGAACAATATCCTTCAGTCCAGGGCTCCAAACTGACAGTTTCAGTCAGGAATGAAGCGGAGGGCGGAGCGATAAAAAATAAATATGGCAGTGTGATTTCGTCAATCTACCAGTCTTTTGGCTTTCCGGTACTTGCAATCGATACTGTGTTGGTAGATGTTGAAAAGAGCGAGGAATATGTCCAATTTATGGAAGCGAAACAGAAAGAGGATGAGGAACGGGCCAAGCTTGCTGTAGTAGAAATGCAAAAACGTGAAGCAGAGAAGGAAAAAGGCGGAACGGATGCTTTTGACGGGCCACTAGTAATAGGAATGATGATCAAGGGTGACGCTGAATTCAAGCAGCTTATTGACATCGTCGACGAGGAACGCCGTATGGCGATTGAAGGCTTTATCTTTGATGCTGAAACGAGGGAACTTCGCAGTGGGCGCACCCTGCTGACATTTAAAATCACCGACTATACCAGCTCAATTATGGTCAAAATGTTCTCCCGGGATAAAGAGGACGCCGCTTTGTTCCAGCGTGTTAAAAAGGGCATGTGGGCAAGGGTCCGGGGAAGTATTCAAAATGACACATTTGTACGCGATCTTGTAATGATAGGTAACGATATTAACGAAATCAAACCCGAAACCCGAAAAGACAGGGCACCTGAAGGGGAAAAACGGGTGGAACTCCATCTCCATACCCCGATGAGCCAGATGGATGCAGTCACACCAGTTGCAGCTCTTGTAGGACAGGCGAGTAAATGGGGCCATAAAGCGATTGCGATTACAGATCATGCAGTAGCCCAGTCATTCCCCGAAGCATTTTCAGCTGGGAAAAAGAATGATATTAAAATTTTATACGGTATTGAAGCAAACCTGGTCGATGATGGAGTACCGATTGCTTACAATGATGTCCACCGACTGCTTTCAGAAGATACGTACGTAGTCTTTGACGTCGAGACAACTGGATTGTCGGCTGTTTACGATACAATAATTGAATTAGCAGCGGTAAAGATTCGGGACGGGGAAATCATCGACCGCTTTGAATCGTTCGCCAACCCTCATCACCGGTTATCTGCTACAACCATAAACCTGACGGGAATTACCGATGATATGGTTGAAAATGCACCAGAAGTCGGGGAGGTACTGGAGAGATTCCATCAATGGGCAGGGGATTCAGTTCTTGTTGCCCATAATGCATCATTTGATATGGGATTCTTAAATACCGGCTATAAAAAAATCGGTCTTGGAAAATCGAAAAATCCGGTTATCGATACGCTGGAGCTTGCCAGGTTCCTCTATCCGGAAATGAAAAACCATCGCTTGAACACACTGGCAAAGAAATTTGATGTCGAGCTGACTCAGCACCACCGTGCGATTTATGATGCTGAAGCTACTGGATACCTGCTTTTGAAAATGCTAAAAGATTCGCATGAAAAGGGAATCGAGTACCATGACCAATTCAATGACAATATGGGGAAAGGTGATGCCTATAAGCGGGCAAGACCCTATCATTGCACACTGCTTGCTCAAACAGAGGCAGGGTTGAAGAATCTTTTTAAATTGGTTTCAATTGCTCATATAAACTATTTCTATAGGGTGCCGCGAATACCTCGTTCCATTTTGCAAAAATACAGAGAAGGTATTCTCGTCGGTTCCGCTTGTGACCGGGGCGAAGTGTTTGAAGGTATGATGCAGAAGTCGCCTGAAGAAGTAGAAGAGATGGCGCATTTTTATGATTACCTGGAGGTCATGCCGAAACCGGTATACGCACCATTGATTGAAATGGAGCTCGTCAGGAACGAACGGTCGCTTGAAGAAATTATTGGGAACGTTGTGAAACTTGGCGAAAAATTGGGTATTCCTGTCGTTGCTACTGGTAACGTCCACTACCTTGAAAAAAATGATAAGATTTATAGAAAAATCCTGATTAATTCGCAGGGAGGCGCCAACCCGTTAAACCGCCACAACCTGCCTGACGTCCATTTCAGGACAACAGATGAGATGCTAAAAGAATTCAGCTTCCTTGGTGCTGAAAAAGCAAAAGAAATCGTTGTAACAAATACAAACAAAATTGCTGATATGATTGACGTTATCAAGCCAATCAAGGATGACCTTTATACGCCAAAGATTGAAGGCGCTGAAGATGAAATGCGTGAAATGAGCTATTCAATGGCTCGCAGAATCTATGGCGATCCGCTTCCGGAAATAGTAGAAGCCAGGCTTGAAAAAGAACTTAAGAGTATCATTGGGCATGGTTTTGCGGTTATTTACCTGATTTCCCATAAGCTTGTAAAAAAATCCCTTGATGATGGCTATTTGGTTGGTTCGCGTGGGTCGGTTGGGTCTTCGTTTGTTGCGACTATGACAGAAATTACAGAGGTTAATCCGTTGCCGCCGCATTATGTTTGCCCGAAATGCAAGCATTCCGAATTCTTTAATGATGGTTCTGTTGGATCCGGCTTCGACCTTCCAGATAAGGATTGTCCTGAATGCGGCGGGAAGTATAAAAAGGATGGCCATGACATTCCGTTTGAAACATTCCTTGGCTTTAAAGGAGACAAAGTACCAGACATTGACTTGAACTTCTCGGGTGAATACCAACCGAGAGCACATAATTACACAAAGGTCCTATTCGGTGAGGATTATGTTTACCGTGCGGGTACAATAGGCACAGTTGCTGATAAAACAGCATTTGGGTATGTGAAGGCGTACCAGCAGGAAAACAATCTCCAGCTTCGCGGTGCAGAAATCGACCGGCTGGCTTCCGGCTGCACGGGCGTTAAACGGAACACCGGGCAGCATCCCGGCGGCATCATTGTTGTGCCGGATTATATGGATATTTACGATTTTTCACCTATCCAGTTTCCTGCCGATGCAACAGGTTCTGAGTGGAAAACAACACACTTCGATTTCCATTCCATCCATGATAACGTTTTAAAGCTCGATATTCTGGGTCACGATGATCCGACAGTAATCAGGATGCTTCAGGATTTAAGCGGTATCGATCCGAAGACTATACCTACTGATGATCCCGAAGTAATGAAGATTTTCAGCGGAACGGAATCACTGGGAGTTACAGAAGAGCAAATCATGTGTAAAACCGGGACACTCGGTATCCCGGAATTCGGTACCCGTTTTGTCCGCCAGATGCTTGAGGATACGAAGCCGACTACCTTTTCCGAGCTTGTGCAGATTTCCGGGCTTTCGCATGGAACGGACGTGTGGCTTGGAAATGCACAAGAACTGATCCATAATAAAACCTGTACTCTAAGCGAAGTAATCGGCTGCCGGGATGATATTATGGTATACCTTATTTATCAGGGCCTTGAGCCTGGATTTGCGTTCAAAATCATGGAGTCAGTCCGTAAAGGTAAGGGACTCACTGATGAAATGGAAGCAGAAATGAGGAAGAATAATGTACCGGAATGGTATATTGACTCGTGTAAGAAAATTAAGTATATGTTCCCGAAGGCTCACGCTGCAGCTTATGTTCTGATGGCTGTGAGGATTGCCTACTTTAAGGTACATTTACCGCTGTTATACTATGCAGCTTACTTTACAGTCAGGGCTGAGGATTTTGATTTAGAAGCGATGGCACGAGGGCCGGAATCAATCAGGGCTAAGGTGGAAGAGATTAACGCCAAGGGTCTTGATGCTGCGCCAAAAGAGAAAAGCTTATTGACAGTGCTTGAACTCGCACTTGAAATGACGGAGCGAGGCTTTGCTTTCCAAAAGATCGATTTATATAAATCTGATGCTTCACAATTTATCATTGATGGGCAAACATTAATCCCGCCATTCAATTCGATTCCCGGGTTAGGGACAAATGCCGCGGAGAATATTGTTAAAGCCCGCGAAAATGGAGAGTTCCTATCTAAGGAAGACTTGCAGCAGCGCGGTAAGGTTTCCAAAACCATCCTTGAGTATCTCGACAAACAGGGCTGCCTGGATTCACTGCCGGAACAGAATCAGCTTTCACTTTTCTAAGATGGTATTCTTGTATCAAGATAGTATCTTTTCTCCAAAAAGCGCCGGATATCGTTAATTTGCATTCAGTATGCGTGTATGGTATAGTTTTATTGGAAATACTAAGCAAAATGTCCGGAAGAGTGGGGGAACCCACTCTTTCGTTCGTGTATGGAGGCGTTTTGCAAAGTACTAGATAACTGTCTACGTAAATTGCGCAAGATAAGGTAAAAAGCTGTAAAGGAGGTTAGCAATGAGCAAGGTTATAGAAGTAGTTGAAAACCTGGCTTCTCCCATCGTTCAGGAACTAGGTTTGGAACTTGTTGATATTGAATATGTAAAGGAAGGCAAGGAGTGGTTTCTGCGTGTCTTCGTCGACAAAGAAGCAGGTGTCGATATAGAAGATTGCGGAATTGTAAGTGAACGTCTTAGCGAAAAGCTTGATGAACTGGATCCAATCCCACATAATTATTTCCTTGAAGTTTCATCCCCGGGTGCCGAAAGGCCTTTGAAGAAGGATAAGGACTTTATCAATGCTATCGGCAAAAATGTCTTTGTAAAAACCTACGAACCAATCGACGGCGAAAAAACCTTTGAAGGAACTTTGCTAGAATTCGATGGTGAAACTGTCAAAATCGAAATCAAAGTAAAAACACGAAGAAAAACTGTGGAGCTTCCGTACAGTAAAGTGGCAAGTGCTCGGCTTGCTGTTACGTTTGGGTGAGGCGCCTTGGCGTTTTGCCTTCGGATAGAACCTTTCTGTCTGGAACAGGGAATATGAAAATGAGGCTAAAGGGGGATTTATTCCAATGAGCAGCGAATTAATGGATGCTCTGACAATACTGGAAAGAGATAAGGGGATTTCCAGGGATGTATTAATTGATGCAATAGAAGCGGCACTTATTTCAGCATACCGCCGGAATTTCAATCAGGCACAAAATGTACGGATTGACTTGAACATGCAAACAGGCACAATGCGTGTTTTTGCAAGAAAAGAAGTGGTTGACCAGGTTTTTGATCCAAGGCTGGAAATTTCCATTGAAGAAGCAAGACTTCTTAATCCGAACTATCAAGTTGAAGATGTCGTTGAAATGGAAGTTACTCCAAAGGATTTCGGAAGGATTGCAGCCCAAACTGCCAAGCAAGTAGTAACACAGCGTGTGAGGGAAGCAGAGCGCGGCATTATCTATTCTGAATTTATCGACCGTGAAGAAGACATAATGACTGGAATTGTCCAAAGGATTGATTCAAAATTCATCTATGTCAGTCTGGGGAAAATCGAGGCATTGCTGCCAATTAACGAGCAAATGCCAAATGAGCAATACAAACCGCATGACCGAATTAAAGTTTTTATCACAAAAGTTGAGAAAACGACTAAAGGACCACAAATTTTTGTTTCACGGACTCACCCCGGCTTGCTAAAACGCCTATTCGAAATTGAAGTCCCTGAAATTTATGACGGAACGGTTGAAATTAAATCTGTAGCACGTGAAGCTGGTGACAGGTCAAAGATTTCCGTTCATTCGGAAAATGGTGAAGTTGACCCAGTCGGAGCCTGTGTTGGCCCTAAAGGCGCGCGTGTCCAGGCAGTTGTTAATGAACTTAAAGGCGAAAAGATTGATATAGTTAAATGGTCTGAAGACCCTGTTGTGTTTGTAGCGAATGCATTAAGCCCGTCCAAGGTTCTTGATGTTAACGTTAAGGAGGCGGAGAAGGCTACCACAGTTGTCGTTCCAGACTACCAGCTTTCACTTGCTATTGGCAAAAGAGGCCAGAATGCCCGCTTAGCGGCAAAGTTGACTGGCTGGAAAATTGATATTAAGTCCGAAACGGATGCCCGTGAACTAGGAATCTTCCCTCGTGAAGAAACGATCAGACTTTTTGATGAAGATGAGGAGTTTTACGAGGAAGACGATTATGAATATGATGAAAACTATGAAGATGAGTACGACGATGAATATGAAGATGAAGACGAGGATAAGCGTTAAAGGTCGGAGGGATTAGCGGTGAACAAAATGAAGAAGGTCCCGATGCGCAAATGTGTCGCAACGGGTGAAATGAAATCAAAAAAAGAACTTGTTCGTATTGTCCGTTCCAAGGAAGGGGAAGTTTCAATTGATCTGACTGGCAAAAAGTCGGGTCGAGGAGCATACCTGTCACTTGACCGTGAAGCAATCCTTTTGGCTCAAAAGAAAAATATATTAACAAACCATTTACAAACTAGCATAGATCCTGCCTTATATGAAGAGCTGCTCGGGCTCATTGAGAAGGAGAAAAGGCAATCTTGATGAAATCAAATCAATGGATGTCATTGCTTGGCTTGGCAAATCGGGCACGGAAAGTCATATCCGGTGAGGAGCTTTCAATTAAAGAAATCCGGAGTGGAAAGGCAAAATTAGTCCTTTTATCTGCAGATGCGTCTTCAAATACCGCCAAAAAAATCACAGATAAGTGCAGCAGCTATAATGTTCCTTGCAAGATTGTCGATAACCGGGAAAACCTCGGGACGGCTATTGGCAAGGAGGCACGGGTAGTAGTTGCGGTACTGGATGATGGGTTCGCCACTAAATTGATGACACTGCTCGATTAATTCTAGCGGGGGTGAAAGAATGAGTAAAACTCGTGTATATGAATACGCAAAAAAATACAACGTTTCAAGTAAGGATGTTATCAATAAATTGAAAGATATGAATGTAGAAGTATCCAACCATATGGCCACAATTGAATCTGATGCTCTTAATAAATTGGACGCAATTTACAATAAAAAACAAGACAGCAAGCCGCAGGCTGTGAATTCAAGGCCACAAAACCGGCCGCAAAACAACACTGGTGGACGTCCGCAAGGCGACCGTCCGAACCGCCCACAAGGCGAGGGTACGAACCGCCCGCAAGGCGACCGCCCGAATCGCCCGCAAGGCGACCGCCCGAATCGCCCGCAAGGCGACCGTCCGAATCGCCCGCAAGGCGATCGTCCGAACCGCCCACAAGGCGAGGGTACGAACCGCCCGCAAGGCGACCGTCCTAATCGTCCGCAAGGCGACCGTCCGAATCGTCCGCAAGGCGATCGTCCGAACCGTCCGCAAGGCGACCGTCCGAATCGTCCACAAGGCGACCGTCCGAATCGTCCACAAGGCGACCGTCCGCAGGGTACTCGCAGCGATGCAAGGCCGCAAGCAGCCAGTCAGCAACAAGGCCGCCCACAGGGCCAAGGAAACAACCGACCTTCTAAGCCGGCGGCTCCAAAACCGGTCGATAGCAAGAAGAAGGAAAATGATTTTAAATCAAAAGAAAATAAAGCATTCAATAAAGGGAAGACTTCTAATAGACCTGGCCAGGGCCAAAACCGCAACAACAAGCCTGGAAAAAGGCAGCAGCACCAGCCTGTGCCACCACAGGTTAAAAAGGAACGCGAACTTCCTGCTAAAATTACGTTCACCGAGTCCCTAACCGTGGCGGAACTGGCGAAAAAGCTTTATAGGGAACCATCGGAAATCATTAAAAAACTGTTCTTGCTTGGAGTAATGGCAACTATTAACCAGGAATTGGATAAAGATGCTATTGAATTGATTGCAAGTGAGTATGGCGTTGAAGTAGAAGAAGAAATCAAAATAGACACAACTGACCTTGAAGTATACTTCACTGAGGACGAAACTGAGAACCTCGCTGAAAGGCCGTCAGTCGTTACTATTATGGGTCACGTTGACCATGGTAAAACGACACTCCTTGATTCCATCCGCCATACAAAGGTAACAGCAGGTGAAGCAGGGGGCATCACCCAGCATATCGGCGCATACCAGGTAGAAGAAAACGGCAAAAAGATTACTTTCCTTGATACACCTGGACACGCTGCGTTCACAACTATGCGTGCACGTGGAGCTAAAATTACCGATATTACAATCCTTGTTGTTGCAGCTGATGATGGTGTCATGCCGCAAACCGTAGAAGCAATTAACCATGCAAAGGCAGCAGAGGTTCCAATTATTGTTGCAGTTAACAAAATGGATAAACCTACTGCCAATCCAGATAAAGTTATGCAGGAATTGACAGAGCATGGACTAGTACCAGAAGCCTGGGGTGGAGAAACTATATTTGTTCCCCTTTCCGCTAAAACAGGAGAAGGAATCGACAGCCTGCTAGAAATGATTCTGCTTGTTAGCGAAGTTGAGGAATACAAAGCAAACCCTAACCGTAAGGCAGTTGGAACAGTGATTGAAGCACAGCTTGACAAAGGCCGTGGCTCAGTTGCCACCCTCCTTGTCCAGAATGGTACATTAAAAGTTGGTGATCCGATCGTTGTCGGGGGCGCTTTTGGGCGTGTCAGGGCAATGGTCAACGACAAAGGCCGCCGTGTAAAAGAAGCAGGCCCTTCAACACCGGTTGAGATTACAGGGTTGAATGATGTACCTCAAGCTGGTGACCGTTTTGTCGTCTTTGAAGATGAGAAAACTGCAAGGCAGGTCGGGGAATCCCGTGCCTCTCAGGCATTGGTTGCTTCCCGTGGCGAGAAATCCCGTGTAAGCCTGGATAACTTGTTTGAACAGTTAAAACTAGGGGAAATGAAAGACTTGAACATCATTATAAAAGCCGATGCTCAAGGTTCTGCAGAAGCAATGGCTGGATCACTTATGAAAATTGAAGTTCCAGGAATCAATATCCGAATCATCCATACTGGAGTCGGGGCTATTAATGAATCCGACATCACTCTAGCGGCTGCTTCAAATGCTATCGTCATTGGATTTAATGTCCGTCCTGATGCGAATGCTAAGCGTGCAGCTGAGGCTGAAAAAGTGGATATGCGTCTGCACAGGATTATTTACAAGGTAATTGAAGAAATTGAAGCAGCCATGAAGGGCATGCTTGATCCTGAATTCCAGGAAAAAGTTATCGGGCAGGCTGAAGTTCGTCAGACATTTAAAGTATCCAAAATCGGTACAATTGCCGGTTCATATGTTACAGATGGCAAGATTACCCGAGATAGCGGAATCCGTGTCATCCGTGACGGCGTTGTAATTTTTGAAGGTACCATTGATGCACTGAAGCGCTTTAAGGATGATGCCAAGGAAGTAGCCCAAGGATACGAATGTGGTATCACCATCAAGAACTTCAATGATGTAAAAGAAGGAGACATCTTTGAGGCGTTTGTGATGGAGGAAGTGGAAAGGAAATGATTATTGGCATTGCCAGGTGCGAGTGTTTGATTTATGATGCGGCCTCCTTAAAAGATAAGCGGGCCGTCCTTCAAAGAATTATCTCTCGTATCCGGCAAAAGTATAATGTTTCCGTTTCGGAAGTGGACTTTCAGGATGCATGGCAAAGGACAGCAATTGCAGTTGCTGCTGTTGCGTCCGCAAAAGTCCCTGCTGAACGGGAGCTGCAAAATGCCATTAAGCTTATTGACTCTTTTCCTGAAATCGAAAGAACCATCACCGACATAGAATGGCTTTAAGATAAGAGGTGACTGACATGAGCCATAGAGCGAACCGTGTTGGAGAACAAATGAAAAAGGAACTGGGTGACATTATCGGACGCAAAATCAAGGATCCACGGATTGGATTTGTTACCGTGACCGATGTCCAGGTAACTGGCGATCTCCAGCAGGCAACTGTCTATATTTCTGTTTTAGGTGACGAAGACCAAAGGGAAAACACATTAAAGGGTCTTGCCAAAGCGAAAGGATTCATTCGTTCCGAAATCGGAAGCAGAATCCGCCTAAGAAAAACTCCGGAAATCATCTTTGAATTCGATGAATCAATAGATTATGGTAACCGGATCGAGACATTGCTGACCAAGATTCACAATGAAGAAAAAGAACCAACCGAAGGCAAAGAGGAGTAAACGGGATGGATAGACTTTTGTCTATCCATCTTTTTAATAAGGAAAAGGGGCGGAGCTTTTTATTTGGATATCAAGTACAATTTGACCCGGTCGAAACATCAAAATGTCCTTGATAAGGAGAATTCGAGTTATTTTGAAAAAGTCTTTTGCTGAAAAGTAAAAGCTCTGAGTTTGCCCAAGGCAGGTACGCAAGTTTATTCCCCCAGCGCAATACTTTTTAAAAATACTAAAAGGAGCTGAATCTATTGGAGGGAATTTTGCCGTTATACAAACCCGCGGGAATGACCTCGCATGATTGCGTGTTCAAACTGCGAAAAATACTAAAAACTAAAAAGGTTGGTCATACGGGGACACTAGACCCTGATGTGACAGGCGTCCTGCCCATATGTATCGGCAGGGCAACCAAAGTTGCTGAATACATAACAGACGCTGGTAAAGCATATGAAGGAGAAGTCACTATTGGTGTATCAACCGAAACTGAAGATGCATCAGGACCAGAAGTAAACCGAATCCCTGTAGAAAGAATAATCAGCAGACAGGAAATACTTGATGTACTGGATTCATTAACAGGAGAAATTGAACAAACCCCGCCTATGTATTCGGCGGTCAAAGTGAACGGGAAAAGACTTTATGAATATGCCCGAAAAGGGATTGAAGTTGAAAGGCCCTCCAGATTCGTGACAATCTATAAGCTAGAACTTCTTGATGACCGCGAGGAGTTTATTGGAGAAACAATTACTTTCAGATTCCGTGCTGAGTGCAGTAAAGGGACGTATATTAGGACACTGGCAGTCATGATTGGTGAGAGACTGGGTTATCCGGCACATATGTCCTCGCTAATCCGGACCCGTTCTGCAGCATATACACTCGATGATTGTTTAACATTTGCCCAAATCGAGGAATTGATGGCAACAGGGGAGATTGACCAGGCATTAAGGCCAACGGCAAGCGCTCTTTTCCATTTGCCGAAATACAGGATAAATGATACATTAGCAGAGAAAGTGAAGAATGGGGTGCGCCTGCGTATCCCTGAAGAATTCAGCAACCATTCCGGCCCGATTGCTTTAGAAGTTATGTCAGGAGAGGTCCTTGCTATCTATCAAAAGCACCCTGAAAAGGAAGGGCTGATGAAGCCGATTAAAGTGCTGTGGATGGCTGATAACAATGGCTAACCCATTCAGCTCTAACAGGTATGAGGATTGGGCAGTTGCTTTAACAGAAAAGGTGAACAGTAGTGGAAGTAATCAATCTAAAATATCCCCATCATATAGCTAAAAATGATTTACCGCCGTCCTCGGTTGCACTGGGCTATTTCGACGGGGTTCATCTTGGACATCAAAAGGTAATCTCCGATGCGCGTTTGCATGCAGAAGAAAAGGGACTGAAGACTGCCGTTATGACCTTCCATCCCCATCCCAAGGTTGTGCTGGGCAGGATGGATCAGGAAATTGAATATATTACACCAATGGATGAAAAGATTAGGCTTATTGCTGAAACAGGTGCGGATATTTTGTTTATTGCCGAATTTTCGAATGAATTCGCAAACCTGACACCTCAGGAATTTATAGATCAGTATATTATTGGGCTCAACATCCAACACGTATCAGCTGGCTTCGATTATTCTTATGGACGAATGGGCAAAGGAAACATGGAAACGATGCCGTTTCACTCTCGGGGGCAATTCAGCTATTCCATGGTTGAAAAGCTTGAGCTGAATGGAGAGAAAATTAGTTCCACTCTCATTAGACAATATATAATGCAAGGAAAAATGGAAGCTATCAAAGGTCTGCTTGGCAGAATGTATACAACTTCCGGGGTTGTCATT
Source organism: Bacillus sp. FJAT-18017 (assembly GCF_001278805.1). GTDB lineage: Bacteria > Bacillota > Bacilli > Bacillales > Cytobacillaceae > Bacillus_D. The sequence goes on along the minus strand of NZ_CP012602.1, from coordinate 3,236,276 downwards.
CATGGTGATAAGCGAGGCAGGACGATTGGATTTCCCACTGCCAATGTAGGGCTAACTGGAGAATATCTATTACCTCCGCTGGGCGTATATGCCGTACGAATCCACGTTGGCGGCTCCTGGTACTATGGCGTTTGTAATATGGGGTACAAACCTACCTTCAAGAAGGAAAAAGCACCTAAGCCTTCTATAGAGGTTAATATATTCGACTTTAACGAGGATATTTATGGTCAAAGAGTAATTGTCGAATGGCATGTTTATTTGAGGAAGGAACAGAAATTTACCGGTATCAATGAACTTGTCTCGCAAATAAACAAAGACAAAGAACGGACAGCCGTACATTTTGGCTTAAGTATTGGTTAGATAGATTTGAATTGTCTTGAATTTAGGTTTTTCCTTGCTTTTTGGCGGGAAAAGTTGTATTCTTATTAACGTACTAAAAGAACCTTTGCTTGGCATGTCGAATCACCGGCGCTTGCTCAGTAAATGGGGATAGAAAATTAGGAGGTGAACCAGGATGGCAATCACACAAGAACGCAAAAACGAACTAATCAATGAGTACAAAACTCATGAAGCCGATACTGGATCTGCAGAGGTCCAAATCGCTGTCCTTACTGAATCAATCAACAACTTGAACGAGCACTTGCGCACACACAAGAAGGACCACCACTCACGTCGCGGTCTTTTGAAAATGGTTGGTAAGCGCCGTAACCTATTAACTTACCTGCGTAACAAAGACGTTGCACGCTACCGTGAGTTAATCAATAAGCTTGGCTTACGTCGATAGTAGAAAGAAGCGGGAATCTTCCCGCTTTTTTGTTAGGTAAAAATACTTTATACATATTTTAAGTCACCATTATCTTGTGAATACTATTATTAATACGATACCTAAAAGTGTAAACTAATTGCATGGAAAGCGCTGAAGCATTTTTAAAAGTGATTGAGCCAGAAAGAGGGGTAATAAATACATGGAATCAAAGAAACAAGAGTTTTCTATTGATTGGGCGGGGCGCAAGCTTACCGTCGAAGTTGGCCAGCTTGCAAAGCAGGCAAATGGAGCGGCCCTTGTCCGTTATGGAGATACTGCAGTACTTAGTACAGCAACTGCTTCAAAAGAACCCAAAAACGTGGACTTCTTCCCACTTACTGTAAACTACGAAGAACGCCTATATGCTGTTGGGAAAATTCCTGGCGGATTCATTAAGCGTGAAGGCCGGCCAAGTGAAAAAGCAATCCTTGCAAGCCGCCTGATTGATCGTCCGATCCGCCCGCTTTTTGCTGATGGATTCAGGAATGATGTACAAGTTATTTCGATTGTAATGAGTGTTGACCAGGATTGCCCATCCGATATGGCAGCAATGCTTGGCTCTTCAATTGCCCTCAGCGTATCCGACATTCCATTTGAAGGACCTATCGCGGGTGTTATTGTTGGCCGCGTTGATGGAAAGTTCGTCATCAATCCGACCGTTGAGCAAGCCGAAAAGAGCGATATACACCTTGCCGTTGCTGGGACAAGGGATGCAATCAACATGGTTGAAGCAGGCGCGCTGGAAGTTCCAGAGGAAGTCATGCTTGAAGCGATTATGTTTGGACATGACGAAATCAAGCGTCTCATTACCTTCCAGGATGAAATTGTAAGGGCTGTAGGCAAGGAAAAGCGTGAAATTAAACTTTATGAAGTTGATCAGGAATTGAAGGCAGAAGTACTTGAGCTCTGTGAAAAAGATATGATTTCAGCAATCCAGGTCCAGGAAAAGCATGCCCGTGAAGCTGCCATCAAAGAAGTGAAGGATGCAATTCTTGCAAAGTACGTGGATCAGGAAGCAACTGATGAAGACCTTAAGCAGGTTAAACAAATCCTCGACAAATTAGTTAAGGATGAGGTCCGCCGTTTGATTACTCAAGAAAAGGTTCGTCCAGACGGCCGCGGTCCCGATGAAATCCGTCCTCTGTCTTCGCAAGTCGGCCTGTTGAGCCGCACCCATGGTTCCGGCTTGTTTACACGCGGCCAGACTCAGGCGCTCAGCATCTGTACTCTTGGTGCAATGGGCGATGTTCAGATTCTGGATGGCCTTGGGCTTGAAGAAGAAAAAAGGTTTATGCACCATTACAATTTTCCTCTCTTCTCTGTTGGTGAAACAGGCCCTATCAGAGGACCAGGCCGCCGCGAAATCGGACACGGAGCACTTGGGGAAAGGGCGCTTGAACCTATTATTCCGTCTGAGAAGGATTTCCCTTATACAATTCGCCTTGTATCTGAAGTCCTTGAATCGAACGGTTCAACATCTCAGGCAAGTATTTGTGCGAGTACACTTGCGATGATGGATGCAGGGGTTCCAATCAAAGCTCCTGTAGCTGGGATTGCAATGGGACTTGTTAAATCTGGTGAGCATTACACTGTTCTTACAGATATCCAGGGAATGGAAGATCACCTTGGCGACATGGACTTTAAGGTAGCAGGTACTTCAAAAGGTGTGACTGCCCTTCAAATGGATATTAAAATTGAAGGTCTATCCCGCGAAATCCTGGAAGAAGCATTGGAGCAGGCTAAGAAAGGCCGTATGCAAATACTTGAGTCCATGCTATCCACATTGGCAGAACCAAGGGCACAGTTATCTCAATATGCCCCTAAGATTTTGACGATGACCATCAATCCGGATAAGATCAGAGATGTTATCGGACCAAGTGGAAAACAAATCAATAAGATTATTGAAGAAACAGGCGTTAAAATCGATATCGAGCAGGATGGTACAGTATTCATTGCTTCTACAAATGAAGAAATGAACCAGAAAGCGAAGAAAATTATCGAGGATATCGTCCGTGAAGTTGTTGTGGGCGAGTATTACTTAGGCAAAGTAAAACGGATTGAAAAATTCGGCTGCTTCGTCGAAATTTTTGCCGGAAAAGATGGGCTTGTCCATATTTCCGAGCTTGCTGAAGAGCGAGTTGGCAAAGTTGAAGATGTTGTTAAAATCGGTGACGAAATGCTTGTCAAGGTTACCGAGATTGACAGACAGGGCCGTGTAAACCTTTCCCGCAAGGCAGTTCTAAAAGAACAGCGTGAAAAGGCTGAGCAGGAAAATAAGTAATTTATTAATCCCAAAAGGCTGTCCCACTGGTGGCAGCCTCTTTTTTATTGCTAAAGCAATTTGAATTTTATTTCTACAAATACAAAGCAGCTATGCAAAAAAGATTGAGTTACTTAGTGGACAGGGCATGTTCTGACCTCTTATTACATAACATACTGTGTAGGAAAGGGGGAAGTATATATGAAAAGGGGACTTTTATTTCTTTTTATTTGTATCCTGGTACTATTGGCGATAAACAGTCCATATGTTTCTGGCTATGTAGAGGCGTTGAAAACCGACAGTATACCGGTTTTGAAACAAAAAGACGAACTCTATGAAAAAATTGAGGGAGCTGCTGCCGAGAAGAATATTGCGGCCGAGGATGCGCGAATCGATAAAATCTGGAAGGCGATACCAGGGTACAATGGATATGAAGTTGATATAGACGCTTCCTATAAAAAAATGAAGAAACAAGGTAAATACGATCCGTCCAAACTTATATTTCGGGAAACCCGGCCGAAGGTTCATCTTAAGGATCTGCCGCCAGCACCTTTATATAGAGGCAACTCTTCAAAACCAATGGTAGCCTTTGCGGTCAATGTTGCATGGGGCAATGAATATTTGCCTGATATGCTTGCTGTCCTAAAAAAACGAAATGTCTCTGCGAGTTTTTTTCTTGAAGGAAATTGGGTAAAAAAATACCCAGAGCTTGCTAGGATGATTGTCGATGGTGGCCATGAAGTAGGAAATCACTCCTATTCGCACGTAGACATGGCAAAAGTGACGAAAGAAAGAGCTATTGAGGAACTTAAAAAAACCAATGAAGTCATAGAAGCGACCACTGGTAAAAAGAGCAAATGGTTCGCTCCTCCGAGCGGCAGCCTTGGTACCAATACCGCTGAAATAGCAGCGTCACAAAAGCTAGGAACAATCATGTGGACGGTAGATACGATTGACTGGCAAAAACCAAGCTCTGAAACAATTCTTAACCGTGTCACGACCAAAACGGCAAACGGATCCATTATTTTAATGCATCCAACCGAGCCGACAGCTGCGGCATTAGAGCGGATGATTCTAGTTTTAAAGGGGAAAGGCTTTAAATTAGGTACAATTTCAGAATTGCTTTCCGAAGAAAGGATACACCCGGTTCTAGGCGAAAAGCGCTAAAATTTGGAGAAATGGGAACAAACATGTAAAATAATCTAAGAATAGCCGCAGCAGTTGTCCAAGAACAGGAGGAGTTCAATGATTAAGAAATATACATGCCAAAACGGAGTAAGGGTTGTACTTGAAAATATACCGACTGTCCGATCGGTTGCAATAGGAATCTGGATTGGCACTGGTTCGAGGAATGAAACGCCAGAAAACAACGGGATATCGCATTTCCTTGAGCACATGTTTTTTAAAGGCACAAAAACCCGTTCAGCCCGGGAAATTGCCGAATCATTTGACAGCATTGGCGGCCAGGTAAATGCTTTTACTTCAAAGGAATACACTTGCTATTATGCAAAGGTACTTGACACACACGCCGACTTTGCTCTGGAAATCCTTTCAGATATGTTCTTCAATTCAGTATTTGATGAAGAAGAATTGAAAAAAGAAAAAAATGTCGTCTTTGAAGAAATAAAGATGTATGATGACACACCCGATGACATCGTCCATGACCTGTTAAGCAAAGCTGTTTATGAGTCCCATCCACTGGGATATCCGATATTGGGAACGGAAAGCACGCTTGAAACCTTTAATGGAACCAAATTGAAGGAATATATCCATACGCATTATACACCGGAAAACGTCGTCATCTCGATTGCTGGTAATATTGCTGAAACTTTCATTGGCAAGGTAGAAAAGCAATTCGGTTCCTATGAAGGCGGAAAGGCCGAGCCTCGTGAGGACAAACCAGTATTCCATGCAAATCGCCTATCCCGAAAGAAGGAAACCGAGCAGGCACATCTTTGTATTGGTTTTGAAGGTCTGAAGGTTGGACACCAGGACATCTACAGTCTGATTGTCTTAAACAATATACTGGGCGGAAGCATGAGCAGCCGTTTATTCCAGGACGTTCGTGAACAGCGCGGACTCGCCTATTCCGTCTTTTCCTACCATTCAGCCTACCAGGACAGCGGAATTGTCACCATCTATGGTGGAACTGGAGCAAAGCAGCTCGACCTGCTTTTCGAGACGGTACAGGATACCTTAGATACACTGAAGAGAGATGGCATCTCGGAGAAAGAGCTTAACAATAGCAAGGAACAGCTGAAAGGCAGCCTAATGTTAAGCTTAGAAAGCACCAACAGCCGGATGAGCCGCAATGGTAAAAATGAACTCATCCTAAAATACCATCGTACACTGGATGAAATTATTGAAGAAATAGATAGTGTAACAAAGCCTGGAGTTGATGGGCTGGCCAACAAAATCTTTACAGATCACTATTCCGTGTCTTTGATCAGTCCGGATGGAGAACTTCCAAAATTATTGAAATAAAAGTAGCAGCCGTTGCAAAAGTGCAATGGCTGCTGTTTTTTTATAATAATAAGAATACCAAGGCTGTTCCATTTATAAGGGAAGAAGTGGTAAAATATAATTGTCGCAATAATAAAAATTCAATTATTTCGTTTTTTGAGGGTTTATAAAGGAAGCTTAGGATAGGGGGTGGGTAATGAGAAGCGAATTCGAAGAAAAGTATGAGAATTTACCCTTTGCAGTAACAATTCTTGTTTATTTAAATGAATTATATTTTTATTTTATGGGTTTCATCTCAGGTAGTCACTTGATATGTGTACTTTTTTTAATGAGTGTAGTCTTCATAATATTTTTATTTTTTATTAGGAAAATACGTATTTCCAAACACATCTTTGTGTTTTCGGCAGTTGTATCCTTTCTATTGTTAATTTACGAGTTTCCAATTGTACTGCTTGATGAACTTCAATATATCGTTACAGGTTATCATGAGCCAGAGGAAATAATTAAAGGGACTGGTATATTTCTCTTGGGAGTAAGTGTTGTACAAATGGGTGATGTTGAAAACGAACAAGAGGTACGTGAAATGTTTACTCACAACCAAAAGGAAACCTATTATGAAATAATACCTGTCACGAATCCGGAACGGTACAAAAGCAAAAACTTAGCTGTCTTTGAATTTATTGGCATTCGTAAACATGCGTTTGAACAAATGTCTGAGAATGTTTCAGCGTATTTAAAAACAAGGAAACCGGTTATTGATGAATTTTTAAGTCGGGAAAACTCGACAGGTGATAGTGCCGGCTTAGGACTAGTGCTTTCTAGCATTTTAGCACAGAAGGAAATTCATAATGACGTGCCAATTGGCATTACAGGAGCAATTACTAAAACTGGGAAAGTAGAGTATGTCGGGCACATAGAAGAAAAGGTTCGGATTGCAAGCGAGAATAAATTCACCCATGTTATTATCCCATATTCAAATCTTACAGAAGCAAACGAAATTAAAGATAAGTTAAATCTCTCAATTAAAATAATCGGTGTTCGGAATGTTGATGAAGCTGTTAAAATCACAAAAGAAATTAATAATGAAAAATAAAAGAAATGCACTTTGGACTCGGATGCTTGTGTACATGGCTGCTAGGACGCTCCCTTTGTTGTTCCATTAGAGAAGGTCCATATTTTAAAAGTAATCCTCCTGCATCAGTAAGGAATTAAGTGCTATATCAATAGCCTGTTTTCCGAAAGATAGTCTATTTGCTTTAAAACCCTATAAACTAATAAAAAGGACTGACAGGGGGATTAAGGGCATGAGGCTAAGTGAATTAAGCGGCAAGGAAATAGTGGATGTCAAAAAAGCGGAGAGGCTGGGAGTCCTCGGGCAGACGGATCTTGAAATTAATGAGCAGACCGGACAAATTCAGGCGTTGCTCATCCCATCATTAAAATGGTTTGGCTTCCGGAAACAGGGTGAGGAAGTTCGGGTTCAATGGAAGCATATTAAAAAGATCGGTGCCGATATGATTATTATAGATATCCCCGGACGTGAAGAAGATTAGGCATACAAATAAAAAAAGGAAATGGCCTCCGCATACAAGCGGAGGCTTTTAATGTATTAAAGCCCTTTTCCGTTATGTAGAGCACGGATTATTTTCACCCATTTCAACCCATCAACATAAAATGTCAAGTAGCCTGCATTGGGCATAGAATTGAAAAGGAATCTGTAAACAAAGAAGGTGAAGTGTTTCATGCTGACAGGGATGCAGATAGCCATTATTGGCGGCGATGCCAGGCAGTTGGAAATCATCAGAAAACTAACGGAACTGGATGCTAAATTACTATTAGTCGGGTTTGAACAATTGGACCATGCCTTTACTGGAGCGCAAAAAGAAAAAATAGGTGAAGCCGATTTTTCAGCCGTCGATGCTCTTATTTTACCTGTATCGGGAACGAGCATGGATGGGCAGGTTGAAACTATTTTCTCAAATGAACAGGTTGTCCTGACCGAAGAAATCCTAGCTAAAACGCCTGAAACATGCACGATATACTCGGGGATAACAAATGGTTATTTAACAGGAATTATTAAAAAAGCAAAACGGCGCCTTGTTCTTTTGTTTGAACGGGATGACGTGGCTATATACAATTCGATACCTACAGTTGAAGGTACCATCATGATGGCCATCCAGCATACAGATTTTACTATCCATGGCTCAAATGTTGTCGTACTTGGTTTTGGGCGTACCGGTATGAGTGTAGCGAGGACATTTCATGTACTTGGTGCAAAAGTGAAGACAGGCGCGAGGAAGTCCGAGCATTTGGCGAGGATTACTGAGATGGGCCTCATTCCTTTTCACCTCTCGGAAATAGAAAAAGAAATTCGAGATGCCGACATCGTTATTAATACAATTCCTCACCAGATTGTCAGTGCTTCGGTTATTTCTAAAATGGCCTCACATACCTTAATTATCGACCTTGCATCAAAACCAGGCGGCACAGATTTCCGCTACGCTGAAAAGCGCGGGATTAAAGCAATGCTCGCTCCGGGCCTTCCAGGCATAGTCGCACCAAAGACTGCTGGACAAATATTAGCGAACGTACTCTCGCAGCTCCTCCAGGTTGACTTACAGAATCGAAAGGGGAAAGCAACATGAAATTGAAAGGTAAAAGAATTGGCTTTGGCCTTACTGGTTCTCACTGTACGTATGACGAGGTGTTCCCGGAAATAGAAAAACTAGTCAAAGAAGGTGCTGAAGTTATTCCAATAGTTACATTTACCGTAAAAAACACAGACACCCGGTTTGGCAAAGGTGAGGATTGGATAGAGAAGATTGTTCAGGCAACAGGAAATGAAGCAATCGATTCGATTGTAAAGGCCGAACCACTCGGGCCAAAATACCCGCTGGACTGCATGGTCATCGCACCTATGACCGGTGTTTCCATGAGCAAATTCGCCAATGCAATCAATGATTCTCCTGTTCTTATGGCAGCAAAAGCTACGCTTAGAAACCAAAAACCAATCATTCTTGGAATATCGACGAATGATGCCCTTGGTTTGAATGGCGTCAATCTAATGAGGCTAATGTCATCTAAACATATATACTTCATACCGTTTGGTCAGGATGATCCTGTTAATAAACCAAACTCTATGGTCGCAAGGATGGTGCAATTAAAAGAGACTGTTGAGGCAGCGCTTGATGGTAAACAGCTCCAGCCAGTCCTTGTAGAACGATATCTTGACTGAAAAATGTTTTTTGCGGAATCTTATAGCTTTTAAGTCTTTCATTAGCAAGGGAATGTGTTAAAATGTAGAAAAGCATCAGCGGGCTTTTGCCCGCTGCTCTTTTATACATATGGGAGGGATGAAATATCCCAATGAACATTCCCACATGGAATAATATATCAGGATATGTTTTGACGGAAGGAGTCTTCGGTAAGTATGAATGGACAAAATGGATTTACAGTTGCTGTAGTAGGCGCAACAGGCGCAGTTGGCCAGCAAATGATTGAGACACTAGTAAAGAGGGACTTCCCGATAAAAAAACTTGTCCTGCTTTCATCATCCAGGTCTGCAGGCAAAAAAATAACTGTTAATGATGTGGAGCATACAGTCCAGGAAGCAAAGCCGGAAAGCTTTGAAGGGATAGACATTGCTTTATTCAGTGCAGGTGGCAGCGTATCAAAGGAATTGGCTCCTGAAGCAGCTAAGCGCGGGGCAGTGGTAATTGACAATACGAGTGCATTCAGGATGGATCTTGAAGTGCCGCTCGTCGTTCCCGAAGTTAATGAAGAGGATGTCCATACACACAAAGGAATCATTGCCAATCCGAATTGCTCGACAATCCAGATGGTTGTTGCATTAGAACCTATCCGCAAAAAGTTCGGACTTAAAAAAATCATTGTTTCTACCTATCAGGCCGTTTCAGGTGCCGGGGCTGCTGCTATAGAAGAATTAAGGGAAGAGACAAAGGCTATCATTGAAGGCAAGGATTTTGAACCTAAAGTACTTCCTGTCAAGGCGAGTGATAAGCACTATCAAATCGCGTTCAACGCCATTCCGCAAATCGATAAATTCGAAGATAACGGGTTTACATTTGAAGAATTGAAAATGATAAATGAAACGAAGAAAATAATGCATGATACAAGCCTTCAGGTTGCGGCAACGTGCGTCAGGCTTCCAGTAGAAGTAGGCCATTCAGAATCGGTTTATTTTGAAATTGAGTCTGAAAGGGTTACCGCTGCAGAAATCAGGGAACTATTGAGTGATGCACCAGGAGTGGTCCTCCAGGATGACCCTGCGAACCAAATCTATCCAATGCCTGCTGATTGTGTTGGCAAAAATGATGTCTTCGTCGGCAGGGTCCGCAAAGATCTTGACAACGATAATGGCTTCCATATGTGGGTTGTATCAGATAACTTGCTGAAAGGCGCTGCCTGGAATTCTGTCCAGATTGCAGAAAGCTTAATCAGGCTGGGAGTCGTAACAGCGAAATAATTCATACCATTTTTGGGGTGCAGGAATGAAAGTAATTGTACAGAAGTTTGGCGGTACCTCCGTCAGAAATGAAGAAAACAGGCTTCAAGCCAAGAAACATATAGAGACGGCCCTATCTGAAGGCTATAAAGTCGTTGTTGTCGTATCGGCAATGGGCCGAAAAGGGGAGCCATATGCAACGGACACGTTATTGTCCCTGGCTGGCGAGAATCTTGGTAAAATGAGCCGCCGCGAGGTCGATATGCTCCTTGCCTGTGGGGAAGTAATTTCAAGCATTGTTTTTACTTCCATGCTCCTCGATTCAGGAATGAAGGCAGTTTCCTTAAATGGCGCACAGGCCGGCTTCCGGACAAACGATGATCATACTAATGCAAAAATAATTGAGATGAACTGCGAAAGGCTAATTGAAGAACTTCAGGATGCAGATGTCGCAGTAGTAGCAGGCTTTCAGGGCGCAGCAGAAAATGGTGATGTAACCACCATTGGCAGGGGTGGCAGTGATACATCCGCAGCCGCATTAGGTGCGGCTCTGAATGCAGAATGGATAGATATTTTTACCGATGTAGAAGGTATCATGACCGCAGACCCAAGGATTGCCGAGCATGCGAGGCCATTGCCTGTGGTAACATACACAGAGGTTTGCAATATGGCTTATCAGGGTGCAAAAGTCATCCATCCCCGAGCAGTTGAGATAGCGATGCAGGCAAAAGTCCCTATGCGGATTCGATCGACTTATTCCGATGGGCCGGGTACACTTGTAACTGGCCAAGTTCGTTCAGTGGCGGGAGCTGATATAAAAGAGCGTCCCGTTACGGGTATTGCCCATGTCCCGCATGTTACGCAAATTAGGGTAAATGCGAAAAAGGACCAATACAATCTCCAGGCCGAGGTTTTCAAGGCAATGGCAAATGAGCGAATTTCGGTGGATTTTATTAACATATCGCCGGTAGGGGTCGTATATACTGTGTCTGAGGATTCTGCCGGCAAGGCAATCGAAGTGCTTAATTCAATTGGCCATGAGCCAATTGTCGAACGTGGCTGCGCAAAGGTTTCCGTAGTCGGTGCAGGCATGGCAGGCGTACCGGGTGTAACCGCAAAAATTGTGACAGCATTGACAGGAAAAGGCATCAGGATCCTTCAATCCGCCGACAGCCATACGACAATTTGGGTGCTTGTCAAGCAGGAGGACTTAGTAAAGGCTGTAAACGCACTCCATGATGCTTTTGGACTTGATAATGAGAAAACTGAATATGAACATCCGGGCATATTTTAAACAGTGCCTGTCTGGCCTTGTATAAAAGGCTAGTATCCTTAGCCAGGCGGGTACCGAGCCTGCCAAACTAATAAAAAAGGACAGGTGAAATGGGTAAATGATTAATTTAGGCCGAGTTTCAACCGCAATGGTAACCCCCTTTGATAAGAAGGGACATATAGATTTTCCAAAAACAACCCAGCTAATCAATCATCTGATTGACAATGGGACCGAATCGCTTGTCGTTTCCGGAACAACCGGCGAGTCGCCAACCTTGTCCAAGGAAGAAAAGCTGGCTTTATTCGCACATACTGTAAAAACTGTAGCAGGACGTGTTCCTGTTGTAGCTGGGACTGGCAGCAACAATACCTACCAATCCATTGAAATGACAAAGAAAGCAGAACAGGCCGGTGTCGACGGCATTATGGCAGTTGCCCCGTATTATAACAAACCGAACCAGGAAGGCCTTTACCAGCATTTCAAAGCTATCGCTGAAAACACAGCACTTCCTGTTATGATTTATAATATTCCGGGCCGTACTTCCATTAATATCGCTCCTGAGACAATCATTCGCTTGTCCGAGATTCCGAATATCTTTGCGGTTAAGGAAGCAAGTGGTGATTTGAATGCTATGACAAAAATTATTTCCGCTACACGGGATGATTTCTATCTGTATAGCGGCGATGATGGCCTTGCGCTTCCTGTCCTTGCAATTGGGGGAAGTGGAGTTATTTCGGTTGCGTCCCATATTATAGGCAATGAAATGCAGGAAATGGTTCAAGCCTTTTTAGCGAATGATACAAAACGGGCCGCGGAACTCCATCAACAGCTTCTTCCACTAATGATTGGATTGTTTGCAGCTCCAAACCCAGCACCGGTTAAGACTGCCCTTCAACTGAAAGGGCTGGATGTTGGATCTGTAAGGCTTCCACTCGTTCCTCTAAACGCTGAGGAAAGAGTATTTCTTTCAGGGCTTTTGGGTATCCATCAGCCGTTATAATGTTCTAAAATAATTTGTGAAAAGCTGTCCTGTCAGGTCCTTGAAAATCGACCTAACCGGGCAGCTTTTTTAAGTGAAATGGAATATAGATATAATTTTAATATCGTTTTATAGGAAGCACGGACGAAAAATACTGTTAATGCGGATTTTTCGCAAAGAACCTAAGATATTGAAAGGTATGGGAAAATCGGTATAAGGTATGGGAGACCCCGCAATTCCAGGACAAGACACTTTTTTAACTGCTTCGGGTTGTACTTCATATTTCTTTTCATGCTGATTCAGCAGCATCGAAGTGTACTAGAAATTGCTTTTTGCGCATAACTTGCCAACAAAATGCACTTGATACCTTTTCAAGGCGGAGACCGGTGTTTTTGCCAAAAATACTTATTGCCCCCAACAGCTTAAATTGGCAACCGCATCGAGTCCAGCAAAAAAACGTTCTCGTAACAATCAAAGAACGCCTCTAATCTCGCAAAGAACCACTTCTTCTTTGAAATCATTCTTGGAATTTCCCCAGAGTATCCACGATGATTATTCTCGTTCGCTTGTCTTCGCAGAGGTGTGAATCAACGTTTTTAAAAAACCATGACTAATCTTAATGAGCCGCAGGCAGGTGAATATGGTTGTAATGAATTTCAGACTTCAAGTATAATGGGAGTAACTGATCTAAGGTCGGCAAATCACCATAGGAGGAAACAGAAATTGCGAAAGAAAAAGAATAAATCAATCAAGATAATCGCTCTAGGCGGTGTCGGAGAAATCGGGAAGAATATGTTCCTGTGTGAAGTGGACAGGGATATTTTTGTGCTCGATGCGGGCCTCATGTTCCCTGAAGATGAAATGCTTGGCATTGATATCGTCATCCCGGATATATCCTACTTGATTGATAATAAAGACAGGGTAAAGGCTATTTTCCTGACACATGGCCATGAGGACCATATCGGGGCACTATCCTATATCCTTAAGCAAATCAATGTTCCTGTTTACGGGACCGAGCTGACATTGGCACTTGCAAATGCGAAGCTAAAGGAACAGGAATACAGGGGAAAAACTGAATTCATCGAAATTGATTCGGACTCTGTAGTCGATATGGGAAGTGTGACGGTATCTTTTTTTAATACGAACCATAGTATACCCGGCTCGGTTGGAATTTGTGTCAACACGACGGAAGGAGCTGTCGTATACACGGGTGATTTTAAGTTTGATCAGGGTGCAACCAGGATGTACAAGCCTGAAATCGGCAAGATGGCTGAAATTGGTGAACGGGGAGTACTGTGTCTTCTTTCCGACAGTACCGAAGCTGAGAAACCAGGTTACACAACTTCGGAATCTAAAGTTGCAAGGGAAATGTGCGATACATTCTATAGTGCACCAGGGCGTCTTATTGCAGCTTGTTTTGCTTCTGATATTAACCGGATCCAGCATATTTTCGATGCTGCAACTAGAACCGGCAGGAAGGTCGCCGTTGTAGGAAAAAGCTTGGAACGTATTTATCACATCGCAGTTGACCTTGGTTATCTGGAGATAGCGGATGATTTGATTATCCAACTATCGGAAATTTCCGACTATCCGGATAACAAAATTGTCATCCTAATGACAGGCTCACAAGGAGAGCCACTTGAAGGTCTGCAGAAAATGGCTCGCAAGTCTCATAAGCTTATCAATATCAAAGAAGGCGATACAGTTATCATCGCGGCGACTACACTTAAGGGAAGCGAACTTTTCCTAGCCAAGACAGTTGATATGCTTCTTCGGGCCGGAGCAAATGTTGTATCCAATAAGAAGCTGATCCACGTATCGAGCCACGGCAGCCAGGAAGAGTTGAAGTTTATGATTAATCTCATGAAGCCAAAACTTTTCATTCCTGTGCACGGTGAGTACCGTATGCTGAAAGCCCATGAGAAGGTTGCCCGGGAGTGCGGGCTCTCACGAGAGAGTATTTATCTTCCTGATATTGGTGAAATCGTTGAGGTAAAAGAAGGCCAATTCGTACCAGGCGGTAAAGTACCATCAGGCAATGTGCTGATTGATGGAATAGGTGTTGGCGATGTTGGCAATATTGTTCTTCGCGACCGCAGGCTTCTTTCCCAGGATGGAACATTGATTGTTGTTGTTACGCTTTCAAGGAAAGAAAGAAAAATCCTGGCGGGGCCTGAAATTATCTCGAGAGGGTTCGTGTATGTGCGGGAATCCGAAAAGCTAATGGAGGAATCAGCCAAACTTGTTAGGGAAATTGTTGAGAAGAAAATTTCCAAAGACTTCTTTGACTGGACAAGTCTAAAGCAGGATATGAGGGACGACCTAAACAAGTACCTTTATGAAAAAACAAAACGCCGACCGATGATTTTGCCAATCATCATGGAGGCTTAATTTTCAATTGAACACCGGGAAACCGGTGTTCTTTTTTCGTTTATCTAGCCGTAACGCCAATCCCTGAGCATACCTTATACCTCCTTTAGTCCTCCTTTAGTCCTTTGCCAGTCACCCATTTGTTATTTCCCGACGATTTTCTCTTAAACGGCATGTTTTTGTTCCTGTAGTTTAATACTAGTTCTATATGAGAGAAGGGAGAATCTGCAAATGGATGAACATGTATTACCCGGAAGGATGAGTGGGGATGAGGAAGCGAACCCGGTACGTGAGGAAAAACCTGCATCGGCACTCATAGAAAAAATTCAGCAGCTGGGAGCCACAAATGTTCCTCAGATGTCCAATGATTCGAGGATTCATTGTATGACAATTGTAGGCCAAATCGAGGGGCACCTTGCATTGCCCCCGCAAAATAAAACCACAAAATATGAGCATATTATCCCTCAGCTTGTTGCAATTGAGCAAAACCCGAAAATTGAAGGGTTGCTTGTCATTTTAAATACAGTCGGAGGCGATGTCGAAGCCGGCCTGGCCATTTCCGAGATGCTTGCCTCACTGTCAAAACCGACTGTTTCAATTGTACTTGGGGGAGGGCATTCGATAGGTGTACCGATAGCTGTGTCATGTGATTATAGTTTTATTGCCGAGACAGCAACCATGACCATTCATCCGATTAGGCTGACTGGCCTTGTCATAGGTGTCCCGCAAACATTTGAATATATGGACAAAATGCAGGAACGAGTGGTGAGGTTTGTGACAAGCCACTCGAAAATTACTGAGGAAACCTTCAAAGACCTGATGTTCGCGAAAGGAAATCTGACACGGGATATCGGCACAAACGTAATTGGCGGAGACGCGGTTGCAACAGGCTTGATTGATGAAGTTGGCGGGCTTGGAATAGCAATGAAAAAGTTGAATGAACTGATAGAACTCCAAAAAGGGGAACAGGAGGCGCTTATTCAATGATTTTGTATACAATGATGCCCGAAGAACTTATTTTTCCGC
Organism: Bacillus sp. FJAT-18017; assembly: GCF_001278805.1. Classification (GTDB taxonomy): domain Bacteria; phylum Bacillota; class Bacilli; order Bacillales; family Cytobacillaceae; genus Bacillus_D. The sequence continues at coordinate 3,220,635 of NZ_CP012602.1, read as the reverse complement.
AAATGTACGAGTCCCAAGTATGCCAGATGATTCAATGGCAGGGAGTACCGATGGAAGTTGAACCTGAAGGAGAGGGCTATAAAATAGTCAGGCTGCTTAGTACTAATCCTGAGCATTTCCTGGATACAAGGTTGCTCCCCGGCTCGAAAATTTCGTTTTAGGTTTCAGGGCTTATCCAAACCTGACTCGGCTTATGATATAATCAGGATACGGTTTAATGGAGAGAGGCATTTGCATTTTGCACCTCCCCGTAGAATAGAGCAGCCGGTGGGCTGCTTATTCTATTTGCGCTCCAAACCGAAACGATTATACATATATAAGGTGGATCTGAATGGCCAAGAAGAAACGAAGACAATCCCGGAGCAGGGAAAGTACAATTAAAACTACAATAAAATATGAGCTTGCAGGACTCATCCTCCTTGCATTGTCTGTTATATCCATGGCTGGACTTGGTGCAGTTGGGAAAACGATTGTATTGTTTTTCAGGTTTTGGCTAGGGGAATGGTATATGGCTGGCCTTGCCGGGTTATTTATTTTAAGCATTTATCTGATTTGGAAGAGGCAGATTCCTTTCTTTTTTCATGGCAGGCTAGTCGGTGCCTACTCAATATTGGCTGCATTACTGATTCTAAGCCATGTTACACTTTTCAATCTCCTGTCGAAAAATGGAGCTTTTGAGAATCCTAGCGTCATCTCAAATACATGGCAGCTTTTCTTCATGGAAGTAAAAGGGGAAGCAACACCGGGGGACCTCGGAGGAGGTATGGTAGGCGCACTGCTTTTCGCCATGCTTCATTATTTATTTGATGAGACCGGTGCAAAAATAATTGCAGGCCTCTTGGTCGCTGCTGGTTTAATTTTAGTTACTGGTAAAACTTTCGGAGATGCTATCGGAAAACTGATTTCCACTCTTTCGGAATTTTTCTCAGTACAATGGAAAGCCTTCAAGTCAGATATAGCTGAATGGAGAGAAAATAAGAAAAAGGGCAAAAAAGCCCAGCCTAAAAAGAAAGAGAAGAAGGTTGTGCCGGTAATGGCAGAACAGGGAGAAACAGGGTTGGTTCATACACCTGCTGAAGCCGACGAAGAAATGCCGGCTGCGGAACCAATCATCTCAAGCTTTGCGGACAGGGCATATGGAGAACCGGAAAAAAGCCAGGCTGCGCATTCTCCTTCGAGGCAAAAAGAGAAGCCAGCACAGTCCGAGGAAGAGGACATTTCACCTCCAATTACCTTTACTGAGGTTGAAAATACGGCATATGAATTACCTCCTTTATCTTTGTTGAAACTTCCTAAAAAGGCAGACCAAAGTGGCGAATACGAATTAATCCATGCCAATGCAGCCAAGCTTGAACGGACATTTAATAGCTTTGGGGTAAAAGCAAGGGTTACCCAGGTCCATCTTGGGCCTGCTGTTACAAAATATGAGGTCCACCCGGATGTAGGGGTAAAGGTTAGCAAAATTGTCAGCCTCAATGACGACCTTGCTCTTGCACTGGCTGCTAAAGATATCCGGATTGAAGCTCCGATTCCCGGCAAATCTGCCATCGGTATCGAAGTGCCGAATTCGGAGGTTGCCGTAGTTTCCCTTAGGGAGGTCCTTGAATCTTCAAAGAACGACCGCCCGGAATCCAAGCTGCTTATTGGGCTTGGCAGAGATATTACTGGGGAAGCCGTCCTTGCAGAGTTGAATAAAATGCCGCATCTGCTGGTTGCTGGGGCAACAGGAAGCGGAAAGAGTGTTTGTATTAATGGGATCATAACCAGCATCTTAATGAGGGCCAAACCGCATGAAGTCAAAATGATGATGATAGACCCGAAAATGGTCGAACTAAACGTTTATAATGGAGTTCCGCATTTGCTGGCACCTGTCGTTACTGAGCCAAAAAAAGCATCCCAGGCGCTGAAAAAAGTTGTAAATGAAATGGAACGGAGGTATGAGCTTTTTTCACACACTGGCACGAGGAATATCGAAGGTTATAATGATCATGTCAAGCGCCACAATGCGGAAGAGGAAGACAAACAGCCATTGCTTCCATATATTGTCGTCATCGTTGATGAGTTGGCGGATTTGATGATGGTAGCGTCCTCCGATGTAGAAGATTCGATTACCCGTCTGGCCCAGATGGCAAGGGCGGCAGGTATACACCTTATCATAGCTACTCAGCGTCCATCCGTTGATGTCATCACAGGGGTTATCAAGGCAAATATTCCATCCCGGATTGCTTTTGCCGTTTCAAGTATGACTGATTCAAGGACCATTCTGGACATGGGTGGGGCCGAGAAACTTCTTGGCAGAGGTGATATGTTATTCCTGCCAGTTGGAGCATCCAAGCCGATTAGGGTACAGGGAGCGTTCTTATCTGATGATGAGGTCGAAGAAACGGTTGAATTTGTTATCTCCCAGCAAAAAGCGCAGTATCAGGAAGAAATGATACCAGATGAGGTTCAGGAAACAGTTGGAGAGGTTGAAGACGATTTATATAATGACGCAGTTGATCTGATTGTCGAAATGCAGACTGCTTCTGTTTCAATGCTTCAGCGAAGGTTTAGAATCGGCTATACAAGAGCTGCCAGGCTGATTGATGAAATGGAAGCGAGAGGGGTAGTCGGCCCATACGAAGGAAGTAAGCCGCGTAATGTACTTGTAGCGAAGCATCAAGAGGAATCAGGTGCATAAAATTAATTTTAAAAAATTTCACAGAAATTCCATTGACTTATTTGTTTTTGACACTGATAAAAAGAGGCCTGTTTAGGTCTCTTTTTTTACACTAATTTACCTATATTTGAAAACCTAAAGTGATTCTATATTTTATTCAATACTCTTATATATGATTCAAATTCTTCCAAATTAGATTCATAGTTTTTGGGATTCTTTAACAGATATAAAAGAATTGAAATGCCGATAAAGCCTGAAATGTCAACAAAAATTTGAAGGATTTTAACAGTTTTGTTTTTCTGAAAAATGCATATTTGCTATTTATTTATCAGTCGAAAAGTGTTATAGTATTGTCGATTAGTAGGAATGATTATACATCAGATGTCTGATGTCTTAAGAAAAAACTGGAGGTACCTGCATGTCTATTAAGGCAGATAACCGTCACTTGTATTTACAAGTAATTGACCGGTTAAAGCAAGATATTGAAGAAGGCATATATAAAGAGAGGCAGAAGCTTCCTTCCGAATTTGATCTTGCTAAACATCTGGGAGTCAGCAGGGCAACTCTTCGGGAAGCTTTGCGTATACTCGAAGAAGAAAACGTTATCATTCGCCGGCATGGTGTCGGAACGTTTGTTAATGCAAAGCCCCTGTTTAGTTCAGGTATCGAGCAGCTTAGCTCGGTCACGGATATGATTCTGCAGGCAGGCATGAAACCAGGAACAATTTTCTTGAGCTCATCGACTCAGATGCCAGGAGAGGAAGACATTCGCCGATTTTCATTCACCCAGGAGGAAGAAATCGTCGTGACCGAGAGGGTAAGAACCGCAAACGGGGAACCTGTCGTCTATTGCATAGACAAAGTACCTGAACGCATTCTGCCAGAAGCTTTCTCGCATAAAGAGGAATCGCTTTTCTCGATATTGGAAAATGAAGCGGGGCGGAGAATTACATACGCGGTTGCCCAAATCGAACCATTAGGCTATCACGATAAAATTTCTCCCATCCTTGAATGTGAACCCGAAACTGCTCTGTTTGTACTAAAACAGATGCATTTCGATGAGGCGGATGAACCAGTACTCTATTCGGTGAATTATTTCAAAGCAGACAAGTTCAGCTTCAAAGTCTTAAGAAAAAGATTTTAATCCTGGGCAAGCTGCAAGTAATTAGTTTTCACATTCCTGCTAAATCACAAAATCCATAGGGGGTTCATACCTTGAAAAAGCGTAAATTTGGTTTGGCTATGTCGTTGCTGTTATCTGCTAGCATGCTGTTGGCTGCTTGCGGTTCGGATGAAAGCAGTACTGGTGACACTAAGAAAAATGACTTAAAAGTCGGTATGGTAACTGATGCTGGTACAATCGATGATAAATCATTCAACCAGGGAACCTGGGAAGGTATCAAAGAAGCAGAAAAACAGTTCGGCGTTCAGACAAAATACCTGAAGCCAGCTGGAACAACTGAAGCTGAGTACCTTAAAGAAATGGGTAACCTTTATGATGCTGGATACAAATTTATTGTAACTCCTGGTTTTAAATTCGAAACTGCTGTTTTCCAGGCACAGGAAAAATATAAAGATGCACAATTTGTCATTCTTGACGGAAACCCGCATTCAGGCGACTTTAAGCCTGTAGTTGCTAAAAACACAGTTGCTGTATTTTTTGCTGAGCATGAGGCAGGATTCCTTGCTGGTGTTGCGGCTGCAAACCAGCTTAAAGATGGCGATGTTGGTTTCATCGGCGGTATGGAAATTCCTGCTGTACAGAAATTCAACTGGGGCTTCCAGCAAGGTGTTAAGTATGCAAATGATACCCTGGGCACAAAGCTCACAATCAAGCCTGAAAACGTCCTATATCAAGGTTCTTTCGATAACGTAGCTGCTGGTCAGCAAATTGCTGCCCAAATGTATGACCGCGGCGTTAAAGCTATCTTCACAGCTGCTGGCGGTGTTGGTGTAGGTGCGATTAACGAAGCTAAGACTCGCGCTAAAGGCGGAGAAGAAGTTTGGATTATCGGTGTTGACTCAGACCAGTTTGACGATGGTAAGTATGATGGAGACAAATCTATCATTCTTACATCTGCAATGAAAAAGCTTGACCAAGTTGCTCTTGATATGATAAAAGACCAAATCGATGGCAAATTCAAAGGTGGGGAGACTCTTACTTTTGATGTGAAAAATGATGGTGTTGGACTTCCTGAAGAAAATCCTAACCTAAATGATGATACTAAAGCTAAGGTTAAAGAAGTTTACGAAAAAATTAAAGCTGGTGAAATCAAAGTAGCTGGTGAGCAAGGCTCTTTAATTAAGTAAATGACAAATGCAAATGAGACGGGCAAGTTCCGTCTCTTTTGTTTCTTAGAGGTTAAAAACCAAATGAAAAGCTTTTAAAGTTTTATGATAACCGAAAAAAATAGGGCTTCCCCTATAGCAATAAAGGAACAAAAGTTTCCAATAAAGGTGGGTGTTACTATGAGCTATGTAGTTGAGATGCTGGATATCCGTAAGGAATTTCCCGGAATAGTAGCCAATGACAATATTACTCTGACCTTAAAGCAGGGGGAAATTCATGCTCTGCTTGGTGAAAACGGGGCGGGTAAGTCAACACTTATGGGCGTGCTTTTCGGAATGTATCAGCCAGAAAAGGGGACAATCAAAGTCCGCGGCAAAGAAGTTAAGATTACTAATCCCAATGTTGCAAATCGTTTAGGCATTGGAATGGTTCATCAGCATTTTAAGCTTGTTGATAATTTTACTGTTACTGAAAACATTATTCTTGGCAGCGAGCCATTAAAAGGTTTAGTATTGGACGTTGACCGGGCTGCGAAAAGAATAGAAGAGTTATCAAAACAGTATGGTTTGAATGTTGATCCTCATGCAAAAATTGAGGATATTTCCGTAGGTATGCAGCAGCGGGTCGAAATCATGAAAATGCTCTACCGTGAAGCAGAAGTTCTGATTTTTGATGAACCTACAGCTGTTTTGACACCAGCTGAAATTGATGAATTGATGAAGATTATGCGGAACCTTATTAAAGAAGGTAAATCTATCATTATAATCACTCATAAGCTGAAAGAAATTAAGGCAGTTGCAGACCGTTGTACCGTTATCCGCAGAGGAAAAGGCATTGGCACTGTAAATGTAGCCGAAGCAAGCGAAGAAAGCCTTGCTGAAATGATGGTAGGACGCCATGTATCCTTTGCAGTTGATAAAGCAGAAAGCAAGCCAGGCGAGGTTGTTTTAAAAGTCGAAGATCTTTCAGTCAATAGCAACAGAAAAGTACTGGGCTTAAAGAATTTCTCCCTTGAAGTAAAAGCGGGAGAAATTGTCGGGATTGCCGGAGTCGAAGGTAACGGACAGACCGAGCTTGTCGAAGCGATAACAGGTCTCAGAAAAGCTGAGTCGGGTAAGGTAGAATTGCTTGGAAAAGATATCACGAATGTTCCTATTCGTGAAAGAATAGAATCAGGAATTGGCCATATTCCCGAAGACAGACAAAAGCGGGGGCTTGTCCTCGATTATACACTCCAGTCCAATATGGTTCTTGAAATTTATAATAAGCCGCCTTTTTCAAAAAATGGTTTGTTGAACGTGTCAGCGATGAAAAAGTATGCATATAAAATCTTGCAGAATTTTGATGTTCGTTCCGGTGAGGGAACAGCTTCCAGAGCGCGTACTCTTTCTGGCGGTAACCAGCAAAAAGCGATTATCGGCAGGGAAATTGAATTGGATCCCAAACTGCTTATTGCTGTCCAGCCAACTCGCGGCCTTGATGTCGGTTCTATTGAGTATATCCATAAGAGGCTAATTGAGCATAGGGATAAAGGCAATGCAGTGCTGCTTGTCTCACTTGAATTGGATGAGGTACTGAAACTTTCCGACCGAATTGCCATAGTAAACAATGGTAACCTGATTGGTGAAGTATTTGCCTCCGAAACCGATGAGAATGAAGTTGGCCTAATGATGGCGGGGATAAGTAAGGAGAGAGGCAAATGAGAAATACCATCGTTTCATTAATTGCAATTGTTTTTGGCCTCGTTGCTGGAGGAATTTTGATGCTCGTCATCGGAGCAAATCCATTTGAAGGGTATTCCTATTTATTCCAGGGTGCACTAAAGAATATTCAGCGTATTGGGGATACGCTAGCAACAGCTACACCCCTTATTTTTACTGGTCTTTCTGTTGCTTTTGCTTTTAAAACAGGATTATTTAACATTGGTGCGGCAGGCCAAATGCTAATTGGAGGGCTTTGCGCTACTGCTATAGGTCTGACGTTTGACTTTTCAAGGCCGGTCCTCCTTTTATTGATGATTTTGGCAGGGGTAATTGGTGGTGCAGCATGGGCTTTCATTCCAGGTTTGCTCAAAGCGAAATTCAATGTTCATGAGGTTGTTTCTACAATTATGATGAACTGGGTTGCCTACTGGACTGTTTATTATATTGTTCCTGGCTATTTCAAGGGCGAATTCCTTGAGACGGAATCTCGTAAACTACCGGAAGCCGCAACTTTGAAGTCTTCATTTTTAACTGAACTCTTTCCGGGTTCTTATATTAACCTCGGCTTTTTCCTTGGGGTTCTAGGGGTAATTATTATTTGGTTCATTATTGAGAAAACAACCTTGGGCTTCGAATTGAAGGCGGTAGGTTTTAACAGGTTTGCCGCAGAGTATGCAGGTATGAAGGTTAATAGAAATATTATCCTTTCGATGCTGATTGCAGGTGGTCTGGCAGGTCTTGGCGGTGTAGTAATGTACACAGGAAATGCCTCCAGCATGCAAATTGGTATCCTTCCTGCCCAAGGGTATGACGGCATTGCGGTTTCCTTGCTTGCTAACAATCACCCTATCGGAGTGCTTTTCGCAGCGATATTCTTCGGATTACTCTATTCAGGAACAGGTTTCATGAATGCAATGACCGAAATTCCGCCAGAATTGGCAAATACGATTATCGCGATCATCATTTACTTTGCAGCAACGAGTATTTTAATTGAACGTTTGGTCAATAAATTCATTAAGTCGAAGAACAATAAAAAAGCGATGGATGCTCCTGCACCAGGGAAAGGGGAGCTATAATATGTGGACAATCATTGAACAGATTTTTCCTTATGCGATTGTATTTACAATGCCTCTTCTCATTACAGCCTTGGGCGGCCTTTTCAGTGAACGAAGCGGTGTAGTCAATATCGCACTTGAAGGTCTGATGGTTTTTGGTGCATTTGCAAGCGCCCTGACTGTTTATTTCCTGAGTGATTCAATTAACAACAATTCGCTCGTCCTTTGGATTGGATTATTTGCAGCTGTCGCGGTGGGCATGCTTGTTTCATTGCTCCATGCTTTCGCAAGCATTAACCTAAACGCTAATCAAATCATTAGCGGTACAGCAATAAACCTGATAGCGACAGCCTTGACAATCTTTTTGGCCAGAAATATTACTGGAAGCGGTAATATACGGATTCCAAATAGTTTCGCACCATCCAATGTACCATTTTTAAAAGACATTCCAATCATTGGTGATTTGTTTTTCACAAAAACCTATACAACAACCTGGTTCATTCTGGTTGTATTGGTAATCAGCTGGTTTGTTTTGTTTAAAACAAAATTCGGCCTTCGCCTCCGCTCTTGTGGGGAATTTCCACAAGCAGCTGAAGCAGCTGGTGTAAATGTAAGGCGAATCCGCTATAGCGGTGTTATAATTTCAGGTGCATTCGGAGGACTTGGCGGAGCATTAATTACCTTGACATATGCCGGAGAATTTACCGGCACCGTTTCAGGTCTGGGCTTCCTTGCTCTCGCAGCACTTATTTTTGGACAATGGCGCCCATTTGGTGTACTAGCTGCCGCATTTTTCTTCGGTTTTGCAAGTACAATTGCCAACGTATCACAGGTAATTCCTGAACTGTCTGTTATTCCGCCAATCCTGTTGAAAATTTTCCCTTATGTGGTAACTTTGATTGCACTGGTACTATTCTCGAAATCGTCCCAGGCTCCAAAAGCTGCCGGAGAACCATTCGACTCTGGAAAAAGGTAATGATAACATAAAAGACCTTCTGCGATAAAGCAGAAGGTTTTTTTATATCTGGATAAATTCATTAAATTTGTTAGGCTGACAAATTATAGATAGAATATATTATAATTACCAGGAAAAAATAAATACTATATGTAAAAGGATATATGTGTTGATTCCTTGTGAAGGAGGATTTTAATGGCTGTCTTATCAGAAACAACGATCGCGATGAAGGGGTATAACCTGCATATCGCCAAAACAGGCAAATACAAAACCAATGCAATTGTATTTAAGATGAAAGCACCGTTAAGTGCGGAGGATGCAACAGCCCGCGCATTGGTTCCACATGTTCTGCAAAGCTCTTCCGAACGTTTTCCGACAACGTTAAAGTTAAGGTCTTATCTCGATGAGCTGTATGGAGCCGTTTTTTATGTTGATTTAGCGAAAAAAGGAAATTATCATATCATCTCTTTTTTTATTGAAATTGCAAACGAAAAGTTCCTTGCCGATTCATCACCACTTTTGAGGAAGGGGTTTGAATTCCTTAAAGAAATCCTCCTTAATCCACTTGTTGATGAAAATGGGTTCAATGCTTCCACCGTCGATAAAGAAAAGCGCACCCATAAACAAAGGATTCAATCTGCATTTGACGATAAGATGCGCTATTCCAGCCTTAGGTTAATTGAGGAAATGTGCAAGGGCGAAGCCTATGCTGTAAATGTCAATGGAAAGTTGGAGGATGTCGACAGGATTACGACACAAAGCTTGTATACCCAGTACCAGCGGGCGCTTGAAGAAGATGAGTTGGATCTATATGTAGTAGGCGATGTTGATGATGAGGAAGTACAGTCACTGGCCGGTGAACTCTTCACATTTCAGCCTAGAAATCCTAAGAAACTTAATGATAAATCATATGCCCAAAAGGAAGCTGAGCAGGTCATCAAGGAAGTTCAGGATGTTAAGCAGGGTAAACTAAACATAGGCTACAGGACAAATACATTTTATGGCGATAAGGACTATTATGCCCTCCAGGTTTTCAACGGAATTTACGGAGGCTTCTCACACTCGAAGCTGTTTATCAATGTGCGTGAAAAAGCAAGCCTTGCCTACTACGCGGCGAGCCGGCTTGAAAGCCATAAAGGGCTTATGATGGTCATGTCAGGTATTGACCTTAAAAACTTTGATCAAGCTGTCGGGATTATTAAAGAGCAGATGGATGAAATGAAAAAAGGCAATTTCACTGATGCTGAACTCGAACAAACTAAGGCTGTCATCGTCAATCAGCTTCTGGAAACTATTGATACAAATCGAGGGATCGTTGAAATCCTCTATCACAATGTTGTCGCAGGTGTCAATCTAACACTTGACGAATGGATTGCCGGAATGAATGAGACAACCCGGGAAGAAATTGTCTCGATTGCCCAGAAAATTGACCTTGATACAATATACTTCCTGACTGGAAAGGAGGAGTCCTAACTTGGAGAAAATTGAATTCAGTCAATTAAAGGAAGAACTCTATTACGAAAAGCTTCCAAATGGCCTTGATGTCTACATCCTGCCAAAACAAGGTTTTAACAAAACATATGCTACTTTTACAACAAAGTACGGTTCTATTGACAATACATTCAAACCACCTGGTAAGAGTGAATATGTAAAAGTTCCTGACGGGATTGCCCACTTCCTTGAACACAAACTTTTTGAAAAGGAAGATGGCGATGTTTTTCAGCAGTTCAGCAGGCAAGGGGCTTCGGCAAACGCCTTCACTTCCTTTACGAGAACAGCTTATTTGTTCTCAAGTACTTCAAGAGTTGAAGAGAATCTGGAAACGTTAATGGATTTCGTTCAAGAACCATACTTTTCAGAAAAAACTGTTGAGAAGGAAAAAGGGATTATCGGCCAGGAGATTACCATGTATGATGATAATCCTGACTGGCGCCTATATTTTGGATTGATTGAAAATATGTATCATAATCACCCTGTCAAAATTGATATTGCCGGAACAATCGAGTCGATTGCTAAAATTGATAAGGATATGCTTTATGAGTGCTATAACATGTTTTATCATCCTTCCAATATGCTTCTTTTCGTCGTCGGACCTGTCGAGCCGGAAAAAATAATGGGCCAGATAAAAGATAACCAGACGAAAAAACAATTTGAAGCAAGAAATGAAGTGGAAAGGAAGTTTGAACCAGAAGCAGTTGGTGTTTCTAATCCAAAAAAAGTGCTTGAAATGAATGTCCAAACTCCGAAATGTCTTGTCGGCCTAAAAGCACAAAACGTTGGTACGAACGGTGAAGAAATGCTCATTCAGGAACTTTCCATCAACCTGCTCCTTGATATTCTCTTTGGAAAAAGCTCAGGAAATTATACCCGCCTTTATGACGAGGGCCTTATCGACGAAACGTTTTCCTTCGATTACACCCAGGAACACGGGTTTGGCTTTGCGATGGTTGGCGGGGATACTGCAAGGCCTGATGAACTGGCGAATGCCTTGAGAGGTGTACTTGAAAATACAGGTGAAATTTCTGCCGATCAGCTTGAAAGGGCAAAACGAAAAAAAATTGGCTCTTTCCTAAGGGCGATCAACTCTCCGGAATTTATTGCGAATCAGTTTACCCGGTACGCTTTTAACGAAATGGATTTGTTCGCGGTAGTACCGGTACTTGAAAAAATTACTCTTGATGACATTCAAAAGGTTTCAAGGGATCTTTTTTCAGAAGAACGCTTTACAGTATGCCAGGTAGTGCCATTGTCAAAATAAATAGTATCGTGGAAGGCGCCATTAAGGCGCTTTTTCCCTTCATTAAGAGGTTTCTTATAATATCGAATAGCCTTCGTTATACGTAAAGAATCCCGCATATGAGTTTTGAAGTATCTTAACAAAAGTAATGTCTCAAAAGGGTGAGGAAGTATGAAGAGATTCGCATTAATCACGGGTGCAAGCGGGGGAATTGGAACGGCTGTTGCTAGGGAGCTTGCGGGAAATGGATATAACTTATATCTCCATTACAATTCAAATGAAACAGTTGTAAAAGAGTTGATTGAGGAGCTAGGACAATATGGCGGAGATTATGTGCCAATCTTTGCGGATTTTTCTAGTGCAGGCGGGTACAAGCCGCTGCTTTCCTCTGTCCTTAACCTAGATACCATTATCCATTGCAGCGGAAATAGTATCTATGGGCTCTTGCAAGACCTGTCCGATCAAGAACTGGAGTATGTATTTAATATTCATGTTATGAATCCAATTCTTTTAACACGCTCACTGCTGCCTAAATTGCTTATGAAAAAATCAGGCTCAATCATCATGGTCTCTTCAATATGGGGGCAAACAGGTGCAGCATGTGAGAGTGCATACTCAGCCGCAAAAGGGGCTCAATTATCTTTTGTGAAGGCACTTGGAAAAGAGCTCGCATTAAGCGGGATAAGGGTGAATGCGATAGCACCGGGGGCAGTGAATACCAGTATGCTCGGGAGTTTCAGCCCCGAAGAGTTGGATGCTATAGCTGGAGACATCCCAATGGGAAGATTAGCGCAGCCAGAAGATATAGCAAAGGGAATTGCCTTTCTTATTTCAGACAGTGCATCTTATATTACTGGGCAGGTACTTCCGATCAATGGGGGATGGTATACATAGGAAACGCCAAAAGAGGATTATTTAATTCGTTAATATAAAAAACATGAATAGCGAGCGACCCCTCCCGGCAAACTAACTGTGTCTTAACAAAAAGGAGGGATACTGATGTCTGTATTAGATAACTGGAAACAATGGGAAGACTTCCTTGCTGACAGGCTCCACCAAGCACAGGATGAAGGCGTCAGCAAAGATGTTGTTTCTGACCTTGCCTATCAGATTGGTGATTATCTTGCTAACCAGGTTGAACCAAAAAATGAGCAGGAGAGGATTCTTGCCGATTTATGGTCTGTAGCCGATAAAGATGAGCAGCAAGCCATTGCGAATATGATGGTAAAGCTTGTTCAAAATAACGGAACCCGGTAAAAGAGAGGAGCATCCTCTCTTTTTTTATTTTTTATAGGAATTCTGCATCTATGTGAATAATAATAATATAAATGGTTTTTCCTTTCTCTTTAATCAAAAATCATTTAATATAGGTATAGATAATTATGATGAAATTTGTCAGAAGTTCGGGCAGGAGGTACATATGACAAAGAAAGAATGGTACGTTGAGTACGAAATTACTAAAAACCGCCCTGGCCTTCTCGGCGATATATCTTCCCTTCTTGGTATGCTGTCCATAAATATAGTTACGATAAATGGTGTCGATCAGGGAAGGCGAGGCCTTTTAATTCTTGCCGAAAGTGATGACCAAATCCAAAGGCTTGAGTCGATATTACATACAATGGATACAATAAGACTAATAAAAGTGAGAGAACCTAAATTACGGGACCGGCTTGCAGTCAGGCATGGGCGCTATATCCAGCGGGATGCCGATGATAAAAAAACGTTTCGGTTTGTCAGGGACGAGTTAGGGTTATTAGTTGATTTTATGGCTGAACTGTATAAACAAGAAGGCCATAAGCTAATTGGCATTAGAGGAATGCCCAGGGTAGGGAAAACCGAATCGATTGTTGCAGCAAGCGTTTGCGCAAACAAAAGATGGCTGTTTGTTTCATCTACGCTCTTAAAGCAGACAATCAGGAGCCAGCTGATTGAGGATGAATATAACTCTAACAACCTTTTTATTATCGATGGCATCGTGTCTACAAAACGGGCAAATGAAAGGCATTGGCAGCTGGTAAGAGAAATAATGCGCCTGCCTGCAGTTAAGGTTATTGAACATCCGGATATTTTTATAAGGAATTCCGAATATACAATGGATGATTTTGATTATATTATTGAACTCCGCAATGATGCTGAAGAGGAAATAACCTATGATGTTGTTGACCTAAAGGATGGGTTCCCGGCGTCTAATTTTGGGGACTTTGATTTTTAATAAAGTTGGAAGGTGTTTGAATTGACAGAGTTGGGTAACCGGCTGAAGGAAGCAAGACTGGCTAAGGGGCTAAGCCTTGATGACCTTCAAGCTGCGACGAAAATACAAAAAAGATATTTGGCTGGCATCGAGGAAGGAAATTATTCGAGTATGCCAGGAGATTTTTATGTCCGTGCATTTATAAAGCAATATGCAGAGGCTGTTGGGCTTGATCCTGACGAGGTCTTTGATACGTACGAGGGAGAGATTCCATCCCCTGTCAGAAAAGACCTGCCTGAGCAGCTGTCAAGGGTAAAATCCAGAAAGGGCTTGGCTGAAGGAAACTCCCGGGTTTTTGATTTACTTCCAAAAATTCTTATTTGGGTATTCATCATTGGGCTAATGGCTGGGGTTTATGTCATTGCCCAAAACTTTGTTGGCGATAATACCGCTCCAAAGCCAGAAAATAAACAACCCCCAGCCAGCATTGTCGAAAACGAAGATAAGAAAAATGAAGATAATACTGCAGGTGACAAGGAAGACACCAAGGAAGATGAGGAAACCGAAGAACCAGCAGAACCAGAAACCCCCGCCCAGGAGCTCGTTGTTGCTGAGAGTGCTGGCGGATCGACTACCTATGACTTGAAAAATGCCGATAAATTTGAACTTAAAGTAGTTTCCAAAGGTGAAACTTGGGTGGAAATAAAAAATGGCAGTGGAAAATCTTTCTTCAGAGGGATGTTGGTAGAGGGTAAGGAAAAAGCTGACCACACAGTCGACTTGACGAACGAGTCGGAAGCAGTTATGCGTGTCGGAAAAACCTCTGATACAGAAATTTATGTAAATGGGCAAAAGCTTGAATACGAATCAAAAGAAATTACACAAAATATTACGATTCGCTATATCAAGACGGAACAATAGTCATCCCTAGATGATGGCTATTTTTTCGCGCCCTAGACTTTGAACATCCTGGAGGAAAGAAAATGAATGTCCCTAATAAAATTACGATCTCAAGAATTTGTCTTATTCCGCTTTTTCTGATTATAATGCTAGTCCCATTTAATTGGGGCGAGCTAAATCTGCTCGGTACAAAACTTCCAGTCGCACATCTGGTTGGAGCCCTGCTATTCATTATCGCCGCTTCCACTGACTGGGTGGATGGATATTATGCAAGGAAGTATAACCTTGTTACAAACATGGGGAAATTCCTCGATCCGCTTGCGGATAAGTTGCTAGTTTCTGCGGCTTTGATTGTCCTCGTAGAACTTCAGCTAGCACCATCCTGGATTGTTGTTATCATCATCAGCAGGGAATTTGCTGTAACCGGACTGCGCCTCCTCCTTGTAGAAGGCGGTGAGGTTGTGGCGGCCAATATGCTAGGCAAGATCAAAACGTGGGCGCAGATTGTTGCAATCTCAGCTTTGCTTCTCCATAATATTATTTTTGAAATGATAGGTTTCCCATTTGATGATATAGCTTTATGGGTTGCACTTGTTTTCACAGTATGGTCAGGATGGGATTACTTTTCCAAGAACATGCATGTCTTTAAAAACTCCAAATAGATGCGATTGAAGGTGTGATGGACTGTTGAATGCTGAAATTATTGCGGTAGGCTCTGAATTGCTGCTAGGCCAAATCAATAATACAAATGCGAAATTTCTGTCGGGGCAGCTTGCCCTGAACGGAATTAACGTGTTTTATCATACTGTTGTTGGCGATAACGCTGAACGATTCAAAAGCGTCCTTAGTATAGCTGAAACTCGTTCGGACTTAATCATTGTGACGGGCGGGCTTGGACCTACAAAGGACGATTTGACTAAAGAAACGGCAGCCGCCCATTTAGGGGTCGGCCTTGTCATGGATCAGAAAGCGATGGAAGGAATTGAACTTTTCTTTAAGCGGACTGGCAGGGAAATGACTGAAAACAATAAAAAGCAAGCACTTGTACTAGAGGGGGCCCAAGTCCTGCAAAACGACCATGGCATGGCACCTGGAATGCTTGCTGAAAAAGACGGAAAGCTCTACATGTTCCTTCCTGGACCGCCTAGGGAATTGGAGCCTATGTTCCTATCCTATGGAACGCCAGCCCTTATGTCCAGAATAGAAGAAAATGAACAAATCATTTCGAGGGTACTTCGATTCTTTGGTATAGGCGAAGCTCTTTTAGAGCACGAAATTGAGGATTTAATTGACAGCCAAAGCAATCCTACAATAGCTCCGCTTGCATCTGATGGAGAGGTAACCTTAAGGATAACCGCAAAGCACTCAATCCTGGAAACAGCCATTCAACTGCTTGATGAGGTGGAAAAGGAAATCCTTGATCGTGTGGGTATGTATTTTTACGGATACGATGATACATCACTAATGAATGAAGTAGCCAAACATCTAAAAATAACAGGTCAGACGATCTCAAGTGCAGAGAGCTTAACGGGCGGGATGTTCCAAGAACAATTCACAAGCATCCCTGGTGCCGGAAGCAGCCTTAAGGGCGGTGTTGTCTGTTATACGAATGAAGTTAAGGCTAAAGTTCTTCATGTTAATAAAGAAACTATAGAGAACGATGGGGTTGTAAGTGCACAATGCGCTCGTGAGCTCGCTGAAAATGTTGCAAGCCTCGTCAATGCGGATATAGGTATTAGCTTTACTGGTGTTGCCGGTCCGGACGAGTTGGAGGGAAAGCCGGTCGGCACGGTGTATATTGGTATAAGTATTAAAGGAGAGCCAACTACAGTAGAAAAGCTGAATCTTGGTGGAAGCCGTGAAGCAAACCGTATACGGACAGTAAAATATGGGTGTTATTTCTTGTTAAAACGGTTAAAGGAAACGAAGGAGGCCAATTAGGCTCCTTCGTTTTTTACATAAATAATTTCTGTTAATAATGAAAGATTGCATTTTCAGTGTGAGTTGAGTTGTGAAAATGATTATTTCAGACAGCAAAATCAATTTTTTAAGACTAACTTGGGAAGAAAAAAAACGAATAGATGTTCGTGTTTTTAGTGGACAAATGGACTGGAAAATAGTATAGTAATAATAGAAGTAATTTGCTAGATTGAATGCAATCGCTTATGCTTTTATATATATGACCTTAAGGAGGAAACACAGTGAGTGATCGTCAGGCAGCCCTTGAAATGGCGTTAAAGCAAATTGAAAAGCAGTTTGGAAAAGGTTCTATAATGAAACTTGGGGAAAAGACAGACACACATGTTTCCATTGTTTCAAGTGGATCCCTTACCCTTGATATTGCGCTTGGAGTTGGAGGATATCCACGCGGGCGTATTATTGAAATTTATGGACCTGAAAGTTCAGGTAAAACAACTGTTGCGCTCCATGCAATCGCTGAAGTCCAGGCAAAGGGAGGAACGGCTGCGTTCATTGATGCCGAGCATGCCCTTGACCCTGCTTATGCACAAAAACTAGGCGTCAACATAGATGAGTTGCTGCTTTCCCAGCCTGATACAGGGGAGCAGGCACTTGAAATTGCCGAAGCGCTTGTTCGAAGCGGAGCGGTCGACATCCTTGTAGTAGACTCCGTAGCGGCACTTGTACCAAAAGCTGAAATTGAAGGTGAAATGGGTGAATCCCATATGGGATTGCAAGCACGCCTTATGTCCCAGGCACTTCGAAAGCTTTCTGGTGCAATCAATAAGTCCAAGACCATTGCCATCTTTATTAACCAGATTCGTGAAAAGATAGGGGTTATGTTTGGTAATCCGGAAACTACACCTGGAGGCCGGGCGTTAAAGTTCTATTCGACTGTCCGTCTTGAAGTGCGCCGTGCTGAAACCTTGAAGCAGGGCACTGAAATGATTGGAAACAAAACGAAGATTAAGGTTGTTAAAAACAAGGTAGCTCCGCCATTCCGTACGGCCGAAGTCGACATTATGTACGGTGAAGGTATTTCAAGGGAAGGCGAAATTGTTGATATTGGCTCTGAGCTTGATATTGTCCAGAAAAGCGGTTCCTGGTACTCCTATAATGAGGAACGCATTGGCCAGGGACGGGAAAATGCCAAGGCTTTCCTTAGGGAGAATCCTGAAATTCGCGAACAGGTCAAACAGAAAATCCGTGACCATTATGGCCTCGATGGTGTTAAGGTCGTGAAGGAAGAAGAAGAGGACGAGCCAGAACAATTTGAATTGATTGATTAATCATATCAACGAAGCAAAGCCGTTACGGCTTTGCTTTTTTGGATTGAAACTGAACGTTAACATCCCCTTTATTTTTCTTATACCATATTTTGGTTTATGATAGGGCTGGAGTATGGACTTACCCTTGACAATAAATATTGTCAGCTATACAATTAAAATTGTATATTTTACATTTTTGGTAATTTTACATGTTAAAAGCCTTGGTGCTTGCTGTATGTTGAACACAATGTACATGCCGACACTTGAAAATGTAACAAAAGTTCATAGCAAGAGGAGGTGTAACAATGGAACCCATTACATTCATCTCCATTTTGCTTGGCCTATTCGTCGGTGCGGTTGTTGGCTATTTTATTCGTAAGTCCTTTGCAGAAAAGCAAATAGCTGGTGCTAAAAGCGCAGCTGAACAAATCCTTGAAGATGCTAGACGTGATGCTGATGCCTCCAAGAAGGAAGCGCTTTTGGAAGCAAAGGATGAAATTCACAAGCTTCGGACTGAAGCTGAACGTGAGGTTCGGGAACGAAGAAATGAACTGCAAAAACAAGAAAACCGGTTACTGCAAAGAGAAGAAAATTTGGACCGGAAGGATGATACGCTAAACAAGCGCGAATCCCTTTTGGAGAAAAAGGATGATTCTCTTAACCAAAGACAACAGCATATTGAACAGATGGAAAGCAAAGTGGACGAGATGGTACGGGCCCAGCAAACCGAGCTCGAAAGGATCTCGGGACTGACTCGGGAAGAAGCGAAAGCGATCATTCTGGATCATGCCGAAAAGGAACTTGCGCATGATATGGCTTTAATGATCAAAGAAACCGAAAACCGCGCGAAGGAAGAAGCGGACAAGAGGGCAAAAGAAGTCCTCTCTCTTGCAATCCAGCGTTGCGCTGCAGACCATGTGGCAGAAACGACTGTTTCAGTTGTTAACCTGCCTAACGATGAGATGAAGGGCCGCATAATTGGCCGTGAGGGTAGGAATATTCGAACCCTCGAAACGCTGACTGGTATCGATTTAATCATCGATGATACACCGGAAGCAGTCATCCTGTCCGGATTTGACCCGATTAGGCGCGAAACTGCCCGCCTGGCACTTGAAAAGCTCGTTCAGGATGGAAGAATCCATCCGGCACGAATTGAAGAAATGGTGGATAAGGCACGCCGCGAGGTTGATGAGCATATCCGGGAAATCGGAGAGCAAACAACCTTTGAAGTTGGGGTACACGGATTGCATCCGGATCTAATCAAGATTCTTGGTCGATTGAAATTCCGTACAAGCTACGGCCAAAATGTCCTTAAGCACTCGATGGAAGTTGCACAGCTATCAGGGCTGTTGGCAGCCGAACTCGGGGAGGATGAGACACTGGCCCGCCGTGCAGGCTTGCTGCATGATATCGGCAAAGCGATTGACCATGAAGTCGAAGGCAGCCATGTTGAAATTGGCGTTGAGCTTGCTACAAAGTACAAAGAGCATCCAGTTGTTATTAACAGTATTGCTTCCCACCATGGTGACAAGGAACCAACTTCAATTATCGCAGTACTTGTCGCTGCCGCGGATGCATTGTCCGCTGCAAGGCCGGGTGCAAGGAGCGAAACACTTGAAAACTACATTCGCCGCCTGGAAAAACTCGAAGAAATATCCGAGTCCTATGATGGTGTTGAAAAGTCCTTTGCCATTCAGGCCGGCCGTGAAGTTCGAATTATGGTTAAACCTGAATCAATAGATGACCTTGCAGCCCACAGGCTTGCGAGGGATATCCGGAAACGGATTGAAGAAGAACTCGATTATCCGGGCCATATCAAAGTTACGGTTATCCGTGAAACCCGGGCAGTTGAATACGCTAAATAACAACGAAGGACAGCACCCATATTGGGGGCTGTCCTTTTTTACATTTAACAATGGAACTAGTGTGATACAATGGGGCGTAAAGACTAACTGAATTGGGGTAGGAAAATGGACATATTATTTATTGGCGATGTTGTCGGCTCTCCCGGCCGGGATATGGTGAAAGAATATTTACCTAAGTTAAAAGAAAAATATAGACCGCATTTGACAATCATCAACGGTGAAAATGCAGCCGGGGGAAAAGGAATTACCGAAGCCATATATAAAAGTTTTCTTGAATGGGGAGCACAAGCCGTAACACTTGGGAATCACACCTGGGATAACCGGGATATTTTAGACTTTATTGAAAAGGCCAAATATATG
Organism: Bacillus sp. FJAT-18017; assembly: GCF_001278805.1. GTDB lineage: Bacteria > Bacillota > Bacilli > Bacillales > Cytobacillaceae > Bacillus_D. Next base: position 3,200,693 of record NZ_CP012602.1, on the reverse strand, counting down.
GCCCGCCCTGCAAACTTCCCAGAGGGAACACCTGGTAAAGGGATTGTTTATGTAAAATTAAATGACTTGGAAATTGCGGTTATTAATCTGCAAGGCAGAACATTTTTGCCGGCATTAGATTGCCCATTCAGAAAAGCTGACGAGCTAATTAAAGAGGCGAGCACAAGGACTCCATTTATTTTCGTGGATTTCCACGCTGAGGCCACGAGCGAAAAGCTCGCAATGGGATGGTATCTTGCTGGAAGGGTGTCTGCTGTTGTTGGGACACATACCCATGTTCAGACAGCGGATAACCGTATCCTGCCAGGTGGGACTGCTTATATAACAGATGTAGGCATGACGGGTCCCTACGACGGAATCCTCGGTATGGAGAAAAATGTAGTCATTAAGCGTTTCTTAAATTCTATGCCAGCCCGCTTCGAAGTGCCGAAAGAAGGCCCGGTGCAGCTGTCGGCTGTTTTAATGGAGCTTGACCGAAAATCTGGAAAAGCAAAGAAGATTAATCGCATCCTGATAAATCCCGATCATCCACTCTATAGCTAAGAAAGATGACAAAAATCCTCCTTGCGGGAATATGTCCCAATTGCCGTGAATATAGTAACAATGGAAAGATATATACCTGAACTGTCCATGAGCTGCTCATGCGGGATCGGGATTATACGAGGAGGAGCTAGGAATGGAAATATTAAAAGTTTCAGCAAAATCTAATCCTAATTCTGTAGCTGGTGCGCTTGCCGGGGTTCTGCGCGAAAGAGGAATGGCGGAAATCCAGGCAATTGGTGCAGGCGCATTAAACCAGGCGGTAAAAGCAGTAGCGATCGCACGAGGATTTGTAGCACCTAGCGGTGTCGATTTGATTTGCATCCCTGCATTTACCGATATACTGATTGACGGTGAAGAACGGACTGCCATAAAATTGATTGTAGAGCCAAGGTAATAATTAAATTAACTGTATGTCAGACCGGTAAACTAAAGCCAAGCCTGCTTGTACCACTCAAGCAGGTTTTTTTATGAGGAAACTCAATGACAATTAGAGGAGGCGGAACGGATGGCAGTATTTGATGCCCATTGTGATGTGCTTTTAAAAATGTATGAGGATCCTTCAATTCAATTTAAGGATTCTGAAAAGCTTCAGGCCAATTTAGATGGAATGAAAGAGGCGGGTATTAAGCTTCAGGTTTTCGCTATTTTTGTACCGCCGGAACTAAGAGGAGAAAAGGCGTTTGAGGCAGCAAAGGACATGGCTCGGATATTTCACGAGAAAGTTATTGATAATTCGATGGTTGTTCATGTAAAAGACCTAGCGGCCCTAAATTCTTTAAAGGAAAATCAGATGGGGGCAATGCTCTCGCTTGAAGGCTGCGATTCAATTGGAAAGGATCTCAATAAATTAAAGATATTACTGGATATGGGGGTTTCTTCAGTAGGGCTAACATGGAACTGGGCCAATGCCGTTGCTGATGGAGCCATGGAATCCCGTGGTAGAGGACTTACTCCGTTCGGGCGTGAAGTTGTCGGGCTCTTGAATCAAACCAACACATGGTGCGATGTATCACATCTATCTGAGAGAGGATTTTGGGATGTTATGGAGCTTGCAGATTTTCCAATGGCATCTCATTCAAACGCATTTACAAAATGCCCTCATCCACGGAATCTAAAAGATGACCAAATTAGAGCGATCATTAGAGAAGATACAGTAATGGGGCTTACGTTTGTTCCTTATTTTCTTAGTAAAGCAGGTAAGGCAACGATTACCGATGTACTTCGCCACCTTGATCACATTTGTTCTCTTGGAGGGGAAGACCATATTGGGTTTGGCTCGGATTTTGATGGGATTGATAAGACCGTAGAAGGGCTTTCCACAGCATTTGAATACGAAAATTTAATTAATGAACTACAAAAACACTATTCTGAAATACAAGTTTGGAAATTTTTATATAAAAACATGGAAACGAGGCTGCCGAAATAACCTTATAAAATCAATGCATCTGCAGATAACTCTTTAAAAATAGGCAAAAATATTGGTCTATAAATCTCACTTTTAAAAAATATTCAAATTTTAGACAATATTATGCCTCAAAGTGTTGCAATTTTTGTCACATAGGTCTAGAATTAAAACCGTTTAGTACCTGCCAGATTTTTTTGAATGGAAATGCAAACGCTTAATTTCAAGCGGATTTCTAGTGAATTATCTGAAAAAGTGCTACACTTCAGTTGTAAGATATGAACTATTATTTTTTTACATATCCAAAGGGGTGTAAAGGATGATTAATCAACTTTCCTGGAAAGTTGGAGGACAGCAAGGGGAAGGTATTGAAAGTACGGGAGAGATTTTTTCAATCGCATTAAACAGGCTTGGTTACTACTTGTATGGCTACCGTCACTTTTCATCAAGGATTAAAGGCGGCCATACAAACAACAAAATCAGAGTAAGTACTACCCAAATCAGATCCATCTCCGATGATCTTGATATATTGGTAGCTTTTGATCAGGAAACAATCGACTTAAACTACAAAGAGTTACATAGCAATGGCGTAATCATTGCTGATGCAAAGTTTAAACCTGTGAAGCCTGAGGATACACAGGCAGTCATGTACTCGGTTCCGTTTACTGAAATCGCTACTGAACTTGGCACCTCTCTAATGAAGAACATGGTTGCAATAGGTGCAACAACTGCAGTCCTTGATCTGGACATTACAGTCTTTGAAGAAGTAGTTCGTGAGATTTTTGGCCGTAAAGGCGATCAGGTAGTAGCGAAGAACATGCAAGCGATTCAGGCTGGCCATGATTTCATTACTGAACAGCTTGAAGGAATTCGTACAATGCAGCTTGAAAAAGCAGATGGCAAAAAGAGAATGTTCATGATCGGCAACGATGCAATCGCATTAGGTGCTGTAGCCGGAGGATGCCGCTTTATGGCAGCCTATCCTATTACACCTGCCTCTGAGATTATGGAATACCTAATCAAGAAACTGCCTGCTTTGGGCGGCACCGTCATCCAGACGGAAGATGAAATAGCAGCTGCCACGATGGCAATTGGAGCCAACTATGCAGGTGTCCGGGCAATTACTGCTTCCGCTGGCCCTGGCCTATCATTAAAGATGGAAGCAATCGGGCTTGCCGGGATTACAGAAACTCCAATAGTTATTGTTGACACCCAGCGTGGGGGACCTTCCACAGGCCTTCCCACTAA